>DASYPX010000169.1:0-5951 GCA_036006125.1 Pyrinomonadaceae bacterium | reverse complement strand
ATCTGATTCTTCAGCTGCATCGGGTTAACGACCGCGCCGCAATCAAAGGCCTCGACTACGCGCACAATCCGCACGCGCTTGTTCTTTGGATCTTCTTTACTAGTTGGCGATTCAAGTGAAATCTCAACACACGTTGCCACGTAGCCGCCCTTTTCAAATCCGCACGAAATGCCAAAGCCGTGGTTAGCGGCGGACTTGGTTTTTCCCCAGCCGAACTTGTTCGCGGCGGCGGTGAGCACGCCGCGTAGCCGCTCGTCTTTTGTGTTTTTCAGACGGAACTCGAGCGCATCCAGGTTCACGGCATTGGCAAGTTCGTCGATGTGCGATTCCCGCGCAAAGTGATTCGCTGTGGCGGCCAGCCCTCGATATGAGCCTTGGCGCAGCGGCGAATTTGATTCGTGAAAGCGTATCTCGTTGTTGGGAATGTCGTACTTGATTTGAAGGCCGGCACTGCCCGAGTTGTAGTTGTGAAACTCCCATGCGGTGATCGTGCCATCGTTTTTCACGCCGCTCTTGACGTCGATGACGCCAGCCGGTCGGAAGTAGGCCCAGGTGAATTCTTCTTCCCTTGTCCAAACCAGTTTCACAGGTTTGCCGGTAGCCTTCGCCAGCCGCGCAGCTTCAGTCGCGCATTCCCCCGTGTGTTTGCCTCCGTAACCGGACCCCGTGTCCGGGACCAACACGCGAACTTTTTCCTGTGGGACGTGAAAAGCTTCAGCGAGTTCGCCACGCACGCCGAATGGACGTTGAGTCCCCGTCCATACCGTTAGCTTGTCACCATTCCATTCAGCAACCGCGGCACGCGGTTCCAGCGGCGCGTGCGCAATGTAGGCGACGGTATAGCTCTGCTCAAGTTTCTTATCCGCGGCGGCCATGCCCGTGGGGACCGATCCTTGCGGTCGTATTCCCCCGCCGCCTTCACCTACTGGCGTCTTGCGCAAACCTTCAAACAGTTCGGCATTTGATGGTTGCGCCGGCGCTTTCCAGTTAGTGACTATCGCGTTCGCTGCGCGCGTCGCGATTTGCTGATCGGGCGCAGCAACGCCGATAAAATTTCCATCCGTCACCACTTTGACGCCGGGCATTGCTTCCGCGGCCTTCGTGTCAGCAGACACCAGCGTTGCGTTAAATGCTGATGGACGCACGACTTTGCCGAAGAGCATTCCTTCGCGTTGGATGTCGGTCGTGTAGTTGTGAGCGCCGGTAACAAAGGCTTTAGCGTCAACTTTGGTAACGGAAGTTCCGGCGATCGTCCAATCTTTTGGTTGAGTGATCGCAATGTCTTCGGGGATCACTTTGACGAGCTTGCGTCCTTTCGCAACCTCGGCGAGCGTCAGGATCTTCGACTTGTCGTGGTTTACAAAGCGAGCATCGACGATTCGCAGATCAGCAGGAGCCACCTTCATTTGATCGGCGGCCATTGCGATCAGCATTTCACGCGCAGCGGCTGCGGCTTTGCGTAGCTGCGGCGCCATCGTCGGCGTCGAGCGACTGCCAAACGTACCCATGTCGAACGGCACAACATCCGTGTCACCCATCACGAGATGGACCGAACCCAACGGCACGTGTAATTCATCCGCGACCGATTGCGTCAACGTGGTTCTCGTGTTTTGACCAACTTCGACTTTGCCCGTAAAGACGGTGATACCGCCGTCTTCGGCGATGTGAATCCACGCGCTCACGTCATTCGGCAGACTTTGGTTGAAACCGCCGCGGCCGGATTCGCCTCGCTGCTGTGCGAGTGCGCGCGTGACCGGCACAATGAAAACGATGCCGAGCCCGAATCCTTTGATGAAGTCACGTCGATCAAAAGCGAAGCTATAGTGCGGCTTTTCAAACAGCTCGAACCGATCGAGTTCAATTTCGTTGATGATGTCCTGTTTGTCGATCATCTCGCGGCCTCCTTCGTCGTTGTTTGGCCTGACGCAATCTGGATCGCTTCGATAATGCGCTGGTAAGTGCCGCAGCGACAGATATTGCCGTTCATTCCTTCGATGATTTCATCGCGCGAAGGCCTCGCCGTTTTCTTCAACAAACCTGCCGCAGCCATGATCATTCCCGAAGTGCAGTAGGCGCATTGCATCGCGTCAGCTTTGATGAAGGCGTCTTGCAGCGGATGCAGATTTCCGTCGCGTTCCAGACCTTCGATGGTCGTGATTTGCTTGCCGGCGGCGCGAGCTACCTGCGTGATGCACGAACGCACGGGCTGGCCCTCGAGCAAGACCGTGCAGGCGCCGCATTGGCCTTCGCCGCAACCGTATTTGCTGCCGGTCAGATGCAAATCGTTCCGCAGTACTGACAGCAAACTCGCGGTCGCATCCACATCGACCGTCATCTTCTTGCCGTTGACGTTTAGGTCGGTAACTTTGGCCATAAAGTTCTCCTTGGAATCAGCAGGCCGTTATTTTTGGAGGATGCACAGATTATAACTCCGTCTTTGCGACTTACCCCAAAGGGTGATTACAATCCGACCATTCTCTCAATTGTGAAAAAATAGTCTGACGTCCCGGAGATGAATATGAAAGCAAGTCGCCTATTCAAACTGGCCGCAACTGTCCTGCTAATCGTGATCGCTACGTGCGTAGCATCTGCTCAACAGACGCAGCGTGAACTCGCCGACTACATCAAGAGTCATTACACGAAGCGCGAGGTTTACATTCCAATGCGCGATGGCGTGAAGCTGTTTGTATGCATCTATGAGCCGAAAGACAAAGATCACAAATATCCGATCATGTTCGATCGCACGCCGTACAGCGTCGGGCCGTATGGCGCTGATAGTTACAAAGGGCTGCTTGGGCCGAACGAATTGTTTGCGCGCGAAGGTTACATTTTTGTTTACGAAGACGTGCGCGGGCGTTACATGAGCGAAGGTGTCTATGAAGATGTGCGGCCTTACATTCCTAACAAGACCGGCAATCAAATCGACGAGACGACCGACACTTACGACACGGTCGATTGGCTCATCAAGAACGTGCCGAACAACAACGGTCGCGTCGGCGTGTGGGGGATTTCTTATCCCGGCTTTTATACGTCGATGGCCGGCATCGACGGACATCCCGCGGTCAAAGCGATCTCGCCGCAGGCGCCCGTCTCTGACTGGTTTCATGGCGACGACATCAATCACAACGGCGCGCTGTTTCTCGCGCAGAACTACAGCTTTTTCGCGTATTTCGGCCAGCAACGACCGGCGCCCACCGGCACGAACGATTATGTGAAGCCCTTTGCGTCGGGCACGCAGGATGGCTACAAGTTTTATCTCGACATGGGCGGGCTGGGAAAATCAGGAGACTGGTTTTGGCAGAAGATGGGTTTTCGGTCGAAGTTCTGGGACCAGATGCTGCTTCATCCGAACTACGATCAGTTTTGGAAAGAGCGAAATATTTTGCCGCACCTGAAGAACATTCATGCCGCCGTGATGACCGTGGGCGGTTGGTACGACGATGAAGACTTGTTCGGCGCGCTGAACACTTATCAGGCGATCGAGAAACAGAATCCGGGCATCTTCAATGTCCTCGTGATGGGCCCCTGGTGTCATGGTTGTTGGGAGCGCTCAGAAGGTAGTTGGCTGGGAACCGCTTATTTTGGCGGCAATGTCAGTCTCGATTATCGCCGAATTTTCGAGCTGCCATTCTTCACTTACTTCTTAAAGGACAAAGGCGACATCTCACAGATCAAGGAAGTCAACGGATTCGACACCGGTACCTTTGACTGGCGCGAGTACGCGAATTGGTCGCCGACGGCTTCCAACGATGCGTCGCTCTATCTGCTCGACAACGGACAACTGAAGTTCGGAGACGGCGCGACTGGTAAGCGGCCGCCCGACGGGACGAAGGCTTACGACGAGTACGTCAGCGATCCATGGAATCCCGTTCCTTACACGCAGAAGATTACTCTGAATTATCCGGCGGATTTCATGACGGAAGATCAGCGGTTCGCGGCGACGCGTCCGGACGTGCTCGTCTATCAAACGGAACCGTTGACGGACGATGTGACGGTCGCCGGCAGTATCAAACCTGAGTTGTTTGTTTCCTCGAGTGGTACCGATTCGGATTTTGTCGTCAAGCTCATTGACGTCTTTCCGGATGATTACCAATTTCCAGAGACCGGTAAGAAACTGCCAAATGGCGATCCTGAACGCGTCAAGCCGCCTGAGAACTCCGCTTTCTCAGTGTTCAAGCCCGGTGGTTATGAAATGCTCCTGCGGGGCGAGCCGTTTCCCGCGCGCTATCGCAACAGCTTTGAAAAACCGGAGCCGCTCGTTCCGAATCGACCCGCGAAGATTTCTTACGTGATGCCGGGCATTGTGCACACGTTCAGAAAAGGCCACCGCATTATGGTGCAGATTCAAAGCACCTGGTTCCCGCTGGTCGCTCGCAATCCGCAGAAGTTCATGGCGAACTACAAGCAGGGTACTGACGCGGACTTTCAGAAAGCCACCGAGCGTGTCTACCACTCTGTGCAGTATCCGTCACGGATCGTGTTGCCGTTGATGAAGCGATAATTTACAGAACCGCGAGCGGTAGCGAGCGGGATAACGACTCGACATTACCGGGCGTTGTTCGAAGTTGCGTTCTTTTCCCGCTCGCCACCGCTCGCGGTTCTGTACTGTTTGATGTCCTAAGTTAGACTCATTCACTTGAACATTACCGAACTCAACTTCCCCGATTACGAACGCGTCGCGTCATGTGTTGATGGCGACTATCGCGGTTTCGTCGCCATTCACAGCACGAAGCTTGGTCCGGCCGTCGGTGGCACGCGCTTCTGGAAATACGAGAACGATGAAGCAGCTGTTCAAGATCTGCTGCGGCTCGCGCGGGGCATGACTTACAAGAACGCGCTGGCCGGAATTCCTTTCGGCGGCGGTAAATCGATCGTGCTGCGTTCCGGCAGCGAGATTGATCGCGAAAGGATCTTTCGCGCGCACGGACGTTTCGTCGACACATTCGGCGGTCAGTACATCACCGCTGAGGATGTCGGTACGAGTCCTGCTGATATGGAGTTCGTACGCAGGGAAACTAATCACGTCGCCGGCTTGTTGGGAAAATCCGGCGACCCTTCGCCGGTCACGGGCCGCGGTGTCTTTCGCGCACTGCAGGCTGCGGCGAAACATCGTTGGGGTTCAGATGATGTCAGCGGCCGAACCGTGGCGTTGCAAGGATGCGGCAACGTTGGGTATTGGCTCGCCTCAAATCTTCACCAGGCCGGTGCGCGGTTGATTGCGTCGGAAGTCGATCCAACTAAGGTCGAACGCGTGATTAAGGAATTTGGCGCACTCGCCGTTGCACCTGAAGAGATTTACGCAACTGATGCCGACATTTTCGCGCCGTGCGCGCTGGGTGGCATCATCAACGACGACACAATTCCTCAGTTGAAGGTTGAAATCGTCGTCGGCGGCGCGAACAATCAATTGTTAGAGGCGCGTCACGGCGATGAGCTTGCTCGCTTGGGGATCTTGTACGCGCCCGATTACGCAGCGAACTCGGGCGGTATGATTAGTGGATGCCGCGAATTGCTTGGTTGGGAGGCAACGAAATCCGCGGCAAAGGTCGAAGAGATCTATGACACGCTGCTGGGCATCTTCCGCATGGCGGAAGCCGAGGGCATTCCGACTTATCGAGCGGCAGATCGTCTGGCGGAGCAGCGGCTACAATAGACTTCTGCCTCCCAAATCGCGATGATTCATGGCACACCTGCGTTCGATCAATACAAGCTCGGCGAGCTACTCCTAAGCGACGGCCTGAAGATCATCAGCATACTTGGCCGCCAACCGGACGCGTTTTTCGTATGCTTCACGCGCCAGTTGCACGTCATCGAGGAAGTGCGGCAGTTCCTCAAGCAATAACGCTTGAGGCCCATCAACCAGCGCACGCGCCGGTGCGGGATGAAAATCTACCAGCAACATATTGGCGCCAGCGATAACTCCCTGGGCCGCCGCATGCATGATGTCGAGA
>DASYPX010000168.1:0-3242 GCA_036006125.1 Pyrinomonadaceae bacterium | reverse complement strand
ACGCGTTAGTTGGTCGAGCCCTGCTTTGGAAACGCAATACGCCAGGACGCCGGGGAACGAACGCAGTCCGGTGACGCTCGAAATGTTAACGATATTTCCCTTCGCCTCGATCAAGTGAGGCGCGCACAGCTGCATAAATTGGAACGGTGCGCGAAGATTGACGTTCATCATCGCGTCCCAAGCGGCTAGATCGGTGTTCTCAATGGTGCCGCTCGAAATATGGCCCGCTGCGTTCACCAGTACATCAAGGCGCCCGAAGGTTCTGATCACTGCCTCAACCACGGTCCCCAAGTCATCACTGTCGGTAACGTCGGCGGGGACTCGCAACACTTTTCCGTCTGCGGCATACAAATCATTCAATGCGACTTCATTGCGGCCGATTGCCGCCACGTGCGCCCCGTTGCTACGAAATGCGCGCGCGACGGCCTGTCCAATTCCGGAAGTGGCACCCGTAACTATCACAGATTTACCTGCAAACCCGTTATCCATCAACAAGCCTCCCGGCGATGTGTACTGCCGATCAATTCATCGGCGTGGAAAAGTGCGAAGTATGTTTACTATAACGACGGCGTGATTACCATTAACGCCACGAATCTAGTTGCCAAATCGGCCTTTTTTACTAGTTAGCTGTCTTGTCTCTTGTTATTATTTGCGCCAGTGGAGCCGCTTCACCACAAAGGCAATTCGACAGTTGGCGTGCGTATCTCTCGACCACGAGGAGCGCGCCGCCGCATGCCGTCTACATCAGCTTATATGGTGGTGGCGACTGCTGTGTCCGCGACTTTGTTCTTCGTGCTGTGGTGGATGCTACAAGCCGAAGAGAACCCGTGGGTGCCTGCGGGGTTGGCCGCTAGCGTGGTAATGCTTGTCGCAGTATCCGCGCGCGAAGTGGTCATGCGTCGAGCGTTAGCGCGCTACTTGCAGGCGGAGCAGCCCCGTTCTGCCAGGCGCGACCGCACGCGGTCTGCTGAATATCGCGGGCAACCGCCCCCTTCGCAAAGCGAGATCTTGCGCGGTCTCGAAAAACAATCAGTGGAAGCCGACGCTAACAACACGCGTCCCGAGATCCATTTAAGAGTGTTTCAGATGTGCGGCGATTTTCTTCAGATCACCGAGAGATCTTTGGCGTCGCCGAGCATCTCCACCGAACGACGACTGACAGTCCGGGCGCGGCAGGAACGCGTCCGCGCCTTGCAGAAACATCATTTGCTGGCATGGGCGCGGAATTCCGCGCAATCATTAACGCAGGAAGCTCAACAACGCGCTCGGCTGCACGAAAAAATTGAGGCCGCGAACCGGGCGCTCGAATGCATCGATACTGCGCTCGCAAGCTATCCTGAAGAAGAAGACTTGCAAAGGTCGGCCGCGGCGGTGCGCGAATTCGTGACTACCAGTCGCGTTGCTCACTGGGTTGAACTCGCACAACGCGCAAGTTTCAAGGGACGCTACGGCCGTGCGATTGACTGTTATCGGGACGCGCTTTTCTATTTAACAAGGGCTGAGGGTGATCATCAGTTGGCCGCTGAACAGATAACGAGGGAGATCGAGTTGTTGCGTGCTCGCCGGGCAACGCACGCTGTCGAAACCGAGACGCGAAAGACGCGACGCGTGAGGGAAAATTAACTTTGCGAAGCATCACCAGCAAATGTCCAAAATGCGGTAGCAGCAGAATTCGTCGCGGTTACGACCCGACACCGTGGTACATGCGTTTGTTTGGCATACGTCGGCTTTTGTGCGACCATTGCAACTGGTTATTCACCGGATTCGGTATTCTATTGTCTCCCCGCAAACACAAGCGGCGTGCATAATGCCGGCCCTATTGCGTTTAGAACGGCATTTCGAACGGCGTTCGTAAGAAATCGAGGTAGCTATGACCAAAAAACTCCTATTGATCTTAAGTGCGACTCTTGCTGCTTCGGGCTTGTTTTCGGCTTTAGCGCAAGACCAACCTCAGAGTCAGGTTTCAGACGTCAGAACTTCCGCGACAACTTCAGACGTCGACAATCAGGGAGGTCGACGGTACCGCGTCGGCCCGGGAGACTTGCTTGACGTGCGTGTTTTTGGTCAGTCTGACCTCAATTCAACGGTCGAAGTCGATGAGGACGGTAACATCTCTTCGCTTCCATTCATAGAGGATCCGATTCCAGCGAAGTGCCGCAACGAAAAAGAGATTCAAAAGGCGATCACTGATGCCTACGCGAAGTACATCGTAAAGCCTCGCGTCAGTGTGCGCGTGCTTGAAAGACACAGTCGGCAGCCCGCCTCGATCTTTGGGGCAGTGCGGACGCCGAAAAGCCTGGCGCTGACACGACGAATTAGATTGCACGAATTGTTGGCCGCGGCGGGCGGCATTACTGCCAGTGCAAGTGGCACAATTCAAATCATGCATACCGAGCCGGAACTCTGTCCTGAGCCGGAAGATATTGCAGATAGTCTAATCGCAAAAAACTCGACCGCGTCATCAACTGCCGGAACAACTACTGACGCTGACGCAAAGCCCGAGGCGAAAGAACCAGCGATAGGCGAACTCCGAATGATTCAAATAAACACGATTAAAAATGGGTTCGGCTCTGAGGATCCCTATATTCGTCCGGGTGACATTGTGATCGTTACGGAAGGTCTTCCGGTTTATGTTACAGGATTAGTGGTGCAGCCGGGGCCGATCGTTTTGAAAGATCGCATGACACTGCGACAGGCAATCGCTATGACCGGTGGTCCGCAGCGAATGGCAAAATCGGAAGTGTTTATTTATCGTCGGAAGGAAGGACAGAATGGCGTAGAGCCGCTGACTTTTAACTACGACGATATCAAAAAGGGCAAGTCTCCGGATCCATTGCTCGAGCCTTATGACATAGTCGATGTCGGCCGCAGTTCGACGTTCTCATCGAAGGGCTTAGCTGAGATATTCCGTGGCATGGCAACCGGTGCGATCGGCGTCGTTCCACAGCGGATACCGTTTTAGGTTTTTCTCAACTACAAACATGAGTCAACGAATTACTGCTAAAGCAAAGAAGCGCCGCAGTCTGACCTATCTTTGGATTCTTGGACTGGCGATCGCGGTATTTGTTCTTATTTATTTCGAGAAGACAGAACTTCTCTATGTTCTCGCCACGCTCGGCGTTACCGCGCTACTCGTGATTGTTGCGACTGCTGACCTTGGCGCACATGAGCACTCTGAAAAGGCGCTGACTGATGCGCAAGCCGCCGGCAGCGGCATCAGCTCGACTGTGCCGAAAGTCTCA
>DASYPX010000167.1:0-12805 GCA_036006125.1 Pyrinomonadaceae bacterium | reverse complement strand
CGAAAACAACCGAGCCAAAATATTCCATCGCCAAAGTAGCAGCGGTGATCGGAGTACACCCCGCAACCGTCTCGCGTTTGATGAGTACCGGAAAGTTAGGTTACTACCAAGTGGGTGACCGAAAAGTTGTCGGCGAGGCGCACCTCGAACAATATCTGTCGTTCGCAGAGCGCAAGGCAAAGATTAAGTCCGTTCATTGATCTGGAAAATGAATTCTGAAGACATTGGCAGCCGTACGATTCAATTGACCGCCTTGCCTTCGATGATCGGCGGCTCTTGTTGCTGCCAACTATCGAGAATGATTGCCGCCTCATTAATCACTTGACGGGTCCGATTAACATAGCGGTTGGTTGTCTTTGGATCGCTATGTCCTAATACTTGGCCCACGAGAGCAAGTTGCATCTTCTGCGCTAGACGCGTCGCCGCCGTGTGGCGTAGATCGTGAAAGCGGATGTGCTCCAAGTTGGCGTCCTTTCGAGCCTCGCGCCAGCTATTCTGAACGTTACTCGCAATGCTGAACACAAGCGAACTATCGGGCTTGTTGCCGGTAATAGGGCTACGCCTATAGGCAGCAACGCCCGGCTTCGCTTTGAGATCAAGCAAGACCGCTCTCAATCTCCCCGTAAGGGGCACTTCGCGCCTTTGAACGGTTTTGCCTTTATAACTCGTAACGTTCTTGATAACGCCCTCTTCGAAATCAATGTCCGACCAACGCAACTTCAACAGTTCGCCCTGTCGAGCTCCTGTATCCAACGCTGCGACAACCAGCGCCTTCAAGTGCCGACGCAAGTCTCCAGAACAAGCTGCCAGCAGCGCTTTTTCTTCCTCAACGCTCAGGATGGTTTCGCGCCTGCGTTCATCCGCAATGCTAATCAATTCACCAGAACGCACCTTTTTGAATGGATTTGTGAGAATCCAGTCATTGACTAATGCCTCATTTAGCATGGCCCGCATGGTCGATAGCTCGCGATTAACGGTAGCGACACTCAACATCTCACCTCTGCGGTTTTTGCAGAACAATCGATGCTTTCGGTAAGCTCGCAGATTCGCTACTTGAATGTCGCGCAGCCTTATCGAGCCAAAGTAATCTTCCAAGGCCTTGATTTGAGCTTCGATTGTGTCTTTCCCCCTAACCCCGATGATTTTGCGGCCATCATTATCAAACTGAGCCTCACAGTAACGGGTTTCTTTACAGTGCTTCACTAGTTCGGGAAAGGTCATGTGTTCTGACTCAACCGTCCGCTGGCCTCCGATTTGGAACTCGTTTTCTAAGTCCTTGAGGCAGCGCTTTGCTTCGGACATAGACGGAGCGGTTTTGGATTTCTCCTTTCTGGCTCCAGTCTCGTTATCTCGGTACATCAGACGAGCCAGGTACTCGACTTTCTGGTGTCGTCGTCGCTTGCTGATAGCAATGGTGTAGTCCATGGCACGCGCCTCTTGCAACGGGCGCACCAAAACAGGGTCAAAAACAGAGTTTGGATTTCGATTTGCGGGACGTTTTGCGGGACGGTCGGCTTTTTGAGTCGTTAGGCGATCAGACTTTGCAATTTTACTGAGGAGAATGGAGCGGGCGACGAGGCTCGAACTCGCAACTTTCAGCTTGGGAAGCTGACACTCTACCATTGAGTTACGCCCGCTCGAACAGCAAAAATGAGAGCGGAAGGATGAGGGATGGAAACAGACCTGTCAACCAGATACTGTGACTTTGACTGGAGCGCAAAAGAGTAGTTCCCGGTTTTCGATTTCCTCTTGGTCCTCGAAATGCTCGGCGTCCTCTGCGGTAGTTCCTAACGTTTGCAGCATTAACCGCAAAGGCCAAACCGAGGGCTTCGCAGAGAACGCAGAGAAGATGCAAATTCACTACCCGCAACGTCCTCGCCGACCGCGGCAGTAACCGAGACGGTCGCGTTCTAGTCAGCCATCTTTGTCAATGCGTCGTCACCTGCACAACCAATTCATCCCATCGATCCTGCGCTTTTAAAATCAACTCAATCACCTCGCGGACTGCGCCCTTGCCGCCCTCGAGCGTCGTCACATAGTGCGCGGCGGCTTTGGTGTCGTCCGCCGCGTCAGCGACGGCCACCGCAAGTCCGACTCGTCGCATCACCGCAACGTCACCAAGGTCGTCTCCGATGTAGCAACATTCACCTGCGCTAACATTCGCGTCGGCGAGGATCTCTTCCAGTGCGACAATCTTGTTCTTCGCGTACTGATGCACGTACTTCATCTTCAGTTCATGCGCCCGGCGTTCGACTGAACTGGACGCGCGTCCTGAGATAATTCCGCTCTGCCAGCCGGCGCGGTGCCAGACGGAAATTCCCTGCCCGTCGCGCGCGTGAAAAGCCTTCTGCTCATCACCATCCGGCGTCAACCAGATTCGAGCGTCGGTGATCACGCCGTCACAGTCCATTAGTAATAATTTGACGCGTTTAGCGCGACCAATTATCTCATCACTTTCAAGTTCCGAGTTTCGGGTTTCGAGTTTCAAAACACACCAGGCAGGCAGGATGCCTGCGTACCGCACGCAGGATGCGTGCGCTCCTATTTCACTTCGAACAACTCAATTCCATTCAGTTTCCATGCACCGCCGACCCTGGCAACGATGAAAACTGCCGTGCCCGAATGGTCGGCGCCGAGCTGCCTTGTCTGCATTGAAACATCGACGGCCATCTCATTCGCGCTCAGCCCTTCAGTGCGCAGCACACGCGTCTCCCACAACTCTGGCTGCGTACCGACAACCTGCTGAATAAATCTCTTCAGTTCGCCTGGTACCACCATCGGCACAATTTCATTCTGCCGCCCGGTGCGAATTGCCGTGTCGAGCTGGGCAACGAACGCCTTAACTGATTCGTCGATCGCCGGCGTCGCAGCCGCCGCCGCCTCAGCGCGAATTCGCGCCGCGCGCGCATTCAATGTCGCGGCATATTCAGCGTCAGCACGCACGGCTTCATTGAACAGACGTGCAGCATCCTTGGCCTGGCCGCGACGCAACGCAATCTCACCAAGGCCGATGGCCGACCAGGCAAGTGTCGAAGGCGTCGGGAAACGATTATCGGCCAACTGTTTGAATTCACGTTCTGCCTCATCGAGTTTGTTTTGCGCCAGCAGGGCACGCGCGAACAGCACGCGCGCTTCCTGCATTTCCGGCGCGATGGCGACTAACTGTTTCGTCAATGCTTCGGCCTTCGCAAAATCCTGCGTACCGAACAAACGCATCGCCTCGCCTAACGATGCGGAGACTTCGATTTGACGTGGCGCGACGTCGTTTGTGTAATCAAGTTGTGGATACAGCTTTTCGGGATCGACTTCGACGCGCGAGATGGGCGCGGGATTTGAAAACGACACTTGTGCAAAGTCATGCGCGGGAATGGTCGCTTCCGTCATCACTTTCTGCCCAGAGCTGGTTACGCCCGCCACGGTTAGTTTCGCATCGAACGAACCGAGATTGCGCAGCGCCGCAGTCCACTGTCCGCCTTGCTGTTGCGGCAAGCCAATCAGCAAATCCATATCCGTGGACTGATCCAATTCCGAATCAAGAATGCCTTTCACCGTGGCGCCGCCGCGCGCGTTTAATGCAGTTCGCAAACGCGCGAGCGTGAAACCCTCGATCTCTTTTTGCGAAGCCGATAAAGAGTCGCGAACCACCGCAAGAAACGTTTCACGTCCCATCAAATTAGCCGCCAGTCGCCAGACCATCGCACCTTTGTTGCCCACGGAATTAAAGTAAGTGGGATCAAGCGCAGTCGTCCGTGCCAGCGGAGCGTCACGCTTAGCAATCGATGCGTATGCCTGTCGTTGGCGCGCGCGTTCTTCATTCGCAGCGTCGGCGCCGAATTCTTTTTCAATGAAGAGCGTTGCCGCGTACCTTGCCAGGCCTTCCCGCAGCACGCCATAGCCTTCACCGCGGACTGCGCTGTTGGCGCCGATCCAAATTCGCGCGACGGCCTCGGCAATGCCGAGCGCCGTATTTGAGTCAACTTTCTTACGGCGCAGCGCGCCTTCGCTCATTAGAATCGCGCCGGCATCGTCAAAACCGGCGCCGCGCCTGACCGCGACGAGACGAATCGGCAGCTCAGGAGCAGCGCCAAACAGGCTCGCATAAAACGTTCGCGCGCTCGCTGCGAGTGTCATCAAATTCTGGGCTTGCTTTCGCTCTTCATCGCCGAAGCCTTTAGGAACAAGCGTGACGATGCCAGTCGCATTCGCTCCTCCATCCACCCGGTCCCAGTCACCAATGACAAAGAATGGTTGAGCATTCAGCGTTTGCTCGAAGACGCTGTTGCCGCCGGCGCTTTTGTCGGTACCTGATGAAATCGCGGTCGCGTTGTTGACGGTTAGACGAAACGGCGCGTAGTCCGGTCCTCGTACTGCGAAGGCGGTGTTCGGCGCCGGATACCACATCGCCGCGGGAAGGAACTGCGATCCGACCGGAGAGATGGACGCGGTGCCGGCGTTGTCTTCGACCGGCAGACGATATTCCACCGTGACCGAGATCGCGTCATTCGCAGCAATCGTACTCGGCAGATTGATGAGGATTCGTTGTCCACCGCCGCGTGCCTCCGGCAACATTCGATAGCCTGCCATCGCGCCACCGATTGTGACGTTCTTGATCTCTGCCTTCGCATTAATACGTAAGGTCAACGTGGATCCGCCCCCACGTCCAACGTTTCGCACGTTAAGGGTAGCGCGCGCATTCAATGCTCTTTCGGTATTCAGGTTTGCGACCGTGATATCAAAGTTCGTGACTTGCCAGGCGGCGCGCGCTTCGTCTTGCGCACAAGTATGAAACGGAACGAATAGAATGACCGCCAGAGCGATGAGGAATTTCCAATTTGCGATTCTCATTTTTCAGTTTTCATTGTCGGCTGCCGCACCAGTGCATGAATGTCTCTGAGGCTCTCGAGCAGTGGCCCCATGCGTTCGAGCGGCAACATGTTTGGCCCGTCGGAGGGCGCGCGTTCCGGCGCTTCATGCACTTCCATAAAAATCGCGTCCACACCGCATGCGACACCAGCGCGCGCAAGCGGTTCGATGTACTGCGGCAAACCACCAGTTGCATCGCCCTTGCCGCCCGGCAATTGCAGTGAGTGCGTCACATCGAACACCACCGGCACGCCGAAGCCCCTCATGATGGGAAACGATCGCATGTCCACCACCAGATTGTTGTAGCCAAAACTGACGCCGCGCTCGGTGATCATCACGCGTTCGCTTCCTGCCGCGCGCGCCTTGTCAACAATGTTCCGCGCATCTTCCGGCGCCAGAAACTGGCCCTTCTTGATGTTCACCGCGCGGCCCGATTTTGCTGCGGCCAAAATCAAATCCGTCTGCCGGCAAAGAAATGCGGGAATTTGCAGGATGTCCGCAACTTCGGCCGTTGCTTCAATCTGGTCAACATCGTGCACGTCGGTGATGACGGGCACCTTCAGCTCATTTTTGATCGTCGCCAAAATCTCGAGTCCGGCGTTCATACCGAGGCCGCGGAAACTCTTGATCGACGAGCGATTCGCTTTGTCGAATGAAGACTTAAAGACGAAGTCGAGACCAGCAGCCTGAGCGCGGGACAGGGATTCACGCGCCATCATCATTGCGTGTTCTTCAGATTCGATCACGCACGGCCCGGCAATGATCGTTAATCGGCCGTCGCCGAAAGTCGCACTACCGACTTGAAATGATTTCGTGGTCATTCCGACAGCAGAACAGACGTAGCACTATAATATGGAAAAATTGAGGTTGCTAACCGGCAGGCGGCGATTCGACTGTACTGTCTCAACTGACTTTGTGCGTTGGCGCGACAGCCGCAAAGGCACGCAAAGCAGGACACCACCGATTCATTGCTGACTACTTGAAAATTCCCTTGAACTTATCCCAGGCGCTTTTCAGTTTCGACGGCTTCTCGCGATTTCTGCGCGGATGATTTGCGGGAGTTGTTTCAGGGGCGGGCGTCGGCGTTGCAGATGGCGATGGGGTAGGCGAAGGACTTGCGGTGACGGCGGCGCTCGACTGTGCTCCGCCGCCGGTCCACCATCGAGCGACGACGACACCCGAACCGAGAATCAGAATTGCCAAAATTACCGTCGCAACTGCGAGATCGATCCGTTTTCTCTTCCTCGCTTTCGTGACTCCAATGTTGAGCCGGGAAATTTCTCGCCGGACCGGGCTCATGATGCCAGAGCCATCACCGTTTCCTTCCCGCGATTGTGACGCCGCCTGCACTTGCCGCAGTCTCTCCAGATCGATGACCAAACTGCCCGACGGACTTTCGGCGCCAGAGTCGCGCAGCGCTGCGAGTGTCAATGGCCTTGCCGTGCTGCTCGGGTGTTCAAGTCCCAGCGCTTCCGCCGCCGATAACAACTCATGACGAAACTCTTCAGCATTCGCAAATCGTTTCACCGGATCTTTTGCTAACGCGCGTTCAATGATTGCGCGCAACTTTTCAGGTACTGAGGCCGGCAATGGCGGCGGCGGTTGCGAGACCTGGCGGAAGACGATTGCGAGCGGGGTCTCAGCATTGAAAGGCGGCGCACCAGACAGCATTTCGTAAAGAATGATGCCCAGACTGTAGACGTCCGAAGCCGGAGTGACCGGTCCGCTCCCTGAGCACTGCTCCGGCGACATGTAGCGCGGCGTGCCGATTAATGCCCCAACCTGAGTCAGCGTTTGATAATCGTCGTCCGCTTGCTCTTCAACTGCAAATTTCGCAACACCAAAGTCGAGAACTTTCACGACTGCCAGCGTGTCAGGACGTTGAGCGATAAAAATGTTCGCCGGTTTCAGGTCGCGATGAATCAATCCCGCTTCATGCGCGGCCGCAACCGCGGCGCAGGTCTGAAGCATAATTGATATTGCTCGCGCGATGTCCAGGGGTGCCTCGCGCATGAGCACGTCGCGCAGAGTGTGCCCCTCGAGCAATTCCATCACGATGTAAAGATAACCATCGGTGGTCGCGCCAAAATCCGTGACGCTGACTGCGTTCGGATGCTGCATGCGACCGGCCGCGCGCGCTTCGCGACGAAATCGCAGTTGGGCAGTGTCGTCGCCGACAAATCTCTGACTCAAAACCTTAATGGCGACTGGCCGATCAATCAGCAGGTGGGTCGCGCGATAGACCGTACCCATCCCCCCGCCGCCCAGCCGTTCATTCAGCCGGTATTTCTCGTCAAAAACGCGGTTCAGCAGTGGATCGATCGGAACATCGGCAATCGTCGCGTCGGCCTGGAGCGGCGTCTGGTCGGCCGGGCACACAAGCACATCGTTCGAAAATCGCCGGCCGCATCTGGGACATTGGAGCATCGATGATTCGAGGGATCAGTAGTGAGAGAGCGCAATCATTATCGCGCAAAGTTGGCGGGAAGTGTTAGTGCACTGCGAACAAGAGGAATGAACGAATCCGCGAGCGCTTGCCTGAAAGTAGTTTTTCTGCGTTCTGCTTACTGCTTACTGTGTCGCCCAATCCTTCGCGGAAACGAAAGACTGCTTGTCGTAGATCAGCACAATTGTTCCAATCGGCATCCGCTTGTACAAATCAATCGCAGCAGAGTTGGGAACGCGAATGCAGCCGTGACTGGCGGGCCTGTCTGGGACAGAGGAGTTTCCGTGAATCGCTAATCCATCGCTGAAGTAGTTCGGGTAATAGAGCATACCGAGCGGTGATTTCCTCCAGCCGGCAATCTTCGCGTAAATCTTGAACCGGCCGCGGGGCGTATAGGCCAAACCGCTCAGGCCCTTTTCGCGATAGTGTTTGTTGCTGCCGGTGGAAACAGGAAGAGCTTTTTCCACTGCGCCGTCATCGTCGATTATGAGCAGAACTTGCCGGTCGAGATCGACTTCGACATGTCGATAGCCCGCATCCCGCGCTTCGGGTGCGCTGGCGCTCATGATTGCTTCAAAGTCCGAGCGTGTAAGCTGACCGGTCGCTTTGCGACCCTCATACTTCTGAAACGCGATCAGCGCATTTCGGCCGGAACCGTAGCCCATCTCCGATAAACGAGCTGTTGCCTGTTTCGCTTCAGCACTTGTAACGCGATTGGCCGTTCTCTTTGTGGCAGCGAGTGAGACGCACGAAATTGCGAGCACGAGAGTAACGATCAGCGCTGCCGCAAGACGGTTCGCACGATGAGTCAAGAAGAAATGATGATTAGGGATGCGCATTCCGGGCTGGGGTGGTA
This sequence comes from Pyrinomonadaceae bacterium, assembly GCA_036006125.1. Taxonomy (GTDB): domain Bacteria; phylum Acidobacteriota; class Blastocatellia; order Pyrinomonadales; family Pyrinomonadaceae; genus UBA11740. The sequence goes on along the minus strand of DASYPX010000167.1, from coordinate 4,640 downwards.
GTACAAAGATACTCGATATCGCCTCTTCTGATCATTTCAAATTCTTTACGTTTCCGTGCGCCTGTCACGAACCAAAGCAGCTTAATTGCTGAACCACCCGCCCCCTGTAGTAATCTTGTGATTCGCGTCCCACCATCGATAAGTATTCTGCCCCCAAAATTGCATTCGCCGGTGGAATTACGGTGAGGTCGCGCGCGTTTGTCTTCATGAATCGCAACTTTAGGTTTGCATTGTTTCTGATTGTCAGCGTCGCCGCCGGCGTCGGAGTCTGGGCCGCACTTCGCTTTACCGCGCCGCAAAAGTTCTGGCGTCGGGATGACCCTAATAAGGTCTCGGCACCGGTCAACTACAACGACACTGAACAATGGGCTCAGGCAATTGAAAGGGTAAAGGAGGATCGAACGGCAGTCGCAGGCGACGCGGCGCTCGATGTCCCGCCCGAATTGCGTCATTACGAAGACCGTCATTGGTTTCTCGCCACGCAGGTGGCCGAGGTGACAAAGCACAACCTGCAAACCTGTCAGGATTTTCTGGATGTTGCCGGTATGATCTCGCGACACGAACTGGTGCCCGTGCCGATTGTGACCGGCGATTACGTCCTGTTCGGTGTTGGAGCGAAAGCGGACGAGAGCGCGTTCGTACTGTATGAAGACAATCACACTGTCGGCATCTACGATGAATTCGAATTGAGCGCAGCCTATCAGCGCCTGGCGAACGAGCGTCAACAAGTCCAGAACAGCGTCAATCAATTGAAGAGCCAACTCACCTCGTTAAAGAGTCGTGAGCGCGGAAGACGTGCCGACCTTCAGAAACAGTTGAACGAACAAGAACAGCAATTGAGTTCGATTGATGAAGAGAAGGCGGCGCTCGATCATTCGTACAGCCAGCCTGCTGAGCGTCAGAAACTCTTCAACCAGTACAAGTCTCTCCAGACGCTCGCAAAAGATTTCCGTGGCCGCTCTTATGACATCAGCAACGGCACCGATCGGCAGGCGCTCAAAATGGCCATGCTCAGCTCGCTTCGTCCGGCCGCGTTGAAAATCCTGGAACAAGTCGCCGCCGCATATCACAAGCAGTTCGACCGGCCTTTGCCGGTGAGTTCGCTCGTCCGGCCAGAGGAGTATCAACACGTGCTGCGACGGTCGAACCGCGCGGCGACGACTATCGACACTCCGCCGCATTCAACTGGATTGGCGTTCGATATTGATTATCGATTCATGCCGCTCGGCGAACAGAACTTTGTGATGAATGAACTGGCGCAGTTAAAGCGTGACGGTCGCATCGAGGTCTTGCGTGAGCGCGCCGCAAACTTTCACGTGTTCGCTTTTATCGATGGCGTGCGCCCAAGTGATGACCTCATCACGGCGTCACTCGACGCAGTTGGTGGCTCACTACCGCCCGATGACGCTGAGGCTGCGGACGACAAGTCGTCAAAAGCGAAAGAGTCAGGGAAATCCAAACCTCACGCCAAGAGCAAGCCCGCGAAGCAAACGAAGAAAGCAACGGGAAGGCGGCGAAGGGGTAAGAGGTAAAGGGCTAAGGGCTAAGAGGTAAGGGCTAAGGGCTAAGAGGTAAGGGCTAAGAACTTTGCTCTTTGCTCTTTGCCCTTTGCGCTTCGCCCTTGGCTCTTTGCCGTTTGCCGGGACCCCTTGGCATCATTTTTGCCCACCTTCATCCTACACAGCCCGACTGACTCATTTACGGACGAAGGGATCGAAAGACGAAGGGATCGAAAAATGGGCTACGCCACTTCCAATCCTCGAACACCTGACACGAAAGAGATGCACTGTTTGGTTTGCGGCACAACGCTCCCCCGCTCGCGCGACAATCGAGGCGATGAGCTCTGCCTGATCTGCCGTGCGGCCATTCTCGACCGGGTTTTCAGCGCGCGGCGACGAATTCTGGACAACGTGCGGCTGCGTCGCTGAGCGCTGACTATGTTTAGACCACTCTCGTATCGACATGCCGCTAGCCGCGGACGATGTGCGGTTTTAGCCCTATTAATCCTACTGGTCGCGGGATTATTAGCGTGCGAGCCGGCAAACCGTTCCGGCAATGGGAACGGTGCGAATGCCAACACGAGCAGCGCGGCCGCCGAACCGACAATCGAAGCTTCGCCCATCTCGAAGACTGACGATCAGTGGCAGATCATCAGCTCCGACCACATCACATTGTCAGTCACCGCGCCCGGTGCACAGTCCGTCAAGGTTCTTTACCGGCCGGCGTTCACTGAGGGCCGCCATGTCGAATTAAAGAAGCTCAACACACCGACGGACGCCGCATCCGGAAAGTTTTCATCTCAACTCAAAGTGCCTTCGGATTTTGCCGGCGATGTCTGGGCGGAAGTTGCCTACCGCGACGGCGGGAAGAAAGAGACGAAGCCGATTTCTTTAACAGTCGAATCGATTTCAGCCGATGAACTCGCCGGCGCTTCCTATAAGCATAGCGAAGAGTCCGCGCGCTCAGACAAGTTCACTGGCGGCCACATCGAACAAACCCCGCTCCAGGCCGGGAATGGCGACATTCACATCACGGTCAACATCCCTGCGTTTCAACTGACGCTATGGCAAGGCAACAAAGAAGTAAAGACTTATCAGATTGGCATCGGGCGCAAAGATTTTCAGTTGCCGAGCGGCCTGCGTTACGGAAAGCAGATCGTTTTTAATCCCGACTGGATTCCGCCGGACAGCGAGTGGGTATATGAGCACGATGCCGCGCCTGGCGAAGTGGTGGAAGCTGATGACCCACGCAACCCTCTGGGAAAAGTAAAAATTCCGATTGGCAACGGCGGGATTCTGATTCACCAAGCGTTCAAGCCAAGCGATATCGGTCATCTCGTTTCGCACGGCTGTGTACGTCTGGTGCTCAATGAGCTCTACGAGTTCATCGACGAGATCATTGCCGCGCGCTCGCTGCAGGTTTCGAAGCAACAACTTGAGCACGCGAAGCAGAGCAAAGATCGCTTTCAAATCAAACTTGATGCGCCCTTAGTAGTTGATATCAATTACGATACCCAGGTCGTCGAAGGTGGCGTGCTGCACCTGTATCCGGATGTCTACAACAAGAACACGCTCACTGTTGAAAACGTGCGGGCCGAATTGAAAGACGCCGGCGTGGATGACGCGAACCTGGATGATAAGACGCTCCAACAGATGATCGCTCGGGTCACCCTAAACGAACAGTTCACCGCCAGCATTGCCGATATCAAAGCCGGTCGTGGTCTGGAGACCGGGAAGACTCAACCAGTCACGTCAGCATCAGTCGTCAAGAAGCCTCCGACCGCCAAATCCAAACGCACCCGCTAAGTCTTTCTTACACCACACTTCGCGCTTGGCACTTTGCCCTTCGCCCTCTGCCCCTTGGACCTTGCCCTTTTCTTCTATTTTCCCGCCCGTTCTTGTGCTAATTTTGCGTCAAACCATGAGGAGTCTTCGCGCATCTCAGTACTTCACCCGGCAAACGAAACCTCACAAAAAGACTGGAAAAGAAGTACTTATGAAGACCCTCAGCATACGTATTGTGCAGATTATTGCCGTCCTCGCCCTCGTAATTAGCGTCGCGACTTTGGCAACGCGGAACAGCCGTGGCCAATCGCCTTCCGCCAAAAACGAATCGCAACAGAAAACTGAGTCACCGACTCAGAAGCCCGAGACGTTTGTGAAACCGACGGTTATGACCACCGATCGCGCGCCGGTGAACTCCGTTGCAACTTCTGCATTCGCGGACGCAATTAACCAAAATACACTGCTCAGAAATGATCTGCTTTGGACGTTCGGTAGCAAGCAGCAGCACGGCTGGTATCTCTACGATTTACTGATTGGCCGCACCTTGAGCCTCAGGCCTGACGCATCAACGTCCGATTTTGCGAGCGCCATCGCCGCGTGGCAGAAGCAGAAAGGCCTCACGCCGACTGGCGTGCTTGATGAAGATGCCTGGATGACGTTTGTCTCTGCCTGGCAAAGCAATCGTTTGAAGGACAAAACGCCTGCGACTCCCGATCAGTTGCTGACGGCTCCGCCTTCGGATTTTTATGACCCAGCGCGACTGGACGAGTTGCGACAGGTTGAGAAAACTACCTACGCTGCTTACAAGCAGATGATCGCGGCTGCAATCGCGGATCCGAGTTTGAAGCTTCAGCACACCTCAGCGACTGAACTCGCAGCGAATGAGAAATTCCTCAAGATAGTTTCATCGTTCCGCTCGCGTGAGTATCAGGAAAAACTGCGCCGCGAATCGCCAAACGCCGGTAGTGCCGGTCTTGCTCTGAACAGTCCGCATTTCACCGGCCGTGCACTCGATCTGTACGTGGGCGGCGACCCGGTTGACACGAAGGACGCGAATCGCGCGATTCAGGTCAACACTCCTGCTTATCAATGGCTCGTGCGAAATGCTGAGCGCTTCGGTTTTCGGCCATATTTTTATGAGCCGTGGCACTGGGAATATGTGCGGTAAAGGCCGCAGCCAAGGCGTAAATTTGTCGTAACTTCTTCCACTTTTTGTCGTATATGTCAGGTGATGATTAACTCCTCACGCAAATCCTCAAGCCTTTTTGTGCGGTTTCAAGCCACAGGTTTTCTGGTGCTAGTGCTGGCCATTTGCACCGGATCGGCGGCCGCTCAGGACAATAATAAGCCGGCGAC
>DASYPX010000166.1:0-7424 GCA_036006125.1 Pyrinomonadaceae bacterium | reverse complement strand
TAAGCTCAAAGTCGCCGACGTCGAAAAAGTCGTTGACACAGAGATGAAGCAGCGCGAGGGCGACCTCACCGCGCAAATGAAAGAAGCGTCGGCGAAGTCAACTGCCGGCGATAAGGACGGCGCGATCGCGATGTACAAATCTGTACTTGATCAGAGGTGCCTGTTTCCCAAAAAAGCCAAAGAAGCGCAAAAGCAACTGAAAGCGCTCGGCGTAACTGACGTCGGAGCGAACATTCCACCGACGCCGATCTTCGATCGCGCGCAGAGCGCCGCGATCGAAAGCGTAATGCGACGAGGTTTGCTCGCTGAGAACCGCGGGCAATATACGCTCGCGACCAGGTTGTACGCGCAAGCGCATCGGATGGACCCGGCAGATCCGACGCCATTGCGTTATCTCGGCGAGAACTATCGTCATGACATCGGCGATTGGGCAAAAGCTCGCAACGTGTTCAATCAGATTCTCGACATGCCCGCCGATCCTTTATCGCGCTCTGTTGCCTTCCATGGACTTGGCAAAATGACGATTCACGACGGTGAATTCAAGAAAGGTCTGGCGTTGATGGAGCAGGCGATCGCTGAGTATCCCCTGGCGCTCGCATATCGCAACCTGGCCGTGTACTGGAATTCGGAAGGCGATCCGGTGAAGGGCAATGCGTACACCGAGAAGGCCTTGGCGCTCGATCCGAAAGATCCCTACAACTTGGTGTTCGCGGCAGTGTTCATGGCGGCAAATGGACGGAAGGCCGAAGCGCTGAAGATCGCCCGTGAGAATATCAACCTCATGCCGGCGTCTTACAATCTGGCGGCAATTTTTGCGCAGAATGGACAGAAGGATCGCGCCCTGGCACTCTTGCGCCGGCACTTCTTCCAATACGAGCGTTATCAGGCTGTCCGCGAGAAAGAAATGATGGAAGCACGCGTCGATGCGGTTTTTGATTCAATCCGCTTCGATCAGGAATTCGTTGCGCTGACCCAAGGAGCCGACGGTAAATTGCCGGTGCCGATGAAAGGCATGCCGGCGACACAGGCGATGCCGCGGCAGTAGTTTTTGAATCTGCGATCTGGAATTTGAGATTCGCGAGGTTTAGAGGCGGGCGTTGCCCGCCTCTTTTTATTGATCCGTTACAGAACCGCGAGCGGTAGCGAGCGGGGTAAGGGCGCAATCTCCGATCAAAGTTGGGTCTTCGTCCCGCTCGCTACCGCTCGCGGTTCTGCACCTATTTTGATTTCGCAAAAAACTGTTCCGCCGCAGCACTCGTTTCTTCTTCCGTCTGCTCCTTCAGTTGTTGGTTGATTCCCCAAATGTGACCAAACGGATCTTCAATCTGTCCATAGCGCGCGCCCCAGAACATGTCCTGTACCGGCATCCGTACTTTCGCGCCGCGCGCGACGGCGCGTTCCACAACGCCATCGGCGTTATCGGTCTGCAAGGTAATGCGTATTGATGTGCCGCCTAGCGTCTGCGGCGTTTTACACATCCCACCCTCAGCCGCAGTGAATTCATCGCTCACAAACATCAAGTGACCGTCGACTGTAACTTCACCGTGCATCAGCCGCTTGCCGTCCTTTGCCATCATGTTGTGCCCACGCTCGCCGCCGAAAACTTCCTCGTAGAACTTCAAGGCCGCCAAGCCGTCGTTGACGATTAGGTGTGGAATAAATTGGTCTTCTCGACTCATTTTTTGTTCCTCATCGAACCTTAATTCACAGAGATGGGTAATTGATTGCTCGGCAAACCGCGAAGCTTCACGCGAAAGGCGAGATTTCCACGACCCTGCAACTCATCTGTCAGCTTAACAGTAACCTGTGAGATCCATTTGAAGTTCGGTACTTCCGTTACGGCCTCGACCGGCAATTGATAAACCTGATGCTGTGTGTCCTCCGCTTCAACCGAAATTGCAGTAAGACTTTCGCCGTCCCTCAATTCGAGATTGTAAGCAAAAAGCGTCAACCGCGTGTGTTGATCGGAACTGAAAAAGTTTTGCGGCGAAAAAACCGTGAAAGGTTCGTTCGTCAAATTCACTGAATCAAAGGCCGTAGCTCTTCCGGTGACGTCGCCGTTGCGGTTCTTGTAGGTAAGCAAAACCGGCGGCTGCTGTTCGACCGCTGTTAGACTCACGTCGATCCGTTGGTAGTAGAGGGCAGTGACTCCTTCATACCCCGAGTCCGTCCCCACCAGCAACCATAGCTCGCCTTGCGAGTTGGCATTGACCAGGGCGGTATGTTGATGAGTGCGCTGAATAGAGACATAGGGTGGGTTGAGAGAATTGCACGGCTGTCCGTTGGCGATGTTTCCCGCGACTGAAGCTGCGATTCCGCCCAGTTGTTGGTTCGATTTATCGACGTTCATTCTCAGCCACGCCAACAACGGACTCGTATCGAGCAACTCTTTTGGTTCTGCCGGCGATGCTCCCGCTTTCAAATAAACACTCTCACCGGGCGAACCGGGTCCAAAGCATCCGGATTGCGCATTCGACGCGAACACCAGCGTGAAAGTGACTTGATAGGTTTGGCCGGCGACGATGCCATCATTCTGATCGAGCCGCCGTTTCAAGAACATGAACAAGTCATCGGAATGATTACTGCTATGAAAATAGAAGCCGGTTCCGTTCACGCCCACTTCCGCCGGCAAGTTTCTGATCTCAGCGTTCAATTCGTAAGAGCCGTTCTGGTTAGTTGCCGGCGGATAGTCCGCGAAGCCGGCCTGCCAACCGAGCGCACCATTTCTAAAGTCAAAACTCTTTGAGATCGTCGTTGATGCTGGTTGTGCCGACACAACGATAACGTGAGTGCAGAGGTAAGCGAGTACTACGAAATACGAACGAAACATCGCGAGCCTTGAAACCATCTGGGAGCCGATGGCGAAACCTTACAGTCGAGACGGTGGGCTAAGTCGCCGATAGTATCGTCTGCGCGAACGGAACTATCAAGTGCGCGGTTTGCACGGCACTATGCCTGCACCGACAAGGAGGAAGCATGACTTAACCTGTGAGATTCTTTTGCAGAAACTGCACGGCGCGTTGCCATGCCAGCTTGCCGGCTTCGGCGTTATATGTCGGTCTCGTGTACGCGAGAAACCCGTGACCTGCTCCCTCATAGGTGAACAGCTCGACTGGCGTACGTTGACTCTTTAGTTCCTTGAAAAGCCTTTCGGTTTCGCTTACGTCGACAGATTTATCTCCCGTCCCATGATGCAGCTGCACCGGAACTTTTAGTCGCGTCACCTCACTCGCCTTCGTCACACCAGGATGAAAGGGCACAACAGCGTCGATCTGCCGCGAACGGTTGCCGTAGAGCATTGCCATTCGGCCGCCGTAACAGAAACCAAGCACGCCCAGCGTTTCACTCTTCACGAACGATTGCTGGCGCAGATAGTCTGCGGCGACGTCCACGTCTTCGAGCACGTCAAGATCAGTATGGTTCGCTCCGGCGGCGCGCATCTCAGCGATTGTTCGCGCGGAATCGGGCAATATATGAAAGATATTTGGCGCGAGGCCCACAAATCCCGCTACCGCCAGCGCCGCGCATGTATTCGGAATGTATTCTTCGATGATCCGATTTCCCGCGATCACCAGCACAGCGGGATAGACGCCGTTGGCTTTTGGCCTCGCCAGATAGCCGTCAATCGTATCGACACCGTTGTGTTTGAAGACGACAGGACCGTGCTGAATCGAAGGTGCGTCGAGGACTCGCGTGGGCGCGTTTTGCGTTTGCGCGCTGGCTGTATCCGCGACGTTTAAGAACGCCAGGCTTGCGACTGTCGCCGTTGCGCCAGCTAGAAATGACCGCCGACTGGCAATATCATCCGGACAATCATCAATGCACATGGAATAACTCCCGCTTCGTTAAAAGTCTACGCCGCGTTCGCGCCCTCAACCAGCGACCGCTGCCGCGCAAAGTGATCGGCGATCTCTGTCGCGGTCTTCTTGCCGACAAACGGTGCGAGTTCCTCGATACTCGCTTCTGAAATTCGATGAATTGAGCCGAAGTGGCGCAGCAAACGCGTCTTTCTTTTTTCGCCGACGCCGGGGATCGCCGACAACTCAGAAGTGAAGTCGCGCAGCTCGCGGCGCTTGCGATGATAGGCGACGGCGTAACGATGGGTTTCATCCCGAATCATCTGAATCAAACGCAACACCGGCGAATACGAATCGAGATAGATGGGCTGATCTTCGCGGCCTTTCACGAGCAAGTAGGCAACCTGGTTGTGATGCAGCGGTGGTTTGACCACGCCAATCATCGGTACCGCTTCCAGATCGAGTTCGCGCATCGCCGTCGCCGCCGCATTCAATTGCGCTTTGCCGCCGTCGATCATGATCAAATCCGGCAGTTCCTTCTGTTCATCGCGCAGGCGGCGATAGCGGCGCAGCACTGCTTCGTGCATTGATGCAAAATCATCGGCGCCTTCCTTCCAGCGAATCTTGAATTTGCGATATTCGTTGCGATTCATCTTTCCGTTTTCGCAAACGACCATGCCCGCCACGTTCTCAGCTCCCTGTATGTGCGAAATGTCGAATGATTCGATCCGCGCCGGGAATCGAGGCAACTCAAGCGTCTCCTGCATCTCTTCGAGCACGCGCTTCATGTCAGGCTTGAGCACGCGGAAGCGCTGTTCGAACGCAAGCTTCGCGTTCTTTTCAACCAGGTCGATCATGTCGCGCTTCTCGCCCCGTTGTGGCGCCAGGATGTGCACGCGTCGCCCGCGACGTTCGCTGAGGACCTGTTCCAACAGCTCGCGATCTTCGAAATCGACCGGAACGTGAATCTCACGCGGCAGAAATGAGGTGCGCACGTCGCGGGTCTGCAAATCGACGGCGGGAATCGTGGGTGCGTCCGAGCTGCTGTAGTATTGCATCAAGACTTCGCTCAGAAAGCTTGCCGGATTGAAGTCTTCTTCCCGCAAATCTTCCCAGAAGAATTCACGCCGGCCGACAATGTCACCTTCACGCATGGTGAAAAGTTGCAACGCCAGACGCTTTCCCTCGCGGTAGTAACCAAAGATGTCTATGTCACTTTCGGAGGTCATCGCCATCTTCTGCTGTTCGGAAAGCTTAATGACGGTCTTGCGGAGGTCGCGATACTTCGCTGCCAATTCGTAACGCATTTCCTCCGAAGCGCCGAGCATGCGCTCTTCCAAAATTCCTGCCAGCTCGGTATTACGGCCTTCGAGCAACATGCGCACATCGCGCACCGCTTCCTGATATTCTTCTGACGTGCACAATCCTTTCACGCACGGACCGAGACAGCGCTTGATGTGATATTCCAGACATGGGCGTGGCGCTTTGCCATCGATTTCGATATCGCAGGTGCGCAGCTGAAAAGTGCGATTGATCAAGTCAATCGTTCTGCGTGCCATCGCCGCAGGCAGGAAAGGTCCGAAGTAAAGTGCCCCGTCGTTCTGAATGCGTCGCGTAATCACACATTTCGGAAACGGTTCGTTGACTGTCAGCTTCAGATGAGGGTAGGACTTGTCGTCTTTTAGTTTGTAATTGAAGTAGGGCTGATGTTTCTTGACGAGTGACGCTTCCAAAATAAAAGCTTCAGCCTCATTGTCGGTAACGATGATCTCGACGTCGGCAATTTGATGGACAAGTTCTTCGGTCTTAATACCGTAACTAAATTCACCGCGACGGCCGGCTTGAAAATACGAGCGCACGCGGTTGCGAAGATTCTTCGCTTTGCCGATGTAGATGATCTTCCCTTCGGCGTCCTTATGCAGATAGACGCCGGGCGAGCGCGGGATTTCTTTGAGTTTCTCTTCGAGGGTCACTTGTCTTTGATGAATTGAAATCGCCCTATTTTAGCTTCGTAATGTTCAAGTTAGAAAATCTCATGGTCCGGCAGGGTGGCTTGCCCCCCGCTTGCCAATTGACTAATAAGCCTGAGCGGGGGTAAACCCTCCTTCCCGACCTCGAGGTCATCAATGTTGAGTCATGCAGCTACCATTTAGGCTTCCTTCCCAGAAAGACTTCGATGCGGTGGGCTTTGGGCTGAATGCAGTCGATCATCTGATTGTCGTTCCCGAATATCCGCAATTCGATACAAAAATCAGGTTCACGGATCACCAGCAATCGGCGGGAGGACAGACGGCCACGGCAATGGTCGCCCTGCAACGTCTCGGGATGAAGACCGCGTATGCCGGTCGATTTGGTTCAGACGACGCCGGAGTTTTTGGGCGTCAGTCGCTGGCAAAAGAAGGTGTGAACCTGGCATTCGCGGAAACAATTGAAGACGCCACGAATCAACTCGCCTTCATTATCATCGATGCGCGTTCAGGGGAGCGCACAATCATTTGGGATCGCGACGAGCGTCTCTCGTATCGCGCCGACGAAGTGCCGATTGATTTGGCTTCACGTGGACGAGTTCTTCACCTCGATGCGCACGACCCACCGGCTTGTGCCGCCATGGCGCGTGTTGCGCGCGACGCTTCAGTAATCATCACTGCGGACATCGATAACGTTTACGAAGGCGTCGAGGACTTGTTACCCCTGATTGACGTCCTGATCACTTCATCAGAATTTCCGCAGCGGTTAACGGGGATTGCCGACTTACGAACGTCGTTGCTGGAAATGAAGTCACGTTACGGCTGTCCGATTGTCGGCGCGACCTTGGGCGCGCGCGGCGCGTTGGTTTATTGCGACGGTGAGTTTATTGAATCATCTGCGTTTGACGTTCCCGGCGGTTGCCGCGACACGACTGGCGCCGGCGACGCATTTCATGCGGGGTTCATCTATGCGATGTTGCATGGTGAAGACCTGGAGACTTGCCTGCGAACAGCAAACGCAATCGCCGCGTTGAAATGCCGTCAACTCGGGGGTCGAGCTGCTTTGCCTGCCGCCGGAGAGTTGAGCGAATTCCTGTCGCACAACCAGCCGTTATAGTTCGTGCGAATAGTCCTTGCCAAAACGGCGCGCGAACAGAATTGCCAGCACAAAACCACAAAACTGAATTGCTGCAGCCGTCCAGAAGGTGCGTAAAATCGATGCATCACTCATCTTGTGCGGCTGACGATCGAAACCGTAGTAAGCGACCGCACTGTAAATGAGAAACGCGGCCAGTGCCGGACCGACGGCGCGCGCCAGGCTCGCAACTGATTGGGCGACTCCCATGATAGCGCCTTGTTCATTTTCGCTGACGCTCTTCGAAGCGAGACTCGTCAACGTGGGTGCGTTGAGGGCATTGCCGATCGAAGAGAACAAACCGGTCACCAGAATTCCGAGGATGCCGATTGCAGGGGTAACGAATGGACTGGCAAACAGACTAACGGTAAACAGAAGACTCCCGGCGATCACCAGCGGCGGCTCGCCAAAACGCTTCACCAGCTTTCCAATCAAACCGCCCTGGATGGCCGCCGAGATGATTCCGAAGTAGTATAATATGAAAAGTTTGTTATATGGTTGTTTTGGTAAAGTTTTTTTTTGAAT
>DASYPX010000165.1:0-10182 GCA_036006125.1 Pyrinomonadaceae bacterium | reverse complement strand
CGATCAATCCCGGCAAATGTGCGCATTGATGGAAACGAACCTCAGCGGACTCCTGGTCGCAAAGGCTGAATTTGAGATCGTGAAGGCTGACGCATTTGATTTTCTGCGCAAGCGGAAGAATGCTGACTCGCCTTTCGATCTAATCTATTTTGACCCACCGTATTCCGCAGACTACGAACGCGTGCTCAACTTTATTGGTGAACAGGCAGAACAACTAATAGCCGCCGATGCGATTGTCGTCGTCGAGCATCGCAAGCAAAAGGATCTGATGGAAGAATTCGGGTTGTTGAAGCGTTACCGCGTGCTGAAGCAGGGCGATTCGGTCCTGAGTTTCTATCAAAGCAGTCAGTAGTCAGTGTCCAGTTGTCAGTTGCACGCTTGGCGAAGTATCGTGAGATCGATAGCAACTGACCACTGACTACTGACGATGTTAGTTCTCGGAATTGAAACTTCGTGCGACGAAACTGCCGCTGCCGTAATTCGTGACGGCCGCGAAATCGTCTCGTCCGTTATTTCTTCACAAATCAAGACTCACGAAAGATTTGGCGGCGTCGTGCCGGAACTCGCTTCACGCGAGCATCTCGACAAGATCGTGCCGATCGTCGAACAGGCATTGTCGCGCGCCGAGATAACACAGAAACAAATTGACGGCATCGCCGTCACTAACGGTCCGGGATTGGTTGGGTCACTGCTCGTTGGCGTGTCATACGCGAAAGCGATGGCCTATGCGCTAAACAAACCGCTGGTTGGCGTGAATCACATCGAAGGGCATATTTACTCAGTCTGTTTCGAGAATCCGCCAGTCGAACATCCGGCGCTGGCGCTGATTGTCTCGGGTGGACACACGAATCTTTTCTTTGTGCCGCAGCCCGGTAAATACAAAGTCGTTGGCCGGACGCGAGACGACGCGGCGGGTGAAGCTTTCGACAAAGTCGCAAAATTGCTCGGACTGGGTTATCCAGGTGGACCGATCATTGAAAAGCTTGCGCGCGAAGGGAACTCAAAGGCCGTGAAGTTTGCGATTCCGCGCATGGGCGACAATCGGCCCGACTTCAGCTTCAGCGGATTGAAGACAGCGGTGCAAAAGTATGTGCGCGAATCAGGACTGCAGCCGGTGACTAACGGCGAGCCTCCGTCGCAAAGCGTCAAAGATCTCGCCGCCAGCTTTCAGAGCACGGTGGTCCGCTCACTCGTTTCCACGATGGAAAAAGTCGCGAAGGAATATCATCCCCAGACTCTCATCGTCGCCGGCGGTGTCGCGTGTAACGGCGCGTTGCGCGAGGCGTGTCGTGCGGCCGCCGAGCGGCTGGGAGTCCCTGTCTATTTTCCTTCGCCCCATCTGTCCACCGACAACGCCGCCATGATCGCCGCGGCCGGTACCGTGAAACTGCGAGCCGGAGAGCGCGCCGGTTGGGACCTGAATGCCGATGTAATGTTGCGACTGCAAAACATCGAAGTCGAAGACGCCGAGCTGCGCAAGCGGGTGCGGTATCGTTTGTAAAATTGCCCGTGCAATTCTTGCGCACATCGGCGTTCTATTGAGTGGGGAGTTGTAATGACCATGCAAGCATTGATCATCACCACGATTCTTTCGCTGTTGTTTAGCGGCGGTGCGAGCGGCTGTCGCACAAGCAAGATTTCAACTCCGCCCAAGCAGTCGCAGAACTCAACAGAAACGACCGGTAATCCCATCGGTGAAGAGGGCCAGATTTCCGGTGACCTGAAGGTCGTTGCGCAAGGCTCTCATTCGGCCATCACCGATCCCTTCGTTGCCGTCGTGCGCGACGAAGCGACGTTTGCCGAACTCGCGAAGCTTGAGCCGAGTCTTGCAAAGCTCACCGTCGACTTTAGGACGAACGTTGTGGTTGCGGCCTTTCTGGGTCAGCGAAACACCGGTGGTTACAGCATCGACATGACGCGCAGCGCCAACGGTGAAATTCAAGTCGCGGAAAAATCGCCGGGAAAAGATGTGATGGTACCGCAGATGATCACGGCGCCATTCAAGATTGTCTCTTTCACTGTGGCGGGAACTTCGCCAGTTAGGATTTTGGCGGGCGAGGCCTTTCGAAAGACCACACAACTCTTTCGCATCGACAAAGGCAGTTTCACCATTTCAGGAGGGTTTGCGGGTCGCAGCCAAACATATTCGCTCGCTGGAAAGATTCAGATAACCCGACTCGACAATCTGATTACTGTCGGCTTTGCGGTCGTGAGTACCGGCGCCGGGGCCGAACGTTCATTGCGCGACGTCGCCACCGGTGTGGTGACGGACAATTCATTCTCGATCGCGCGCATGAGCCGCGGCTCGCTGGTCGATCCGCCGACTGCCGATTTGCGCGTGACCGGAAAGTTTCTCGATGCGAACAGGTTAACTCTTGATCTCGACACCGGCGGAGCTGTCGTGGCCGATGGTTTCCAGGGGAAGGGTACGATTGAAGCGCAAATGGTCCCTGCGTCAGCAAATTAGTCCACCGCCCTGATTGCTTCGCCGACGCGGATGGTTCCTTCCGTCAGAATCTGTGCCCGCAGGCCGCCGCGATGAATTAACCCCGGAAGCACCTGTCTGATAGTGAGTTTTTGCAGATGCGCGCACGGTTCGCAGAGCATGATGCCGCGCGCTTTCACCTCGCCAACCCAGAATTCCTTTCCCACCAGATGATTTAGTGGAACTCCACGCGTGACGACGTTGCGCCGGCTGTCGCTCAGTCTGTATTCGACATCGAGTTCATTTTTCATTGCCTCGATCGCCTCTGCCTCAATCAGCGTCAGCTCGCGACGCGGTTCGGGCTCGCGGCCCTTATTATCAAAATAACGGTCACCTTCAAGACCGCGACCCGGGATCGCGCGGACTTCGTCGACGGTTTGCATCGGTGCTTCAGCCGACGGAGTTATGTTGATTGAAACTACGGTGCCTTCGAACATTCTCAACTCCTTTGAGTTTTCCATCTCCCTTTGGGAGAGGGAGAAAAGACTACACTGACGCCGCAATCGCTTCATCAAAAATCTCGATTGCCACATCCACATTTTCTTTCGTCAGAATCAACGGCGGCGACCAGCGAATTGAGTTAGCGCCGCAGCCCAGCAGGATCAAACCACGCTCGTAACTGGCCATCTCCACGCGATCGCGCAGGTCTGCGTCAGGTTGACGGCTCGTTTTGTCTTTGACGAATTCAACGCCGAGCATGAATCCCATACCGCGGACGTCACCGATACATTCATGCTTCGCCATCAGTTTCTCCAGACGGCTCTTCAGATAGTTGCCGACTTCAGCAGCATTTGCCACCAACTCGCGTTCGAGCAGCTCGATCGTCTTCAAAGCCGCGGCGATGCAAACCGGATTGCCGCCGAACGTGGATGCGTGCGCGCCTTTCTTCCAATCCATCAAGTCGGCGCGCGCGACGCACAGACCAAGCGGCAATCCCGACGCAATACCTTTCGCGATGCAGACGATGTCGGCGTCGACGCCGTAATGCTGCGTCGCGAACATCTTGCCAGTGCGGCCCATGCCACTTTGTACTTCGTCGACGACCAGAACAATGCCGTGTTCGTCACAGATGCGACGCAGGCCTTTCAGAAAACCCTCCGGTGCCGGAACGTACCCGCCTTCGCCCTGAATCGGTTCGACTACGATCGCCGCGACCTCTTCGGGTGGTGTAGTTGTCTTAAAAAGAAGATTCTCGATCCAGTTAAGCGCGCCTTCAGCTGCGCCGCCGCGTCCGCACATCTCGGCGGTAAATGGATTGCGGTACTCGTTCGGATAGGGCACGTGAATTACATCGAGCGCTTGCCGCTTGAATCCAAGGCGCTGCGCCGCTTTTGACGAGGTGAGCGACAGCGAACCCAGGGTGCGACCGTGGAAACTTCCGAAAAAAGAAATGAATTTCTCGCGCCCCGTCGCGTGCATCGCAATTTTGAGCGCGCATTCGACGGCTTCAGTGCCGCTGTTCGCGAAGTGCGTGCGCGTCGGTCCGCTAATCGGAACCAGCTCGCCAATCTTCTTCGCCAAATCCGGCATCAGCGAGTAGTAGTAATCCGTGCCACACATATGGATCAGTTGCGCCGCTTGATTCTGAATCGCTTGCACGACCTCCGGATGGCAGTGACCGGTCGAGCAGACTGCGACGCCGGCGTTGCAGTCGAGAAAGACGTTGCCATCAACGTCCGTGACCCAAACTCCTTCGCCGCGTTCGGCAACCAGTTTGAAGTCCGGACGCGGGTACGCCGGGTTCACAAATTGGGCGTCAGCTTCCACGATGGCGCGCCCTTTCGGGCCGGGAAGCTCAGTTTTGATTTCAGGTCTTCTTGCTGCGATTGCTGTGGCCATCTTATTGCTCCTTGGTATTACAGGCTGCGGCCTGTGGCTCTTGTTTGGTGATACGTCCCGGAACAGGCTAGCAGCCTGTTTTACATAGAAGCGGTTTGTTTATGGGTTTGCTAGTCCGCGAAGAGATCCGCGCGGTCGTCGAGAGGTCTCAGGTGAGTTGGCTGACTCTCAAACATTTTGGCCGAGCAGATGATAACACTGGCCCGACAGAAAACCCGAGCGTTAGCGAGAGTGCACCCCTCTTACGGTCAGGTTTCCCCTAGAGCTATGCGGAGTACCACAATACCGCGAAGAAGTGGCAGGTGGTGCCGGCAATTACGAACAAGTGCCACGCGAAATGGCTATAACGAAGCGAATGTGCGCGGAAAAAAACGACGCCGCCCGAATAGGCAATGCCACCGGCCAGCAGCCAAATGATCGCAGCCACAGGCATGCGGAAAAGAACATGTGGCGCGGCAATCACGACCGTCCATCCCATCACGAGATAAAGCGGCACCGTCAGCCACTTGTGTCGCGCGCCAAAGATGGCCTTCATCGTCAGGCCGAACACCGCGAGCGACCAGACAATCCCAAAGATGGTCCAGCCCCACGGCCCGCGCATCACGCCCAACGTGAATGGCGTATAGGTGCCGGCGATCAAAAGAAAGATTGCGCCGTGATCGAGCACGCGAAAGATTCGCTTGGCTCGGTCATGTGGAATGGCGTGATAAAGCGTTGACGCAAGGTAGAGAAGAATCATCGACGCGGCAAAGACGCTCACGCCGACGATATTCCAGGCAGTGCCGGCGCGCGCCGCAGCCATAATTAAAATGGGGGCCGCGGTAATCGCCAACAAAAGTCCAACGCCATGGCTGATGCTGTTGGCGATCTCTTCGGCGACGGTTTGACTGCCGATCTGTTCCAGCGCGTCACTCATTCGTTCGCAATTGTAAACCGAAAGGCGTGCAAGAGGAACTGGAAAAAGTACGTGGGAGCGAGCGCAGTATCTAACTTTGACTTGGCGATCCTTTGCGCCTTTGCGTCTTTGCGTGACCTGCGTGATTAAGAGGATTGTGGTTCACGCAAAGGCGCCAAGCCCGCAAAGGCACGCAAAGTACGGAAAAGGGATTGATGATCTGTCACTGTGAAAGCCGCTTTACCTGCGTTGGAGAATCTTCGCGGTGAACGATCCTTTAATAGTGTTGTTGCCCGCGGTCACGTCAATATCGCCGTTAGCCGAATCGCCAGAGACTGAAGTGACCTTAACTTCGCCGTTCAGTGTGCTGCGATCAAACCAGTTCTTAATCTCGCTGCCGTTTTTCCGCGTCACGATTCCAACAGTTTCTACTTTCATGTATTTGTCGGCTTTTGCAGAGTAAGTGCCAGCCTTGAGCGGGGAGTTTTCCTTGGTGCCTTCCTCGCCCACCAGGCTGAACATGACGCGAATGCTGTCGTCCGCGGGCATTGGGTTGTTGAGACTTGCGCCGAACCTTCCGCTATCCAAATCGTAGTTAGCGACATGAAGGTTATAGACAACCGCAGTCGTGATTTTCCCGCTCGTGTCCGTAAAACTCTTCGTTACCGGATCGGCAAAAGCGGATTTGGTCGCGACGTCTCTGTCGCCGGCCGCCGCTGACTTCACGTGTAGGTCGTTGCGGCCAGAACTGTTACCGCACCCGAATAACGGAAGAGCACAAGCAATGGCGAGCGTCGCGAAATTAGCGTTGCGAGTTTTTTTCAGGGGCATTCGTCGTCTCCCGGTTTGATTTGAGCCAGCGCGTGGACGTTTGGTGCAGCGGCTTTTTACGGCAAACCGAACGCCTGAGTCAAACAAAGGAAAATGCGGTCACTTTCGCCGTACTGGATGTGCTTCAGTGTTGAATACCACTTTGTCGAGATCCAAAGTCTTTGGCGGCGCGAACAGCAAATAGAAATACTTGAAAGTTTCGGCAAACAGAAAGCTCTGCATCGAATCTGATTTTTCTTTCGTCACGACGCTCTTCAACGCGGCGTAGCCCTCATCGGTGCGGCAGTACTTCACGAAATCGCGCCACATCGTCTCGCCCATCACCAGATAGCTCGGGTCCGTTTGGGCAAGATAATAAGTTGACTCCACAATTTCAGGCCTGAGTGGATAACGTGCGGAGACCACCGTCATTGAATCATAGTCGAGCTCTTCGGGTTCGATGTGATGCAGAGACCACATCTTGAAGGACGAATACTGTAGTCGCCCGGCGCGATCACGATCTCCCGAGAGAGCAAGCACCGCCGGGAAAAATGCGTCGAGCGCGCCGTAAGTCGACGCTGTGCGCTTACCCGAATTCATGTCCGCGTGGCCGTACCACAATTCCGTGGTCTCACCGCCATCCAGTGCAATCTTGCGTGTAACCTTGGCCTCGAGATACTTGTTAATCGCGGCGATGCTGTCGTTCCACATCTTTCGGCAGTCTTGATCGCCGAAAAGAATCGCGCACTTCAAAAGATACTCGTAATAACTGTCGATCGCGCCGCTGATGTGGCTGTCAGTGTCGGTCCACTTTCCGGTTTTGACGTTTATCCACGTGCCTACTAATCCAATCGGCGAGCGGCGATTGTAGATTTCGACCAGCGCGCGCTTCGCTTTGTCGAAAAAGATTTGTTTGTGCGTGTGCCTCGCAAGCGTTCCGAATTCGATTAGCAACGTTCCCGCTTCCGCCGGATTGGTAACATTGCCGCGGACTTTTCCGGTCTTGAGATTAACGTAGCGATACGGCAGCCCAGTCGGCGAATCGAAAACAGGCAACAAACGATTTCCCAAATCTTCCGCCAGTTGTAGCAGGCGCTTGTCGCCGGTCAGTTCATAACTCGAAAGCAGACCGCCGAGTAGTCGAATGGTAATCTCGAAGTTCTGGACCGAGATGTCTTTGTCGAACGACAGATGCGTCGCGATGTAGTCGCGCGTGGTGTCCGCTTCGTCGCGCATGCCCATCAGAATCATCGTGTCAAGCGCATCAACCGGCGTCATCAGAAGTGGCTCGGCATACCAGTCATGGCAGGTCTTTGTTAAGGGCTTCAGATCGTCATGGCCCCAACAATACTTTTTGTAGCCGCTCCAGGCGTGCAGAAACTCCGTGCGAACTTGATCGACGAGCGCGCGCTCGTTCGTTGCGTGCGCCGGGGAGACGGGCGCTGCCAGCAAAAAGGCAAATCCAATTATTAGCCACTGCGCAAAACGGTTCTTCATGTTTGCATGTCACTGATGATGATGGGCGATGTCAGCGTTTTATGCACGGGACATTTGTGCGCGATCTCCTGAAGACGTGTGCGTTGCTCTTCCGTCAAATCACCTTCAAGGCTGACCCGGCGCTCAATTCTGTGGATGAAGCCTTCGTGCTTTTCGACGCACTCTGCGCAGTCGTTCCCATGAATTCTTTTTTGCCGTAGATGGATGGTGACCCTCTCGACCGGCCAAGCTTTACGGCGTGCGTAAAGCATTGTCGTCATCGAAATGCAGCTTCCCAGCGCCGCCAGTAAGAGAGTGTAAGGGTCGGGCCCGGCGTCTTCGCCGCCGGCTAACACAGGTTCATCCGTAATCAGCAGATGGCCGGCGCCGTAGCGAACCTCGTTTCGCAGATTGGCCAGCGAAGTGACCGTGACGTCGCTCATCGATTTCGCACTCCCTTCATTGATAGGCACGAAGTCCGGAAACTAACTTGGTAGATCTTGACGATAGCGGATACCTATTGGCTCAAAATGCAGACCTCAGCTCCGGGAAAACCCTTATCCGTCGGCATGCGCCTGATCCAGAAGAGGGCGGTGTAGATTCCTGGTTCATTGCGAAACATCTTTACCTTGACCTTGAATTTTCCGTCACGGCCCCACTCGAAGTCTCCGGAACCGCCATCAACGTAGCGCGTGCCGGGAGGTACTTTGGGACGCAGCGTTTTATGTTCGTCCGGCAACCCAACCGATCGGTATGTGTTCAGCCATTCAAGACTCGGAGGATTGGGCGGCGGCTCGTAAAAAACGTCTACGTGATTCAGGAAGTGTTGTGGATGGAGCAGTCGTCCTTCCAGTAAGACTGATGACTTAGGCTTTGAAGTATTCACAAACGGAGCCAGCCACACGTACCGCGCAAGATAGAGTTCATCAAGCCTGAGGCTGCGCCCGCTCAAAGCGATGCCGAAACCAACATGCGTGTGATACGGATCTAGAATCGTCTTACGATGGCCATCGTGCGGTGGCGCCTCGGCGAGCATCGATTGATGCCTCTCGCGCAAGTCTTCCACAATGCCGGGAATGGCGAGCGATTGAACGTTGTCGGCCGACGCTGCATTTTCCTGCACCGCGTCAATGCCGCCGGCGAATGAGTAGCGCTGATAAGGTTTGCGACCGTCGCGGCCCCAATGGCTGATGAAATGTCCAGTGGCCATGTCGCGCGCGTGTTCAGCGGCTACTTTGCACGCGAGCGGATCCATTTCCAGCGCGTTCAGGCCATAGCTGCGGCGTTCTTCGTTGAGTAGCCGCAGCAGCTCATCGCAAGCGTAGGGAACATCTCGTTCGGTGAACAAGCCCCGTTCCGTAATCTGTGCGCGGCCGATGATTGGCAATCCCAACGTAGCCACGGCGGCGGCTTTCACAAATGAACGACGAGTGGGACGAGTGTGCGTCATGGCGAGACGGAAATGATGACTCGCTTGCGACTCACTTAAGTGATTAGTACACTCAAGCGGTTTTCAAAAATACTAACCGGCGAAACCGAAACGAATCCGTCGGCAGGAATCCGAAATCTCACAGTCACCTCGTGACTGCACGTTGAAGAAAATGAAGATACACGAATATCAGGGCAAGGAGTTATTAAAAAAATTCGGGGTACCCGTACCGCGCGGAATCGTCGCGCACAACGCCGACGAAGCGTTTCAGGCGGCTACTGAATTGGGCACGACGCCGGTGGTTGTGAAAGCGCAGATTCATGCCGGCGGCCGCGGCAAAGGCGGCGGCGTGAAGTTGGCGAAAACGGCGGAAGAAGCACGCGAAATTGCGCAAAAGATGCTCGGCATGAAACTGGTGACACATCAGACTGGGCCCGAAGGAAGAGAAGTACGCGTGCTCTTGATCGAAGAAGGCCTGCCGATCGATCGCGAGTTCTATCTCGGCATTGTCTTGGATCGCGCCAGCGGACGGCCCGTCTTCATGGCCTCGGCCGCAGGCGGTATGGACATCGAAGATGTGGCCGCGAAGACTCCCGAACAAATCTTCAAAGAGACGATCGAGCCGGCCGTCGGCTTTCGATCTTTTCAGGCACGCAAGCTCGCCTTCGCACTCGGACTACCGAACGAGTTGGTGTCGCAGGCGGCAAAGTTCATGCAATCACTCTACACCGCGTTCGAAGCGATGGATGCGTCGCTCCTCGAAATCAATCCGTTTCTTTTGACAAAAGACAACCGTCTGATTGCGCTCGATGCGAAAGTGAATTTCGACGACAACGCAATGTTCCGCCATCCGGATTACAAGCAGTTGCGCGATCTGAATGAAGAAGAGCCCCTGGAAATTGAAGCTTCGAAGTTCGATCTGAATTACATCAAGCTCGATGGCACGATTGGCTGCATGGTGAACGGCGCGGGGCTGGCGATGGCGACGATGGACATCATCAAACTCGCGGGCGGCGAACCGGCAAACTTCCTCGATGTAGGTGGCGGCGCCTCGCAGGAACGCGTCGAAGCGGCTTTCAAGATTTTGCTCGCAGACGAACATGTGAAGGCAGTGCTCATAAATATTTTCGGAGGCATTGTGCGCTGCGACATGGTCGCGCGAGGAGTGGTCGGGGCCGCGAAAACTCTCGGCATTAGCATTCCGGTCGTTGTCCGTCTCGAAGGAACCAACGTCGAAGAAGGTCAGCG
>DASYPX010000164.1:0-1876 GCA_036006125.1 Pyrinomonadaceae bacterium | reverse complement strand
AAACCTTGCAACCTTTCAGTAAATAACGCATCATACATGCTGTTAAATCCTTCTCTCGCGCATCAACGGTGATGCGCCCCGCGCACAAGACGATTAGCGCCGGACGTTTGGATGGTTCGAGAGCAGGCTGATTTCAAACTTCGAAGCCGCTCTTTTGAAGAGCATCCGAACCTGGTCCTTCGACCGCTACCGTTTCGCCGAAGCAGATTCCGATTCGCAGCTTCTTTTCGTTCCCAAATAAGGGGGAAGGTAACTACATGTCAACTAAACTTTATGTTGGAAACCTGGCTTTCCAAACCACCAGCGAAGAACTGCAACAGTTGTTTGCCCAGGCGGGCACGGTCGAATCGGCCAGCGTTGTCGAAGATCGCATGACCGGACGTTCGCGAGGATTTGCTTTCGTCGAAATGTCCACCAAGGAAGAGGCCTCGGCTGCCATTGATCAATTCAATGGCAAAGAAGTCGGTGGTCGAGCGCTGAAAGTCAACGAAGCCAAGCCGCGCGAAAATCGCAACGGCGGTGGCGGTCGTGGTGGCTTTGGTGGC
Source organism: Pyrinomonadaceae bacterium (assembly GCA_036006125.1). Taxonomy (GTDB): domain Bacteria; phylum Acidobacteriota; class Blastocatellia; order Pyrinomonadales; family Pyrinomonadaceae; genus UBA11740. Next base: position 1,331 of record DASYPX010000164.1, on the reverse strand, counting down.
AACCGCGGCGGCTATGGCAATCGTGGCGGCGGCGGTGGTGGTCGTGGTGGAAACAGCTACGGCGGCAGTCGCGAACCGCGCTGGTAATTATCAGTGAGCAGTGAGCAGTTCCTTTGTGTCTCCCCCGGTATTTCGCGAAATGCGTCAACCATGGCGGACACGAAGAACTGCATGCCACTGAAGAACAAATGCGACGATTGACTCGTCGCCACTTCAAAAGGAACTTAATGGATTTTTCTCAACTGGGACTCGCCCCTGCGCAACTGAGCGCTTGCGAGTCTCTCGGATATAACGAACCGACACCTATTCAGCGACAGGCAATTCCTGTCATCCTCAGCGGCCGAGACGTAATCGGTTGTGCCGAAACCGGCACCGGCAAAACGGCCGCATTTCTCCTTCCCATCATTCAAAGGATCAGCGAACGGGCGAGACCGGGCATTCGCGTGCTGGTGCTGGCGCCGACCCGTGAGCTGGCGCTGCAGATTCAAACGAATTATGGCGAGCTTAATCGCGTCAAGACGAATCGCAGTGTCATTGCAATCGGCGGCGCGAACATACGAACCCAAATCAGCGAGCTGCGAAGAGGCGCAAGCGTTTTGATCGCGACGCCCGGACGATTGCTCGATCTAACTGAGCGCGGCGCGGTAAATCTTTCAACGATCGAAGTGCTGGTGCTGGACGAAGCTGATCGCATGCTCGACATGGGATTTCTTCCGGCGATCCGGCGCGTGCTGGCGATGCTGCCAACAAAGCGGCAGACGCTCCTGTTTTCGGCAACGATGCCGCCGAGCATCGAACAACTGGCTCGTTCAACGATGAAAGAGCCGAAGCTGATTGAAGTAAGTCAACGCGGTCGCGCCGCGACCATGGTTCAGCAGACTGCTTACCTGGTTGAGCAGCACTCGAAGACAGCGCTTTTACTCGAGTTACTGGAAAAGGAGCGCGAACCATTCGAGCGCGTGCTCGTGTTTACGCGGACACGACGAGGAGCGGAACGGCTTTCACACATCTTGAAAGCGCGCGATCACAGCGTCGATCGAATTCACGCTGATCGTTCACAGCCTCAGCGCGAAGCGGCCTTGCGTCAATTCAGCAACGGCCGAACGCGTGTGCTGGTCGCGACGGATATTGCGGCGCGCGGACTGGATGTGGATTCAGTGTCACACGTGATCAATTACGACGTGCCGGCTGCGCCGGAAGATTATGTGCATCGGGTTGGCCGCACGGGCCGAGCCGGGAACGAAGGCAAGGCAATCACTATGGTCGCGCCGGTTGACGAATTATCTCTGCGGGCCATCGAACGTTTGACGGGACAATCGGTAAAGCGTGTG
>DASYPX010000163.1:0-13947 GCA_036006125.1 Pyrinomonadaceae bacterium | reverse complement strand
TGCTGGTCGTAAAGCGGGTAGCCGTGGAACTCTTCGAGGAGATTGAAGGCGATCTGCGGTTTGAATTCGAGCAGCGCGTTACCGATTACGCCGAGGTTGTTGTAAACGCCGACCGGCAGAACTTCGTGTCCGATCTTTTTTAGCGTCGAAATTACATCCCATTCGGTTTTTAACGGCGCCACTTCCTTCGGTGTGAGGTCGTCGATTGAATCTGGCGGCACCAAGTCTTCATGACAGAGGACCATGACGCGAAGTTTTTTTAGCGCTTCGCCGTTCTTTTCCACGGTTTTCGAGCGACGCCGCTTCGACGTCACTTTCGCGTTCGACTGAGGTTTTTGCTCGCTCAAAATTAGAAAATTCCGTCAGAAACCGGCACACTCAAAAATTACAAAGCAATTCGATAATAACCAGAGTGCACGACATTCATCGTTTGCACTGTCAACATCACCATCAATTGTCGTTTCAGTTGCTCTTCACGACCGGCGGCGCGCAGTTTCAATTGCGCAGCGCGCTCAATCATTAATTCCAACAAGTGATCGATCGCATAGCCGTGCACGCCCGTTCCGTCTGACACGAGTTGTTGAATTTCCGCTCCGGTGCGCCGCAGAAAACTCACCGCTGTTTCCCGGGCGCGATGACGCGGCTCGTTGGAAAAAATTCGGCGTAAGTCGTTGTCGAGGTATGCCGGCCATTCGAATGCGTATTTGGCGCGCTTGCGGTCGTAGTGTTCGCGCAGCGTGATGCGAATCTCAGGCAAGCGTTCGATCTTTTTGCGGACTCGATTCTTCGGACGCGTGCCGGCGATTTCGTCCAGGAGTTCGTCGACGTACTCGATTTTTCGTAAGGCCGGCCAGCCTCGATAACGTCGTCGCCAGTTCGAACGCGGCTGCAACCAGACGGCAAACGTTTCCGCGAAATCTTCGGCCGGATGGGCCTGCGCGTACCAAGCATCCAGGTTCAAAACGTAGCGGCGACTGTTCGGTTTGGGTTTGTAGGATGGTGGATATTTTTGCGTAAACGATCCGAAAGTGCGAATCCACTTTCGTTTGAAGTGAAGCCGAAATGCATTGTCGATCGCGTGGCCCGCTTCGTGACGCAGGATGCGCATGCATTCAACGTCGGTGCCGCCTTCAACTTCACGCATGAACTTTCGTTCGAGTTTCATCAATCGTGGGTGCGCCAGATAAAACGGAATCGCAAACCCCGGCACGCCATCGGGCGTGAACCACTCAGCCGACAACCACACGTGCGGCTTGAAGCGAATGCCGCGATCGTTGAGCTCGCTGTAGAGGCGTTTGATGTGCGGCTCGATAAACGAGCCTTTGATTTTGATCGGCAGGTCGCAGATGCGTGTGTCGAGCAATCGTTCATCGGAGATGAGGCTCCATTTGAATCGCATCGGCACGTGAAGGATTGTAACTTTGAATGATTTGTGAGGCTAGATGTTTTGCCGGGTCAGTGGATTTGGCAAGAGATGATCTATCCCTTGAAAACCAGCAATTCGATTGCGAGGAACATCAGCGCGACGATTGCCGGAATCACAAAATTCTGTTTCTCGGAAGCATGATCGTACCAGCCTCGAGTTCCAGCTGCAGCAGTGGCCGCTTTCGTTGGGTGTTGCTCAGTCCGGGAATCACCGGGGCCATCGATCAGCGCTTCGAGCTCTTCAATGGTCGCGGGCGGAAGCAATACTTCGCGAACGTACCAGAAAAGGCAGAGGGCCAGCACCCATACATCAAATGTGATCAGCGTAGACCAATAACTGGCTTGCATTTCCGCTGAGAAAGACCAGATGAGTGGCAAGATCACAAACGCAACGGTGATGAGCGCGCGGCCGCATATCTGAATTGTGATGATCCTGGCCTTTGCCGCCAACGCCGCCATCGCCTGTGCGAGACTTGATCGTGCAGATCCTAGACGCTCCTGAAGATCACGCATCGAGGATTGGTCGAGGCAAATGATGCTCTCAGCTTTGCAGTAAATGCAGCGGACAAGGATGTCGCCTTCGTTAACCGTTAACGGCGCGCCACACAACCGACAACTCGGAGATCCTCCAGGCGCAAGTGGTGGGGCGGCGGCAAAGGCTGCACCTACGGTCGCGGTGCCGCTTACGAGGATCATCCTGATGCCGACAATTGCCGCCACGGCCTGGAGCGGAATGAGTGGAAGCCAAATTCCAACACCGCTCATCATCGGCAGGGTGCTCCGGCTGGCTGCACGGACAAGTCCGACAACCAGGACTGCGGCAAGCCCGCTACTGATCAAGATGAACGGCGCGAAGGCAGTGCAAACGAACCACCATCGAGGGAAACTGATTTGGTTCAAACGCGACCACTCTCGCACCGCCTTACGGGTCGCCTGGTCAAGCTCGCGGGTCAGGCGCAATTCATCCCGGTATTGCTGCGGAATCGGATTGCTGGCTCCGCAGAAGGCACAGGCGGCCGAGGAACTATCGACTACCGGGAGTGGAGCATTGCAGGAAACGCATTGGAGTGGCGCGATCATGTGATCGTCAGTTGAAAAAAGGTAGTTTACAAAAAGCGAGCGATACTACCGCAGGTCTGAATTCATCGGTATAGCCTCCGCAATGCTCCACAACAACTCGGAAAATCTATTGCCCGCAATAATTGCCGCTGTTAGAATCTGCCGCCACCCGAACATGCTTTGAAGTAATTCTTGATGGAGGTTCAATGACAAAGAGATTCTTACTTGGCTTCGCCCTTTTGGTCCTCACGGTCAGCGCGGTCAGCGCAGTTTCGGCGCAAGCGGATCAGCCCACTCTTCAGTACGACTCGCTCCAAGTGACGGCTTGGACCAATAACTCTTACAAAGGGAACTTCGACGTGTGGAGCTGGGTGCCGCGGCTTGAGTTCAAAGTCAACGGGCCCATCCCGAGCGGGAGCCAGCTTTATGTTGAGGTACAGCAACCCGGCGGCAGCGCGCCGTGGCTCAAGTTCGACTGTGACACGGGTGAGACGCAGAAGGGTTACTGGTGGAAAACCGAGTGCGGCGGTCGCCAGGTTGAGGACAAGAGCATCCTGCCCCTGGGCTCGGTCAACTTCGCCATCAAGATGCGGAACGAGTTGGCTGGCTCGGACACAACGCTCTTCACAGGCCGTATCAAGGTCAACAAGACCCACTCAGGCGAGGTCGGCCCGAAGGCCGCGCAGCGGTTCGTCTACTACGTAGACCAGGACTGGAACCTGCCGATTGGCTACGTCTACTACACGCGCGACAGCGTGTACGGGTGGGACTACCCAGACTTCCATGTCGGCTTCTGGGTACGCGGCGACGCGTACAAATTCGACCCGCACTTGTTCTACCAGGGCAAGGAGATCGGCCGCATGTTCATGGACGGCACGCAGGTGGGCGCGGCCAGTTGCGGCTCAGTTGTCGATCTCCAGACAACCATCTCAGTGAACGAGAACTTCCCACAGAAGGCGAAGTGGTCGCGCATCGAATGCAGCTTCCCTATCGTCAAGCAGTGGGATAAAACGAATGACGGGCAGGGTCAGCCGAACACCAACGAGATGTTCAAGATGGCCGCAAACCCTGGCGAGTACGAGTTCAAGGTGCTGTGGAACAATAAGCTGGCGCGCTCGATCAAGTTCACGGTCGGTCCGAACGGAAAGCTCGACAACGGCATCGCGTCGTCGAACAAGCTCGGCATCGACCGCGTCGTTGTTCCCGTCACAGTCCTCGGCGATCAGGATGGCGCGTGGGACAAAGCGGCCTGGAAGACCGACGCCTTCTATGGCCACCCGCTCACCGGATTCAACTGGCCGTAAACGGACCTTACAACAAAAACGATCAGAGCTGCCAGAGATTGAAGCTGGCAGCTCTTTTCGTTGCGAGGGAATTGAGATCTATTACTGCTTGTTAAAGACCAGGGTCGAATCAGTAGTGCCGCGCGGGCTCTCGCTATGTACGACTGCGGTTAGCACTTTACCGTCGCCGGACAGTGAAAGCTTCTGCGTAGTAACGCTGGTAATCTCGCCATTCGGGCCCTGGAAAACACTCGTGCGAGACAGATTCAGATCATTGCCGGCCCAAGTCGCCTTTGAAGTAGCTTTTCCAGTCATCTGGCCGCCACCTACGTCTGAGGTCGCTTCACTACCGTCGAGATTGTAGGATTGTGGCCCGCCCATTCCGCGACCGCCGCCCGTTCCGCCGCCGCCGCCGGCACCGCCGCCTGCTGGCGGCTGACCACCTTCGACTTTCGAATCGATCGAAATCGTCTTGTCGTCCTGCGTAATTGTCCAAGTTACTTTATCGGCGCCCTGCATTCGCTGACTCAGGCCCTGGCTCTTCGCTTTATCCAAAGACCATGAACCGGCGAAATTCGCCTTATTCTGCGCGTTTGCTGCAATGGCTGCGATGAAAACGAACGCCGCCAGTACAAAAAGTCTTTTCATGAGAAATCCTCCGTTGGTTGTAAATGATTGATGCCGCCCACTCGCGGCGTTGATTGCGATTCGAATAATAAGACGTGCCGCCAGGGGTCATGGTTACTGCAAAAGTATTTGACCTTTCTGCAAAAGCTCCGGAGTTGCGCCATAGTCGGCGAATTGCAACTAAACAAGCAACTTTTCGCAGCAGATTCCGCATCTTGACTCTGCTCAGGGCGAAACTTAGAATTCGACATTCATACGTTCCGCGCGTCGCCGGATTCGACACTGACGGTAACCAGAAACCTTCCCGAGCCGCAAACTTTAGGAGTACTCGATATGCCATTTCGCAATTCACGCCGCGTGGCTGTTGCCATGTTAAGCCTGACATTCGCGCTGTCCCCGGTGGCTGCGCAAAAGAAGCCCGATCAGGATCCTTCCGAAAAACCTCGCAACGTGAAACCGGAGCTGAAGAAGGCATACAAAGACTGGCTTGAAAAAGATGTGGCTTACATCATTACCGACGAGGAGCGGAAGGCATTCAAGAAACTGGAAACCGATGACGAGCGCGAGCACTTCATCGAAGAATTCTGGCGCCGTCGCGATCCCGATCCGGATACCGACGAGAACGAATTCCGCGAAGAGTATTATGAGCGCATCGCTTATGCGAACGAGCACTACGCTTCAGGCATCCCCGGATGGAAAACGGATCGCGGCCGCATCTACATCATGTACGGCAAACCCGACGAGCTTGAGACGCACCCGTCAGGTGGAACATACAACCGTGAATCGTACGAAGGCGGTGGCTCAACCTCAACATATCCGTTTGAGCGATGGTTCTATCGCTATCTCCCCGGTGTTGGGTCGGGAATTGAAATTGAGTTCGTCGATCCGACCGGCAGCGGTGAATATCGAATTGCGCGAAATCCTGATGAGAAAGACGCGCTGCTCCATGTTCCCGGTGCAGGTCTGACACTTGCGGAAGAGATGGGACTCGCCGATAAGTCTGACCGTGTGGCAAACGTCGGCGGCTTCGGTTCACAGAATTACATGCGCGAGCAGGATAGTCCCTTCTCACGTCTGCAACTGCTTGCTGATTTGAGTCGGCCGCCGCAGATTAAATTCAACGATCTGGCTTCCGCCGTGAACACGCCGGTCATTGAAGACAATCCGCTGAACTTTGACGTGCGCGTGGATTTCTTCCGGCAATCTGACGAGCGGGTGATCACCGCGTTCACGATTCAAACAGACAACAGCAATCTCACGTTCACCGACAGCGGCGGGTTGCAACAAGCCCAACTAAATATCTTCGGAAAGATTACACACGTCTCTGGACGGCGTGCCGGGATTTTTGAAGACCCGGTTATCACGCGCGCGACAGTCGAGGAATTGACTGAAGCGAAGGACCGCAAATCTGCTTATCAGAAAGCTGTAGCTTTAGCGCCCGGCAGATACAAGCTCGATGTGATTGTGCGTGACATCAACTCCGGTGCGACCGGCGTCCGGCACGTCGACGTGCCCGTTCCAAAATACGATCCGAATAAGCTTGGCACGTCGACACTTGTGCTGGCAGCGAAACTCGAGAGCCTGGGCGATCAACCGGCAGTGGGTATGTTTACCATCGGCAATGTGAAGGTGATTCCAAACGTTTCTGGCGTCTATCACCGCGGCACGCCGGTTGGAGTCTACATGCAGATTTACAATGCCGGAATCGATCAAACAACGCTGCGTCCGTCAGTTGATGTGGAATACGCGTTGATGAAAGACGGCAAAGAGATCGGCAAACAGGCTGAAGATTGGCGCGGAAACAGCGACGCGGGTCAGCGCCTGACATTGGCGCGACTAATCAACTCGGCTGGCTTAAATCCAGGGGACTATTCGATTGAAGTTCGCGTGCGCGATCGCGTGAGCGGGCAAAGCCTGGTGCAATCCGCAAAATTCACGGTTGTACAATAACAAAGCGGTTTCAAGCCGGCTCTCGATGAAAAGATCGAGAGCCGGTTTTGCTTTTGGCGGTTGGCTCTTCTGAAAGGACTCTTATGCTGACCAAACGAACAGCTTGGGTTTTCCTGGGACTTATTTTCCTAGCGCCGCAAGCATTCGCCCAGCCACCACAGGATCCTCAGAATAAAACACGAAAAATAAAAAGTGAGCCAGACAAAGCCTTCAGGCAATGGCTTGAGGAAGTTGGGCCGATTCTCACGGACGATGAGCGGCGAGGTTGGGACAAGCTACAAACGAACGAAGAGCGTGAGCAGTTCATCGCGACAATCTGGCGGTTGCGCGATCCCAGTCCTGATACTGAAGAAAATGAGTATCGTGAAGCCTATTTCGAGCGTCTCGCCTATGTGAACGAGCATTTCGCTTCCGGCATTCCCGGTTACAAAACGGACCGCGGAAAGATCTATCTCAAGTATGGGAAGCCTGATGAGGTGGAATCGCATCCGTCGGGCGGCGCGTATCAAATGGCGTCTCACGAAGGCGGGGGGTCTACGTCAACTTACCCGTTCGAACGATGGTGGTATCGCCACATTCCCAATCACACAGACGTGGAAATCGAGTTCATCGATCCGTCGGGCACGGGCGAGTATCGTATCGCGCGCAATCCGTTCGAGAAGATTGCCACACTGCAAGTTCCTGGCGGGGTAAGCATTCCCGGCGTAGATCAATCCGACATCATTACCGCCGCCAATGGCTTCGGTAATCCCTTCTCACCACGCGCTAAAGATTCACAATGGGACTGGATGGACATTATTGCCTTGCGAGACCAGGCGCCACCGGTCAACTTCGATCGCCTAATTGAAACCGGCACCGGTTCTCCGGTTGCCGAGGAAGACTTCCTCAGTACGAACCTTCAAGTAAGTTTCTTCCAACAGTCCGACGACCGCGTCATCGTTGCGTTTACGGTGCAAGCCGACAATCGCGATTTGACATTTCGCGACGTCGGCGGAATTCAGACCGCCCGCTTGAATATAGCCGGCCGGATCACCAGCGTTGCGGGGCGACGCGTCGGGTTTTTTGAAGATGCGGTTACCACCACAGCAACACCGTCCGAATTGATAAACGCAAAAGAGAGAAAATCAGCCTATCAGAAAGCGGTGCCGATGATGCCAGGTCGTTATCGCATAGATTTGTTGGTGCGCGATATTGAATCAGGCGCGGCTGGAATTCAGCACGTCGGTTTTGAAGTGCCAAAATTCGGGACAAACCTGGCCGCTTCGTCGTTGGTGCTGGCTTCGGTACTCGAGCAGATTTCAGACATTCCGGCTTCTCGGCAGTTTGTCATCGGCGACAAGAAGGTAATTCCGAATCTTACGGGCATCTATCACCGCGGTGCGCCGATCGGCGTTTACATGCAGATATACAATGCTGTTATCGATCAGACAACGCTGCGTCCGTCCGTTGATGTGGAGTACGCGTTGATGAAAGACGGCAAAGAGATCGGCAAACAAGTTGAAGATTGGCGGGGAAACAACGACGCAGGTCAGCGTCTGACCTTGGCGCGATTAATCAACTCGGCCGACTTGAATCCCGGAGATTATGCGATCGATGTTCGTGTGCGCGATCGTGTGAGCGGGCAAAGCCTGGTGCAATCGGCAAAGTTCACGATTGTTCAATAATTCCTCGCCTCACTTGATTTAGAAGTCGCGAGCGGGTTCGCACGAGCCGCTCGCGATTTTTCTTGCCGGTTAGCCTTCCGCGGAATCAATGGGACGTTGTTCAGACATTTCAAGCTCGGCTTGCGCGTGGAAACCGACGCGGTGGCAACGGGGTCAAGTCGACTGGTGAATAGGTTGCAACGCTAATTGATCTGACGGAGTGCTCGCGACGACATGCTTCGTCAGGCAGTACTCGCATGTGGCCATGAGAAATAGTCCTTTAGAGTTGGACTGAGAGGAGGACAACAGAACTCACTTTCTGTCGGGGCGACGGCACGCGCATCGGGCTTACACACATGCTGTACGACCGGAAAGCATAGGACTGGGCGCTGAAACCGTTGCGCGGTGCTAGAATCATTTTACATGACGCGGATCGAGGTTCCAGGACTAAATAAAGCGGAGTTGGCGGCGTTCGTTGAGGAACTCGGCGAGCCCATTTATCGCGGTCAGCAAGTTTTTAATGCTGTTCAGCACAGGCGGGTTCGATCTTTCGAACAAATTACAAATCTGCCAAAAGATTTCCGCGCAAAGCTTAGTGAGCGTGCGGCCATCTCTACGTTGCGACTTGAGTCACGATATATCTCGAGTGACGGAACGCGGCGTTACCTCATGAAGACGCACGACAACCGTCCGGTGGAAACTGTTTTCATTCCCGAGGAACGCCGCGACACGATCTGCTTCTCGTCGCAATCCGGATGTCCGTTGCAATGCACGTTTTGCCTGACGGCCCAGCTCGGCCTGCTGCGAAATCTGACTGCTGGCGAAATTGTCGAACAGATTATCGTCGCCCTGAACGATGCGTATGGCGACGGCGTGAAGACCCCGCGCGGCACAAATCTCGTCGGCATGGGAGCCGGCGAACCGTTTCTGAATTTCGACGCGTTGCTGAAAGCAATTCGCATCATGGGCGACCCGGAAGGGCTGCACATCGTGCCGAATCGCGTGACCGTTTCCACCGCGGGAATTGCGCCGCGCATTCGCGAGCTGGCAACGATTGCTGATCGCCCTCATCTGGCGATTTCACTCGCCGCGCCGACAGACGAACTACGAAACGAGCTAATGCCCATTAATAAGAAGTGGCCGCTGGATGAATTGTTGGACGCATGCAAAGAATTCGAGAAGTCTCTCAAACCGGGAGAGCGTTTCACCTTCGAATACGTAATGCTGAAAGACGTAAACGATTCTGATGAGCAGGCGCGGCAACTTGCGAACCTGCTGAACCGGCACTCATTGCGCGCGAAGGTTAATCTGATTCCACATAACCCGGCTGAGCCTCTGCCGTATCAACCATCGTCCGAAGGGCGAGTCGAATCGTTCCGCGAGATCCTGGAATCGAAAGGCGTCCACGCTTTTGTGCGCAAGCCGCGCGGACGGGATATCCTCGCGGCTTGCGGACAACTCGCCGCGCGCAGCACGTCATCAGTTTCGATTCAGCAGCAACCACGATAGAATCCTGCGCCATCTAAGCGACCGCTATGAAGATAAGACATCAGAAATTCGCATTGTTCGCACTTCTAACTTCCATTTTCATGGCGGGCATTCCGATGGCGGTCGCTGCGCCCACGCCGGAGCCCAACATTAGCGTGGTTGGCTACTTCGCCTCCGACAAGGCGCAACGCGGTAAACCTGTGCGCGTCGCGGTTGTGATTGATGTGCCCGCGGGCTATCACATCAATTCGAATCGGCCGCTGGAGAGTTATTTGATCGCAACGTCGGTCAAGGTCGAGCCAGAGAACGGTTTGCGCGCTGGTGTGGTTACCTATCCCCGGGCGCTACTTCGCAACTTCAAGTTTTCGAACAAGCAATTGTCGGTTTATGAGGGGCAGGCGCGGCTCAAGTTTAGTGTGCCGATTCCGGCGAATTATTCAGACGGCTCGGCAAAGATCAAAGCGCGCGTGCGTCTGCAAAGCTGCAACGATGAAGTCTGCTTTCCCCCGAAAAACTACGATCTGGATTTGAAGATCGACGTAGTAGGCGCGACCGAACGCGTGCGCGCGACAAATGGTTGGGCTTTCAAGTAGAAGGAACGGAGCGCCAGCATCCTTGCCGGCGGGTCGCGGGCATCTGGCCCGCACTTAAGAACTTCGTCCAATCACCGACATCAACCGTCCCACCCGTCCCTGAATCGCTTTCTCGCGACGATACGAGAAGAAAAGATCAGTGCGTTCCATCGTGCAGAACGGCGCGGTGTGAATTCGATCGGCCGCAACGCCCGACGCGATTAGCTGATTCCGATTAGCTTTATGCAGGTCGATACGAGCATGTCCGTCGCGCGTCGGTTCCAACAGTGTGTCAGCGTCAGGAAATCGTTCTCTAAATCTACCAATCACGTCTGCGCCCACTTCATAACAACATACAGTTGCCGCCGGTCCGATCGCGGCGCGCAGGTTCTCGGGCAGCGTTCCATATTCGCTTCGGAGTCGCTCGATTGCCCGCACGACGATTGAAGCGGAAGTGCCGCGCCAGCCGGCGTGAACCGCCGCGAAAGCACCCGTTATTGCATCGCCGAGGAGCACGGGAACGCAATCGGCGGTCTTTACCATAAGCAGGATTTTTGGGGTCTTAGTGATCAGAGCGTCGCAATACTGGTCATCACCCAGTACGCCCGGCTTTGGTTTCGCCTCATCCTCGCTTTTCACCACCCTGACATCAGTGCCGTGCATTTGCCAGCAGCCCGTGAGCGTCCACTCACCGTCGAACAGTTTCAAAAAGCGCCGGCGATTTTCATAGATATTCTCCGCGTCGTCTTCGTTGAAGCCAGCAAGGTTGAGCGAGTTCTCAGGCATCGGGCTCACGCCGCCGAGCCGCGTCGAAAACGCATTTGCAAACCCGTCATCTTCGAGTGGCTCACAAATCAAGGCGCGCACGCCCTCGCGTTCGCGCCAGTAAAAGCCCGCGCCTTGGAGAGCAGCCTCATTCCGCTTAACATCTTCCGCGTCTGTGATCGTTTCAATCGGCATCGACATCATCGAGGTCCGGCGTGTCGCTGAGACCATCTCGCGGACGCCGCGTTTTGCTGAACGTGTATTCACCGACGCCGAACGAGCATACTGCGAATCGCGCGGCGCGGCGGCTGCGCAACATTATGCCGCGCGCTTTGCAGCAAAAGAAGCCGCGCTGAAAGCTTTGCAAACTGGTTGGAGTGGCGGCATCAGCTGGCAGGACGTCGAAGTGGCGGCAAAGGAATCCGGAGCTCCCATAATTTTGTTCTATGGTCGGGCCCGAGAATTGTATGAAGCCTCAGGCGCGAACGCGGCACATCTCTCAATTGCGCACACAACAGAACATGCGGTGGCGGAAGTGATTCTGGAAAAAAATTAATTAGTAACCGCGGCTTTGCCGCTCGATGTGCGGAAGGTCTGTGACCTTCCGAAAAGTCCAACTTAACTTCGGGGCTGCGCCCCAAAAAATCATGACTCCCACATTTCAACTCTCCCGAGACTCTCAAGCTCTGTTTATTACTGCTGTCACGAAAGATCGATTGCCGGTTTTCAAAACTGACGCCCTCAAGGTTGTCACTTGCCAAGCCCTCGACGAAGCACGAAAGTCGGGTGGCTTTCTCTTGTTTGCTTATGTAATCATGCCCAACCATGTTCATCTGCTCACAGATTGTCCGAGAACTTCGCAGACGTACTTCGTAGGGTGAAAGGTCTAACAGCGAGGCGAGTAATAGATTACCTGAAGGAGAATGACTACCGCAGCTCACTCACAAAGTTGCGGCATGAAGAATGGAAACGCAAGCATAGTTACTCGCTCTGGCAACAAGAGAAGAATGTCTTCTCAATTTTCAGCGAAGCGATATTCATGCAGAAGGTCAATTACATCCATCTCAATCCTGTACGAGCTAAACTAGCGGATCGAATGACCGATTACCACTGGTCGAGTGCGCGAATTTGGCGAAGACAGACGCTGGAAGATGAGCCTTTGGAGGTTGATTTTGATCGAATCGCTTGGAGAAGGGCATAGCCCAAAAACTTGGAAGCGACACTCGGAAGGTCGCAGACCATCCGCACATCGGACGGCAAAGCCGCGACCGGCTTGCCGAGTGAACATTCTTTTAGGCGTGTTCGCATTATCTCAATCGCACACCCTTCGCTGAACCCTCAATCAATCTCGCCAGTCGCTTTTGCCTCGTCTCTTCAGTTTTCGCGCTCACAATAAACCAGGTCATCATCTTCCGATAATAAGGCGGTTGTGCCTGAAAGAACTTCCACGCCGCTTTGTTTTTCTTGAATTGTGAAGCATACGGTTCGACAAGTTCGGCCGGCCGTTGTTCGTAAGAATAGACGCCCGAACGAAATTCTTTTCGATGCGCGTACGCTTTCAAACCTGCCGGCATCATCCGCTTTTCTTTGACGAGTCGCCCTACGTTCCGAATGTTCACGGCGCTCCAGACGCTCTCTGGCTTTCGCGGTGTGAAGCGGATCACATAACTTTGGTCGTCAAATTTCTTTCGAATGCCGTCGATCCATCCAAAGCAGAGCGCTTCGTCGACAGACTCAGGCCACGTGATGCTCGCTTTGCCGGTATCTTTCTTGTAGTAACCGACCCAAAGTTCTTTTGATTTATCGTGATTGGTCGCGAGCCACTTGCGAAATGCCGCGGGAGTTTTGAAGAAACGAGGTTTCATTTGGAGATCCTAAAAATGCCTAATGATTTAGTTGCGATCCGCGCGTTTCGCTCCGTAGGAGCGAGATGTTTATAGCACCGTCACTTAAAAATAATTCCTTCGCTCCTTTAGGAGCCAAATTATTCACTCAATGAACTTAAAGATGTATCTATGATCAAACTGAACCTCAAACTTCTTCAACCACGTTAGGTACTCATCCTTAAACGTTCGTCGTCGGTGGTGGTGCTCCTGATTCTGAATGTAATGAATAACTGTGCCAAGTTGCGAATGCCCATATGAGAACGCACCGAAACGAACACAGTTTGAATATAGATTTGGGAGTAAGTATTTGCCATGAGGTTCTCACATTCCGCTCCTGAAGGGGCTTTGGGGATTCAAGCGCGCGAAGTGCTATAAACATTCCACCCCTAGCCGGGGTAAAGAAACGCAAATCTTTTCCAGCGCAAGTGGGTCGTCGCGGGAGATACTAATAACTGTGCAATTCCGTAATCGCGTTTAGCACATCCGCGCTTTGCGGGAGGATCGCGTCTTCCAGTTGCGGCGCGTAAGCGACAAAAGTGTCGAGGGCGGCCACACGCCGGACGGGAGCGTCGAGATATTCGAAGAGCTCGTCTGAGAGGCGCGCCGCAATCTCAGCGCCGAATCCCCACGACAGCGAATCTTCATGCGCGACGATCACGCGCGAAGTCTTCTTCACTGATTCGGCAATCGCTTTCCAGTCGTAAGGACTCAAGCTGCGCAGATCGATAATCTCAACACTGATACCCTGCTTCTCAGCTTCTTTGGCCGCGACGACTGACCTTTGCACGAGGGCACCATAGGTGATGATTGAAAGATCGGTTCCCTCGCGAACGGTTCTGGCTTTCGCAAAGGGAACCATGAAGTCGTCGCCGGGATAAGGCGATTTGTTGTAGGCCTGACGGTAGAGATGTTTATGCTCGAGGAAGATAACCGGATCGTCACAGCGAATCGCCGTGCGCAACAACCCGTTTGCGTCCCGCGCGTTCGAAGGATAAACGACCCGCAGTCCCGGAATCTGTGTGAAGAGAGACACTCCTGATTGCGAGTGATAGATCGCGCCCCCCTTCAAGTAACCGCCAACGGGGACGCGAATCACACACGGCGCCGAAAAGTCATTGCCTGAACGCCATCGCAACAACGCCAGCTCGTTGCGAATCTGATGAAAAGCCGGCCAGATGTAATCGAAGAATTGGATTTCAACGACCGGTTTCAGGCCGCGCGTGGCTAAGCCAATTGCGCGCCCAACAAT
>DASYPX010000162.1:0-3700 GCA_036006125.1 Pyrinomonadaceae bacterium | reverse complement strand
TGTCCAACGACCGCAAGGTTGCGAATGTGTTCAGTGTCGTAGACTTTCATAAGAGCGAGTTAGTCCTTTCAGAAATCGAATTCCCGCGAGACATCCCTCGGTTTTCACTGCGAATGAAAAGGCAGGATTGACAGCGGATTGACGGGTAATTTATCTGAGCGCGAAGGGGAAAGGCAAGTTAGCCTTCCGATGCGATCGGCGCTCAAAAAACAGGTGCGCTAGCGCGAGAGAAACTCCTGCAATCGCCAACCAAATCGCAGCCATTTAGACCTGATTCACGACTGTGAAGTAGAAATCTTCGAGCGTTGCGGAGACGGGTGCGAAAGGCTCATCCGGCTTTCCATTTTCAGACAGCAGGCGGACACGCGTGTTTCCGCCAGCCATCTGCCTGGAGACTACCTTCCCATTCGCTTCCAGACCGGCAACTTGTTCGCGGGGTACGGAGGCTTCCCAAACGCGACCCTCGAGTTCTTTCAACGCTGCCTCGTTGATGTCGCGGCGACTATTTCGCCTCGGCGAATTACGGCGAAGCGGCTGCACAGATTCGAAACATCCGAAACGATATGAGTCGACAGCAGCACGACGGTATTCTCGCCGGCGCTCTCTGCCAGTAGGTTATGTAGCCGCGCCCGTTCTTCAGGATCGAGGCCGGCCGTCGGCTCATCGACAATTAACAGTTTTGGCTTTCCAATCAAGGCCTGGGCAATTTCCACGCGCTGCCGCATGCCGCCGGAAAATCCGCCGAGTCGCCGGTTACGTTCGGCTGATAGATTCACCTTTTCCAGCAGGGCATCGACGAGCGCGCGCCGCTCCTTCTTTTCACTAACGCCTTTGAGCTTCGCGATGTAATCAAGCATCTGGGCCGCCGTGAGTGTCGGATAAAGGCCGAAGTCCTGCGGCAGATAACCGAGCAGCTTCCTGGTTGCGGCTTTGTCGGCGATGAGGTCTATACCGTTCATTTCAGCCGCACCTGAATCGGGATCGAGCAACGTCGCCAGAATCTTCATCAGCGTTGTTTTGCCTGCGCCGTTCGGACCGAGCAATCCAAACATTCCTGCCGGGATGTTGAGAGAAACATCCTTCAAAGCCTGCACGCCGCTCGCGTACGTCTTGTCGAGATTTGTGATGTTTAGCATTTGTCTGTGAGCAGATAATGACCTTTAGACCAAACTACGCCCCGAATGTTCCTGTTTGATTCGTTGTCCGCCTGGGCGCGGTATTGTATCGTCCTGTCGGCATAAGACAATTCTTCCGATGAATTCGACGAAAAAGATCGAAGTCTACACTGACGGACAGTGCAACCTTTGCCGCTGGATGCATGAGCACGTTGCGCCGCTCGATCGCGACCGTCGAATCGAGTGGCTCGATTACAACGATCCGGAAATCATGAAACGCGCGATGCCGCATACCCGGGAACAGATGGCGGAAGAGATGCACGTTCGACTCAACGACGGGCGCTGGTTCAAAGGTTACTTCGGCTGGATTGAAGTGATTCGAGTATTGCCGCGTTGGAAGTGGCTCGCGCCAATAATGTCTGTCTGGCCGTTCACAAAACTGGGACCAATTTTCTATCACTGGCTCGCTTCGCGTCGTTACACGTTGTTCGGTGTGCGCCCGCCATGCGAAGCGAGCGGCGTATGCAAATTACACCAGTAATTAACGCGTTTTGGGCAACGTGCCTCGCTCTCAAAGCATCTTAAAATCGACCCGGACAAGAGAAAACAGAATACGGATCAGGCAGAAAAGAGCCGATCCAGAGGTAAAGTTATGTTTCGAAGAATTTCCTCCATCATTTCTGCGTTGGTTTTGCTGGCTGTGTTCAGCGGGACGCAGGTGTCAGCGAAAGAAGCCGACGCGCGCAAGGTTCGCGTGCCGGTGAATATGGCAATCTTGATTCAGGATGATTTGACCTCGCAGGTCGCAAATGAAATCGGCGTGACGAAAGAATTCATTCGCTCGTTGCCGGAAGGTTCGCGGGTGATGATTGGGTACATCACTAGCGGCAGCCTGCAAGTAAGGCAATCGTTCACCACTGATTTGAACAAAGCGGCGAACTCGCTGCGCATCCCGCTGGCGACTACGTCGGCTTCATCGTTCAATCCGTACATCGAAGTGATCGAGGCTTTAAAGAAATTTGATTCGAATGATGAACACAACGCTGTGTTATTGATTTCCGACGGGCTCGATACTTCACGAGGTTTCGATTCGACCGCAGCCGGACACACGCTGGACATTGATCGCACGATCAAAGAAGCGAACCGACGCAACGTTTCGATTTACTCGTTCTACGCTCCGTCGGTAGGGCTTACCAGCCGCAGTCGTTTAGCCGCGAGCTACGGGCAAAGCTCCCTGAATCGCGTTTCGGATGAGACGAACGGCCGCGCGTTCTTTCAGGGCATCAGCGGGTTTGTGACCTTCGACTCGTACTTCAAACGTCTGCGCGATGAGCTGAATCGACATTACGCATCATAAATATCCGTCCAAAGCAGGAGATCGCCGCGGAAATTTCAACTTTTCGCGGCGGTTTTCTTTTTGCGCAAAACTCTGGCGCTGCCGCGCGAAGCAGTGGTAAATTAACCTTACATTTCGGGCCACTTATATCGCACGGAAGTGGCCTAACCCATGACGCTCCGGAAAGTTGCACGCTCTCTTTCTTCGTCAGGCGGCGGACGCCGCGTCGCCTGCGTGACATCTCGCCGCAAAACACAATGAGTGACAATAGAGGCCGCGAATACTGCCTAATCGTGGAAGGCGCTTATCTGACTGAATCAGAAGCCGAACACGCCTTGCGCGATCCGTTCATCGAGGATTGGGTTGAGCAAACTGGGCACTTCAAAGTCCATAACATGGACGACATTCAAGTTACGCCAGGCGTAACGCTTGGTTCGTTGGGTGTCGTAATGCTGGACGAGCGCGTCTTTGAGATCGCCGCCGTCAATCCCGACCACCCTTTGACTGAGCACAAAGCGAAAGGTGTCGCAGAAGCGCTGCGGCGGCAGGACATGTTCGACGAGATTAGTGTTGAGGCGCGTGAGGAAGAGCAATCGTGACGTGGAACTGGGACCCATCTCAATGGAAGAAGTCCACGAAAATCTTGCTCGGTATCGCGACGATCTGGCCGGTCGTTTACATGTTCTTGTTCATCGCCTCGATATTCTCGATGTTTTTGTTCCTGCCATTCGCCAGCACGCAATCGAAGCAGACCTGCGGAAAGCTCGACGTGCTTCAGCTTGATCGGAAAATCAAGGATGGTCAGATTCAAGAACTCAAAATTCATCGCTATGAAATTATCGCGAGGGGACGAATCGGAACTTGTGAGTACGAAACTTCTGTGTCTGAAGACTCAACGCGTCAACAGATCATCAGTGATGCTAGGGAGATCGTTAATGGTCAGCCGCGAGTTGAAGTAATCGAGGAAAATACCTCGGAACCTGACGAACCACCGTTCTTTGTTCCTTTAGGCTTCGGAATGTTCATGCTTGTTCATTTGCTGACAATGTTGGTGATGATGGGATTAATGCCGCTCTACATTATTTTGGCTATAAAGAATGAGCGGCTGGACCAAACGATGAGAATAGTTTGGGTCGTTCTTGCGTGTACCATCGGAATGTTTGCTAACGTCGTGTATTGGTATTTGCACATCTGGCGCAAGTCGCCCAAAACCGAAGTGCCGCCGGGCATAACAACTTCATGAGCTCAA
>DASYPX010000161.1:0-14891 GCA_036006125.1 Pyrinomonadaceae bacterium | reverse complement strand
GCACCACGAAGGGGATTGCTGCCTTCATTTCTTGCTAGCTTTACCGCAACGCCTTAGGTGCCGCAAGCGGTTTAGAGTGATTCATACCTTGTAAAAGTGTTGCATCGTGCGGCATGTGGGTGTAATCTTCGCTCGCATTACCGAACAATTAACTCAATCCTTTGTTAGCCCCAACAAGTTGGGACTGACTTGCCGCTGGAGGAACGTATGTTGATTGAATCAACGGTCCATCTTCCCGTCAGTTTTGCCATGCTCGACGGCATAATTGCCTGGCCGAAGCCCGACGAATTCGCGCACATTCTGATCAGGTGGCTGCATTTTGTGGGCGGCATCACCTGGATCGGAATGCTCTATTTTTTCAACCTGGTTAATGTCCCGCTACAGAAGAAACTTGATGCCGACACCAAAAAGAAGGTAAACCCTGATTTGCTTCTTCCGGCGCTGTGGTTCTTCCGCTGGGGAGCTGTGCTTACCGTTCTCGCAGGTCTGACTTATTTCGCAATGTACATCCTGAAGGCGGATGTCGCCAACGCAAATACGCTGGGTGGTGGGCACGTAAATATTTGGCTTGTCCTGCTGGCGTGGCTCGGATATCCAATCGTCTTTTTCCTCGTAGAGTTTCTGCTGATCAAGAAAGTGCCGGCAGTTATAAAGGACGGAAGGGTTTGGGCCATCGTTATGATTGTCCTCACGCTGTTATTCACTTACGGACTTACCAGATTCTTCCCAGCGATGATCAACGCAGGCGGCCAGAGCTATGCGAGCAACCGCGCAATCTCCATTGGCGTCGGAGGTACTTATGGCATTCTAATGTTGTTGAATGTCTGGGGAATTATCTGGCCGGCCAACAAGCGCATCATCGGCGCATTGCAAGGCGGGCCGCCGGCCGCGCCGGAACTGGCGAGGCAAGCTTTTATTGCGTCGCGCACGAATGCGTGGCTGTCACTCCCGATGTTGCTCTTCATGGGCACAGCTTCACACGATTGGGTCGTCTTCGTCGGTAAATAGTCACGCAACATAGCAATAAAGGAAGGGCACGGCACGGCGTCGTGCCCTTTTATATTTTGGACGTAACACGATTAGCGGAAGGTCTCCATGCCTTTGCGACAATTTCGATTCATATTTCGCTAAATTGTTAGCTGTCGCAGTGTGATTTCACTTTAAGGGAGGCATCATGGGAAATACCTATAACGCACGGAGCTTTAATCTCAGCAACCTTAAAGGCATCTCGGACGAAACGCTCGAGATGCATTTCAAGCTCTATGAGGGCTACGTCAAAGAGACAAACAAGCTGAACGAAAAGATCGCCGGCTTCATCAAAGACGGCAAAGTCGATCAGGAGGAGTTTGCGGAGTACTCAGAGCTGACCCGCCGCTTGGGTTTCGAATACAACGGCATGGTTTTGCACGAATACTATTTCGACAATTTAAAGAGCGGTGGCGGCACTGGCGATCCGACGGGGCGCACCTCATTTCGTCAGGCAGCGGAAGATTCGTACGGCAGCTACGACATCTGGAAGGCGGATTTTGTCGGGATCGGAAAGATGCGCGGTGTCGGCTGGGCCATTTGTTACCAGAATCCATCGAACGGCAACCTTTCGAATCACTGGATCAGTCTGCACGAGACAGGAAATGTCGCCGGTTTCGATCCGATTCTGGTGATGGATGTCTGGGAACACGCGTTCATCCTCGACTACAAACCGGCGGACCGTCCGAAATACATCGAAGCGTTCTTTTCCAACATTGATTGGAGCGCGGTCGAACGCCGGCTGCGTAGCCGCACAGCACAAACAATCGCGGCGTAGAAATTTTGGAGTGCGGTGGCAACGCCGATTTATCGGCAGCGACACGGCTTTGGATTCTATTTCCAATTGCGGATCCAAAGCGCCGTCGCCATCCCGGCAAGTCGGGACTCTGCCGGCGCACTCCAGAATAGTTGTTCCCCGCCTGGGTTTTGTGCTAAAGCATCATCAATTCGATTCATTAATTTTGCGGGAGGCTATGATGAGAATCCTGACGTCTGCTCTTGCCCTGTGTTTTGCCTCGTTCTGTTTCACGAGTTGTCAGTCTACAAACGAAAACGCGCACACGACTGCGACCACAACCGCGTCTCCGCCAGTGGCTCAGGAACTGTCAGTTATTCCTCGTCCACAGACCATCGTCGACATGATGAAGCAGCGCGGCGAGCAGGACGAGGCGAAGCCCACTTTGAAGGTGCTCTCGCCCGCGAACAACGCGACAATTAACGGCGCGACGGTGGAAGTGAAATTGGATTTGAGCGGTGATTTGAAAGGCTATATGCCGCACAAAGATCCCGCCACCGGAAAAGGAAATCACATTCATGTGATTCTCGACAATCAGCCCTATGAGGCGTACTACGAACTCAATCAACCATTCGAGTTGCGCAATGTCGCTGAAGGTAAGCACACTCTGCGGGTGTTTCCTTCGCGGCCGTGGCACGAAAGCTTCAAGAACGACGGCGCGTTTCAGATGGTCACATTCACAGTGAAAGGCGGCGGAGATGTTTCGAAGCCGACGACCACGAACAAAGGCGAGACGATGGCGAGTCCGTCGAAGAGTCCTGCAGCAAGCGCAAGCCCAACGCCCGCGCGCGAAGGCAAAGACATGGCCAAAAGCAATGCCGGCGAAATCGATCCGATGAAGCCGCTGCTCACTTACAGCCGGCCGAAAGGCGAGTACACGGGCGCCGACGCCGATCCAATCATGATCGATTTCTGGTTGAAGAATGCGAAACTTCAAAGCGAAGGCGGTGACTATCGCGTGCGTTACACCGTGGATGGCGGCGCACCGCAATTCATCGATTCATGGAACCCAATTTGGCTGGCCGGATGGATGAGCGGCAAGCACACGGTGAAGCTAGAGCTGGTAGACAAGAACGGTCAGCTCGTTGACAACGGTGGCTACAACGCGACCACGCGCGAGATAAACGTCGTGAAGAAGTAATCATTTGTCTTTTGGTTTCACACGGACTGTGACAGACTGCGCAGTGCGCAATCCGATTCTGGTGAAGTGAGGATTCACAAATTGAAAAAACTAGTAGCGCTGGCATTCCCGATTGCCGTCCTGCTTGCATGCTCGTCGCTCACGCAAAAGTGGGAGACGGTTTCAGAAGAGGGCATCACGGTGGAGATGCCTGGCAAGCCAACGAAGCAAGCCCAGGACGTACCGAGCCCCGCCGGAAAAGCAACTGGCCAAATGTTCACGCTCGACAAGGGCAGCGAAGCTTATATTCTGGCGTACCACGAGTTTCCCGAGTCGATTTCCAACCTGAACATCGATCCAAAAGTGCTACTGAAAGGCGCGTCGGACGGCGCCGTCAAAAATATCGACGGAAAAGTCACCACCGAGCGCGATATCACCAATGGTTCTTACCCCGGCAAGGAGATTGTCGGCTCGGGGAGCAAAGAGGGCAAAGATATCGAGTTCACGATTAGGCTTTACTGGGCCAAGACAAGACTCGTGCAGACGCTGTATCTGGCGGAAAAGGGGAAGACCAACGAAAAGAATGCTACGAAGTTTTTGGATTCGCTGAAGATTTCCTAGCGGCGATTCTTCCGGGAAGATTTTTTAGGGCGCGTTACCGCTGGTGTGGGCGCGCCCAATTGTTCGCGCACTCTCTTCGGCAATTTCTCGACGACCAAGTCGTAGGATTTTCGCAGTAGCGACTTTAGTTCTTTGTCGCTTAGCACATCAAATCGTTCAATCGCCACCCACTTGTTCCGCGCCATGTAGGGCGCTGGATCCATTCCTTCCCGCTCGATCAGCTCGTTGAATTTTTCTTCGGTGCATTTGAAGGACATGATGTATTTCACGGGACCTTCGAGCGCCATCACCGCAAACATCTTGCCGGCAATCTTGAAGACAAGGTCGTTGCCCCACTGCACGTTCTCAGTCGCGTGGGGAAACGAAAGACAATATGCCCGTACCGATTCGCTATCCAATCTACATGTCCTCCAACACGAGCAAGGCCGTCTGACCACCGCCGGACGTTACATTCAGAAGCGACGAGGACGACAGACGGATCAAAGCACCTTCGACTTCGTTATGGAACAGAAACGGATTGAAGTCAACGAACATTTCGTCGAGGCGCAGGCCGCCGGAAAACGTCGGCATCGCGACTTTCTTGAGTGGCACACGTTGCTGAACGACGTAAGGCCGCGCAAGCGCCGAAGCAATCGCGCGCTCCCAATCGTCCGCTGAAGTTTCCCAGCCAAGAAACACGCCGTGACCGCCGTAGTCGTCATTCGGCTTTAGCACGAACTGTTCGCGTTCGCGGCGAATGAGTTGAATCAGATCATGGTCTTCGCCTTCGAAGTTGGCACTGCCCTTCGTAACTCGCCGCGTCCACGGAATGTGACGCCGCAGAACTTCAGCTTCTTCAGAGGTGAAGAGGTGTGTGTACTGCTTATCGCTTAGAATCGCGAAGCTCGCTTTCTTGTGCGCGACTTTTGCGCGGAATGAATTGGCGATGCACGCGCGGCCATCGGCATAAGCTTGTGCGAGCGGATGATCTTCCGCGCATCGTTCCAGAAACTCGTGAATGATCACGCGTTTATAGACAATGTCAATTACGAAATCACCAACTGCGAGTTGACCGTCGCGGTACTTCAGTTCGCGCGGATCAGCAATGATTGTGGGATGGCCTTCTGCAGCAAAATGCTTTTGCAGAATGCGAAACTCGCTTTCAGTCGACACGCCTTTCCAATCAACGATGGCGACTTGGGGGTGCTCTTTGTCGCCACCCCACTCGCGGTATGCCTGAAGCAACGAATGTAAAAGTTTTTTGTGTGGTTCGGGCCGCCAGTGCGCGTGCTCACCGAGCAACTGCTTCATGTGCGCAAGTTGAAACAGCACTCTCTCGAGCTGCATCTGATCACCCACGCCCGCGGGTGATTCTGCGTTGTACTCGAGAAACTTGAACCCATCATCCGAAACATAAGCATCAAGCCGGCTAGTCACGCACAGTCTCGAATAGCCCGGGTCGATGCGGGCCATCTGCTCTTCACGCGCGGTGAGATCAAGTTGCCTTAGTAACTCATCGTCACTTAGCGCGCGTTCGACCACCTTTTCGATCGCGACCGCGATGGTGCATGCGGCGCGCGCGATTGTCTCGTACTGTGTGCGGGTGATGATGTGCGGCCGCAGAAATGGGCAGGTGGGCCGATCGCCAAAGACCAGACCAAGTTCCCGCTGCAGATCGGTTAGGTGTGCGAACACCGACTCATTAAGCTCAACGTTTCGCATGATACGATCGTCGAACTCTTTGAGGAGGGGAATGAGCATGGCGGTTATTCAGCTCTAACGCCACTGGGGATCGGCGGATTATGGGATTTAGCTGTTTCGAAAATCAGTTTACGAACTCGGATCCGTTGCCGAGATCTTTCAGGCGCTTGACGACTTGATCGATCAGCCAGTTCGGAGTTGAAGCGCCGGCGGTGACGCCGACGCGCTTCGCGCCTTTCAGATCCTCGGGATTGATCTCGTCCTGCGTTTCGATCAGAAAACTTGTTGCGCATTGTTCCTGACAAACCGCCAGCAGCTTGATGCTGTTTGATGAGTGCTTGCCGCCGATGATGTAGAAAACGTCGACCAGACCGGCGAGCGCGCGCGCCGCGTCCTGTCGGTCGCGTGTAGCGGAACAGATCGTGTTGACGACCTGAGGTTCAGCGTCGGCTTTGGATTTTACTGCTTCAGCGACTTCGAGAAATGTTTTGAGCTTGAGAGTTGTTTGGGAAACCACCAGCGGCGCGTGCAGCGGAGGCAGAGAGGCTACTTCATCGGCATCGCGCACGACGAACGTGTTGTCCGGCGCGTAGCCGACCACGCCAATCATTTCGGGATGATCAGGATTTCCGGCGACGACGACGTGCCGGCCTTCGGTGGCGGCGCGCTCGGCGAGTCGCTGCACCCGCGTTACGAATGGGCAAGTCGCATCGACGACCTGCGCCGCGCGACGTTCAAGTTCGGCTTGCACGTGCGGAGTTACGCCGTGCGCCCTGATTACCGCAATTTCGTTTGGCCTTACCTGCTCGGGATCCTGAATTGTCGAGACGCCTTCGCACTCCAAACGCTGCATTTCCTGAGTGTTATGAATTAACGGCCCGAGCGTGCGCACCGGCGCGCCGACTTCCAAAGCGCCCTCGACCATTTCCACTGCCCGTTCGACGCCAAAACAAAACCCGTATTCGTTTGCGAGAAGAACTTCCATCGTTGAGTGAATCTTAACACAGCACCCGACTGCGTCAGTACCGGGCTTGCGATCCTTTGGGTCATTGTGCGCGTACGAATTGCCGCCGGTTTAGGTTCACGCCAAGACGCAAAGACGCAAAGAACCGCAAGGAAGGCCTGCTCACCGGATTGGCTCGCGCAGGATGATTTCCGCGGTGCGGGATGCTAATTCCGCCGCCTGCGGATGCGTCCCGCGCAGACCGGCAATTTGCAGGAGTGCCTCTCCAGTGCGCGAGAGCAATCGCACCAAATCGCCTTCTTCGGCGCGGGTTTCGCGCACCAACTCGTCCCAGCCGACGCCGTTTGCCCAATGCGCAGCAGCGGAAGCGGCGGAAAAGTTTATTTCCGGGACAGCCTCGATGCCTTGCTTCCATTCTTCTGTCGATACCTCGAAGGAAATCTCTTCGAACTTGACGAGCAGGCTGACGATTGCGTCTTCAAGTTCCAACTCGCCGTAGTCGCGATCTTCGTCCGCGGCCAATGCGGCAATCAAAGCCGCTGCGTGTGTCGCATCGAGGGAAGCAAACAGGTTTCGTTGGAGGGCTTCGCCGATCAAGAGCGGCCGGTCGACGCGCAGGTCGGCGAGCCACTTGCCGCGCTCGGTAACTTTTTCTTTGGCGAAGTCCAGGTAGCCAAAGTGATCGAGCACGCGCGCTGATCGCTCGAACGGCTCCCAGATTTCCGCACGGAGATTCTCGATCTCGCGATTCGACTTTTCAATCGCGACGGCTGGCGCCTGCAAGGACCACAACGTGGCCACGACACCTTCTCGTTCAGCAGCAACCGCATGCGCAGGCGCGAGGGCATCGATCGCGTCATTGATTAATTTGATCGCCTCATCTTCACCCGCCTGTGCTTCGCGCAATTTCGGTTCGGGAAGGGCGAACTGATCGCCACGATCGTGAATCTCATCGAAAGCTTCTTCAGCGCGTTCCGGCCGAGTTGAAAATATCGGCGCAAACACGCGCCCGACGCGTTGCAACGGAAACGACGAAAAGCGGCCGTCTTCGCGCATCGCGGTGACGCCGTCGAGCGTGCGTGAATAGACCAGTGCGAGCCGCCGACCGCTGCGGCCAATCGCGATAATCCGTCCGGACTGCACCACCTTATTCAGCCATTGCTGTCGCATCTCGCGCCGAGTCTGTGGAGTTCCTTCGAGCAGACGCGAACGGGCGCTGGCCAGTCGCTCGAGCGCGAGCACTGACTCAACCGGTAGATTGATCGACTTGAGTTGAAGCTCTGCGCGAATGCGGTTCACATTTGTTTCGCGTTGTTTTTCGAGATGATGAATGCGCGGCAGCAGGCTGCGAAATGCGAAGCTACGCTCGGCAATGTCCCGCACTTGGGCAAAGCTGCCGAACGCATCAAGCAAATTCAACAGCGACGTGTAGGTCGCGCGAAATTGACTTTCGAGATCATCAGGCGGGGCCGCGAGTAATTCAGCGATACGTTGTGGATTTTGGTGTGGCCCCGGCGCGGCGATGACGAAACCGACCTTGTCTTTTCCGCGACGGCCCGCGCGCCCGGTCATCTGCTGCAACTCTGAAGCAGTCAGCGACTCCCAGCCGCGGTTAGTGCGTCGATCTGCGACGGTGATAACGACTGTGCGCGCCGGAAAATCGACGCCTGCAGCTACCGTCGCGGTCGCGAAAATCGCATCAAGCAAACCGGCGCTCATCAATTTCTCGATCACCAGTTTCCACGCGGGCATGTGACCGGCGTGATGCGACGCGACGCCGCCGCGCACTATCGTGTTCCAATGCCGGTGATCCCGGATCTCGGGATGTTGCTCGAGGTAGCTGCGCATGAAATCGCGTCGCGCTTCGCGGCGATTGTCGGCGGTTGCGCGACGAGATAAGGCTGCTTCCGACGCCGCTTCATCGCAGCGCCGCCGCGTCGGCAGAAACACAATCGCCGGCAGCAGATTGTAGGAGCCCAGCGCCGTCAGCATAGTCGCCGGCGGCATTTCCGGCATGCGAAGTTTCATGATCGGAGCGCACGCATCCTGCGTGCGGGTCACCAGCATCCTGCCGGGGACTTTCTAATTCAAAGCGCAAGCAGGATGCTTGCGGCCCGCCGACAAGGATGTCGGCGCTCCTCCGCGGCATCCCGACAATAGCTTCTGACACACATCATTGTCGCCGATAACGATTTCTGCGAGAGTGCTGTGATTCATCTTGCTGCTCAACGAGCGTGGCAATCTCTCGATTCAATTTTCCGTTCGGTCCGAGCAGGGAGGCCAACCTCTTGTCCGGTAACAGGAACGCAGCGCGCAGCGGCACCGGCCGATCGCCCGGACGGGTGACCACGCGACATGGCACACCACGCAGTTCTTCAATCCATCTCGCAAGCTCGCGGGCATTACCGACAGTGGCCGACAAGAGCAGCATGCGAATTCGCGGCGGCGTCAGGATGATTGCTTCTTCCCAAACGTGCCCGCGATCTTCGTCGCCGAGGTAGTGAGCTTCATCGAAGATCACCAGATCGACGCGTACGTCTTCGCCGCCCCGCAACGCATCAAACAGTTGGTTCCGATAGATTTCCGTGGTGCCGACAATTAGCGGCGCGTCGGAATTCTCTTTTCGATCGCCAGTGAGAATGCCAACGCGCTCAGCGCCAAACTCGTCGCCAAACTCCTGATACTTCGAGTTCGTAAGCGCCTTCAGCGGGCTCGTGTACCACGCCCGCTTTCCGGCGGCGAGCAACCGTCGCATTTCTTCGCGCGCAATCCATGTCTTACCGCTCCCGGTGGGTGCCGTAACCAACACATCTTCAAATTCAAGGGCCGCCAAGGCTTCAGTTTGAAAACGGTCGGCCTTAAAAGGTTCCGGCTTGGGTGTGCCGATGCCGGCAAGCAAGCTTTGTAACTCACGATTGTAATTCCCGCCGCGCGTCACTTGTTCAGCTTGCGGTCGCGATTGATGACCCTCGGACCGCGCGTCCCGGTCATGGCCGGGCCGTTTCCGAAACGGCTTTCTGTCTCCACGATCCCCGCGCGAGCGACGCATAAAGCGATTGTAGTCCACGCAACATCACGGAACTATTCGCTAAGCCCGTTATTCACAATTACAGGCCCAACAGTGAGTTGCGGGTGTTAACTTCGCGGCCTACTATGGAAATCGTGAGACGAATTTTGCAGTTCGCAACTCTCTTGTGAAGCAAAGCGTCTAAAACGTTCAGCAATGCTGAGATTTGAAGAACCAACAGGGCTATTTAAGAAGTTCGAGGTCAACTCTGACCCATTCTGGCCCAGGATTTCCAAACTGCTGGGCGGATCGGTCCTCTTTCACGCACTCCTAATTCTGGTGATTGCGCTGGTTCCTCCGGTGCGCGATGCCCTGAGCCTTGCGTTGTTTTTGTCCGGTGGCAGCATCGTCGATCGGCCTTACACTAAGACACAGATCGAAAACGAAGGCGACATCACGGAAATCACCACTGAGAAATTTCAATATCCCGAAGGTTACTTCGCCATGGATCAGATTCCGCTGCCGACACCGACGCCAACTCCACTGCCGGTGATTGCGTCGGCGCCGTTTTCGCCGGTGCCGGTTCCACCATCGCAGCTGGATCCGTTCGCGACCCCGAAACCTTCAGCGAGTACTTCGCCGCTCGTTGCCTCAAACTCGACTCCTTCACCGAGCCCGAATGCTGACGACGAAGCTGCGCGCCAAAAGGCCGAACAGGAACTCGACAAGATGGCCGCTGAGAATGGTGTGAAGCGGCCGCGGGAAATCAACACGCGTCCATTCAAAGACTTGTTGGTTGCCGCGAAGAAAATGAAGGACGAAAAGAAACTCAACCTCGATGGGCAGATCGAATTGACCGTCGAAGCTGATCGCGACGAACAGGGCAAACTGACGAACGCGAGAGTTACCGATAAACGCGGAGACAAGACACTTGAATCGGTCGCGCTCGAATTTGTTGCGGCCTTGAGTGACAGCGGCGTTTTGGATTTTCTTGAAGGCACGAAACACTTGAAGCTCACGGTGAAGCTCGACAATGACAACGTCGAAGTCGTCGCGTCGACGGAAGTCGACACCGAAGATCGCGCGCGTCAACTCGAGCGGACATTTGGAGGCATGATCGTGCTCGGCCGCATCGTCAAACACGGGAAAGACGAAGAGGTCTATTACAACCACACGCAGGTCAGCTCAAATCAGAAAGAGGTCAGCGTCAGGTTCGCGATGCCACGGGCCGAGATGGGGGCGCTGCTTTCAAAGTATTCGTCGGAAAAGTGAACCCCACGCTTGTTACCGGAGGAGGATCGATGCGAATGTTCTTGTTTGCTGCGGTTTTGTTAACGGGTGCCGCTTGCGGAAATAGTCAACGAACGATCGCGCCACCGCCGACACCTCAAGCTTCCACAAGTACGTCTGGTCCTCAACAGAAATCGGAGATCAAGCTCACCAGCACAGCCTTCAAGGAAGGTGAAGCAATCCCGCGCGGCTACACTTGCGATGGCACAAACGTCTCGCCGCCGCTGGAATGGACGGGCGTGCCCAAGACCGCAAAGACAATCGCGATCATCGCCGACGATCCTGACGCGCCCGCGGGTACGTGGGTGCATTGGGTGCTTTACAACCTGCCCGCAGATAGCTTGGGTTTGATCGAGAACACGCCGCAGACGGAAACGCTGAAAGGTGGCGGTGTGCAGGTCAAAAACGACTTTGGCAAGATCGGATACGGCGGTCCGTGCCCGCCTTCAGGCACCCATCGTTACTTTTTCAAATTCTATGCGCTTGATAGTGAACTAACTTTGAAACCGGGCGCGA
The DNA here is from genome assembly GCA_036006125.1 of Pyrinomonadaceae bacterium. GTDB lineage: Bacteria > Acidobacteriota > Blastocatellia > Pyrinomonadales > Pyrinomonadaceae > UBA11740. The sequence continues at coordinate 3,871 of DASYPX010000161.1, read as the reverse complement.
CGAGAGCTGAGGTCGAGCAGGCTATGGAAGGTCACATTCTGGGGCGGGCGCAGTTGATGGGGACGTACAGTCGGCAGCGTTAAGAGCGCTGACGGAGCGCAGGCATCTTGCCTGCGGGCCGCGAGCATCCTGCTCGCGCCGTATTGAATTGCAACTGCCGGCAGGATGCCGGCGACCCGCACGCAAGATGCGTGCGCTCCTTACGGAATCACGCCCACGGGCACATGCCAGGGATGTAAGTCCAGACGCAGCCGATCGATTTTGATCATCGGATCGGTGGCGGCCAACTCCTGCGCCTCTTTCAACGACCCTACCCGAAAGACAAAAATGCCGCGGTAGTCGCCATCGTCGCCGAACGGTCCGGCCATCACGAGCTTTTTCGTCTCTGCCAATCGATTGATGTTTGCGAGGTGTGCCTTTTGTAACTCCTTGACCTCGAGTGTGTCGTCGTCTCCAGCCTTCCGATTCGGACCGCGTTTCAGAAAGCCGAAATATACCATCTCCATTTTCAATGGAGACGTCGCGGCCTTTTTGTAAATGTCTTCAGACCACCACGGATGCATTTCCGGTGTTATCAAACCGGCTTTGACGGCTGGATCGGCATCAACCCAAGCCTTAGCTTCATCCGCCGATGCAGCCCGGAAGATGAAGATACCTGCGAGATCCGTCTCGTCGTCGAATGGCCCCGCGATGATTGCCTTGCCGGAATCGAGCAAGCCAATCACGTTTGCGAGGTGTTTCTTCAACGTCGCGTTTCGCTCTTCAACTTTGGTTGTCTCCCAATCCGGCCCTTTCTTCAGGATGGCCATTTGGAACTGCACCAATTTGTGTTCGGCAGGTTGCGCAACAAACGTCGCAGGAGCAAAAAGTATGAAGGTAAAAACCAAAAGTAGACGTGATTTCATGTGACTTATTCCTTAGGTTCCGAATGGAACTCCATGACAAATGAGTTAACGCATAGCGACGCGCCCAGGTTTAATCAGTGATGTTAAGAGTTGTTAATTTGCCGTTGCCGTTTTCACACAAGTCACCGGCGGCAGCCCGTCTTTGATTTGCGTCCAGGAATCTCCGCCATTGCTCGACCCAAACACTTTTCCGCTGCGCGTTCCGAAATATAGTCCGGTCGGACTGTTACCGTCAGCATCCATGTTGTCTCGTAAGATCGTTTCCAGCGCGTCTTCCTGCGGCAATCCTTTGGTCAATGGGTCCCAGGATTCGCCGCCGTCCTTTGTGCGGTAAACGCGTAGCTTGCCTTCCGGCGTACAGCGAAATTCATCGGATTCGATCGGAATGATGTAGACCGTGTTCGCGTTGTGCGGATCGATCTCCATTGCGAAGCCGAAGTCGGACGGCAGTCCTTTGCCGATGTCGTCCCACGAGTCGCCGGCGTTGTCGCTGCGATAGACACCCCAATGATGTTGCAGGAACATCCGAGCTGGATTCGACGGATGCCTAACAACTTTGTGGACGCACTGGCCCCATTCGGGGTATTGCTGATCGGGCGGCATGAATCGCGCGCAGATGCCTTTGTTCCGCGGCTCCCATGTTTCGCCGCCATCGTCGGTGCGGTAGACGCCGCCTGTCGAAATCGCTATCCACATTCGTTTCGCATTGGAGGGATCCGGAAGGATTGTGTGCAGACACAGCCCGCCGCCGCCCGGCATCCATTGCGTCCGATGTGGATGGTCGAACAAACCGCGATTAAGCGACCAGGTCTCGCCGCCGTCCGTCGATTTGAATAGCGCGGCAGGCTCGACGCCGCAGTAGAGCGTATGGGCGTCGTGTGGATCGTTCACGATCTGCCAAATCTGCTTCAGCGAAACGTCTGAACCTTCCGGAAACTTGATGTTGTAGCTTTCCGGATCGCTCCACGTTTTTCCAAAATCGTTCGAGGAACTTAGAAACGATCCCCAGTACGGGCTGTTGACCGCCGCCCACAGTTTGCTTCCACCGTTGCGACCATCGTGCGCTAGTGCATAGACGCTGCGTCCGGGGAAGTACGGACCGGCTTCGTCCCACGTCATGCGTTGTGCGTCTGAGCGGAAGAGAAAAGCGCCCTTCGTTGTGCCGACCAGCAAAAGATTATCGCCGGGCTTCACATTAATCTGAGTTGGAGTTGGCATTGATTGGGCCTCGTGCGCTGAAAATCATAAAAGCGCGCGCATTATATAGAACTGAATCAGAGAATCCTACGGACGATCGGATGAGCGTCCGTATCTGATTTCGCCCACTTTGCGCGGAACTGGTTTGCCTTCGCCTGCCTCAACACTTTGGATTATTCGATTCTGAATTCGAATTCGCGTTGAGCCTCTTCTTGAATGCGCCTGAGCACGTCGAATTCCGGGCGTGGCGATCGATTCGTCTTCCATCTTTACGGCCGAACTGTCGTTCAGTGCGGGTTGTACACCCAACTGAGTTTCATTGTTTGGTGCTTCGCTCAGTGTGTCCGCGCGTGAGCCGGGCGGCCTCATATATGCGATGCCGACGACCGCGACGATGAATGCGAGATACGCAATCAATAACAAAGAGAATCGCCATGGCCTCTTCCTGTTGCGCGACAGGAGTGGCTGAACCGGCTGCGCAAAAGCAACAGCTAATTCGTCGAAATGAGGAGAGGGAAGTTGCTTGGAAGTGTCGGGCACCGTATGACGTGTATCGGTGCGAGTGTCTTTCATGTCAGTGATTTGTTCTCCGTTCGTACAACTTGTCCGGGGTGCAGAAGGATCACGCAAGCTCCTTTCCGCCCTGCGGCGCGATAATGAAATCATTAAAAAGCGAGAAGCTGGGCAGAGGAATCGAGGTAAACTCGCCGCAAGAAGAAGCGCAACGTCACATTTCGAAACGTTATGGAATACATAAGACTCTTTGCCGACGACGCCGGCGAATCGCACTTCGAAGATTTTGAAATCCAGTTTGCTGACAACGACTACACTTCTTCGGCACCACCGCTCGGTTTGTCGCCGATGATTGAGGCGAGACAGTTTGGTTTTATGAACGCGCCGGCGGGTTGGGAAAGTGATTGGCATCCTTCCTCCGCGCGCAATTTCTTTGTCGTCATCAACGGCGAATGGGAAGTAACCGCCAGCGACGGCGAGAGGCGTCGTTTTGGACCGCAGAGTCTGTTGTTGGTTGAGGACACGATGGGCAAGGGTCACAAATCGCGAGTTGTGAGCGACTCGATCGCCGCGATGATCGAACTCGTCGGATAACCGCGGTTAGAGTACCGACTTCAGTCGGGCATTTAGATTGGACAACCAAGGCTGCCGACTAAAGTCGGTACTCTGACACTTCTTCTTTGCTCTCCCCTCATCTTCGTGCTAAAAGATGCAGCCGCAAACCTTGCTCGTTCATTCGGAGGACAATTCATGAAGCATCGTTTCCCACGGACGAAGTTCGTTCGCCGCCTGCCCATTTTTCTGTTCATTGGATGCACCATCACCTGGTCAGCTTTTAAGGTTTCCGATCGCAGCGCTCATGCGCAGGGGGCCGGCACACGCCTGTTGCGCACGCCGACCGTCAGCGCGACGCAGATCGCCTTTGCCTACGCGCAAAATATTTGGACTGTGCCGCGAGCGGGTGGTATGGCGCGCCGCATCACCAGTTTCCAGGGCCAGACTTCGAATCCGCATTTCTCGCCGGACGGCAAGTGGATCGCGTTCAGCGGCGAGTACGCCGGCAACCTCGACGTTTATGTGGTGCCGGCTGAAGGCGGCGAGCCGAAGCGTCTGACGTGGCATCCGGGTGGTGACACGGTGCAAGGATGGACCGCCGACGGACGCTCGATCATGTTTTCGACGACGCGCGCGACCTGGTCGCCAAGTGGCGCGCCGCGGTTTTGGACGGTGCCAGTTGAAGGCGGAGTTGAAGAGCC
>DASYPX010000160.1:0-9221 GCA_036006125.1 Pyrinomonadaceae bacterium | reverse complement strand
GGATCCTTCTTCTGCAAGCGATGACGGCTGAGGTAGTGCTTCCAGATCGGCTCGCTAATCGACGTCGCGAAATCCATGTATTGAATCCCGAAGTAGCCCGCGCGGGGATCATTTTCGCGCGGTGTGTATCCAGGCGGCGGTAACTCGACAAACGAAACGTGCTCACGAACCGTGACGGCCTGCGGGTTCGGTGTCACCGAGCGCACCATCGGACCTGGGTCGCCTTCAGTCGTAAACGTGAGCGTCGTCTCGACTTCCGTGTTCTTGGGAAAATTCTTTGTGTTGGGCAGATAAAAAGCAGAGCGCGAAGCGTCCAGACGAAACTGGCCCTGCAGGCTCCTTTGCAACGTACTGGGAATGCCGTGCACGTCGCGCAGATAAAAGTTCGTCGCATCTACCAGCGCGCGATTCCCTTCCTCGGCCGCCACTTCAAATCCCCACAAGGTGGATTCCGCAAACGCATCCTTTACCGCACGACGTTCATCGGCATTGTTGCTGTCGGCGCGGTATCCCTGATTCGAAGCAATCAACAAAACTTTCGGACCAATCCGTTCGAATCGCACGATGTAATCTTGTCCTAACTCGCCGCGATCCAATCCGAGATCATTCGAGCCAACGCCGGCGCTGAGCGATTCGACATAGAGAAACTCAGCGTTCCACTTGTCGATCTCCAGCCAAATCTTTCCCGCTTTCGCGTCCCAGTAAAACGGAAAGTAGCCGGCGAACTTTTGCATGCCGGCAGTTTTTTCGGAAATGGTGGAAGGTCGTGATTCTGACGCGCCGCGCGGCTGCGCAAAAACAAATGCACAGAGAATTAGAACCAGGGAGCAAATGGCGACAAGACGTTTCATGAGATCTCCTCCGATGAGCTGGCGGGACATGATACTCGAAGACCGTCGCGAAAGCGGAGGCGCGCGCGAGGATCTTCGGGAGAAAATCCATCTCAGGGGCGGTTACGACCCTGAGACTGATTCATCGAAAACGCCGCTAAACGTCGACCGCGTACGCATCGTAATCGAAAATCCCGCGTAGGAAACGTGTAGTTAGTTGCTTCGGGACCAGCGAAAGCAACACATCGCGTGTTCGTGACGCCAATCCATTCTCTAACTGCCCAATGATTCCATAGGTGCGCGAGAAACGAGTAACCCAGGCCGTGCGCGAGTGACGCAAGCTTTCGTATCGTCGCAGCGCGCGCGCTGCCTCGTTTGCGTCTCCATTCGGCGAGTACTTTTCGAAACAGCGTGCCAAGACCGCGGCATCTTCAATCGCCAGGCATCCGCCCTGTCCCAGGTTCGGAGTAAGCGGATGTATCGCGTCCCCAATCAACGTCAGACAACCTTCACCCCATTTCTTGCCTGGCTCTCGATCGAAGACAGAGTTTCTGATCAGGCCGGCGGGCGCGGTGGCTCGAATTAAGTCAGGAACGGGTTCGCACCAATCATGAAACAGCCCCAGCAGTTCTTCGCGGATTAAGTCGTGGTCTGCGACGCCCGGTGAAGTGCGACCACCATCGCGCAGCAGATTCTTATTTGCGCTGGCCCACCAGCCAACTTTGCCCGCGCCGAGTGGTCCGATGCCGAATCGTTGGCCCCGCCCATAGATTTCTGTTGCCGTCGCCAACGCTACCGCTTCGGACACGTACGGCACTATGCCCCGCCACGCGACATAACCGCGGTCAACGGCCGCACCATCGTTGAGCAGTTGGTCTCGCGCTCGAGAATGAACGCCGTCAGCGCCAATCAACACATCACACTCAAACTGTGATCCGTCGGAAAATCGCGCGACGATTCGATCCGGCAGCTGCTCGTAGTTCTGGAAGACATGATTCAGCTGGATGGAATCCTGAGGCAGAGCGTGAACCAACGCCTTTTGCAATTCAGCGCGGTGAACCGCAACGGCGGGAACTTCGGACTTCGGAAAGGAAAAATGATTCAGGAGCTTTCCATCACGCCTGAGCCAGCGCGACTTCTCCAGGACACTACCATGCTCGCGAATCGTGTCGGACAACCCCAGTCGCCTCAGCACGCGCATGGCATTGGGCCACATGAGAATGGCCGCTCCCACTTCGAGTAAATCCGGTGCCTGTTCGAAGACCTGGGGTTCGAATCCGAGTTGCCTGAGCGCCAACGCTGCCGTCGAGCCGCCAATGCCACCGCCGATAATCGCGATTCGCATTAGTTCCGATCAGCGACGGGATCACTTCTCGTCCAGCTTTCTCCCGGCGTTCAGATTGTCGAAATTAACGAGCACGTTCCAGACGAGTGAATAACTTCCCGCCGTCTGGCCGCGCCAAAACGGATTATTCGAAAAGAGAATCACGTGACCACGCTCGAGTGGCGAATCAATCACCGCGGCATGTTGGGCGATCTCATCTCCGCCATCGAGCAAGCCTGACACAAGCAACTCAGCAGCATTTCCCCAACGCAGAATCACGCGCGGACGCTGATCGGGCGGTATCAAACCGACCAGGTTGCGGCGCTGCTCTTCAGTTACCGGCGCGGCTTCCCAAGTTTCCACCTGCGGTGGTGGTTCGGGAATCTCTGCCGGGGGACGACCTTGCACGACGTCGGGATCATCGACTGTTCCACGACCAGTCGTGCGCTGTCCCGCGCCGCCTCGACGGCCGCCGCCACCTCCGGCGACATTGCTGATGTTGAAGATTGGTCCGTTGAAGCAATAGACGGAGAGCGTGTCGCCGTAGCCATAAGCAACCGGACTCGTCGCGTCCACCATGCGCGTCTTCAAAATGTCGCCAATCGCCTTCAAACGTGAAGCGCTTTGGATCGAAACGCCGGGCGTGAATCCTGTTTGAACGGCAAAGCTCGCTGAATCATCGGCTCCAATAAAGACCCCGCCGCGCCTCACAAAATTCTGGAGGTTCATCAAACCTGCCCAGCCAAGACCTGGACGAATGTCATCAGTCGAATCGATCTTACCAATATTCGGCGTTAGCGGCGTCGTCTTCCACGGAATCGGATTGCCGTACATCGGCCGGCCCTGAATCACCGCATTCGCGTTGCCGTTGCCGGGACCAAACACGATCACATCGTATTTTTTATTGAGGTCAGGATCTTTCGCCACATCTTGCGTACTGATGTAGTCGAAAGGCACACCCATCTGATCGAAGGCCAGCCGCCACCAGCCTTCGTCCTGCGTATTCAGCCACGTGTGCATGATCCCAATGCGAGGTATCTTGAGCGCGTGAGTCTTCACCGCCGGCGGCTGCGCCACTGCCAGCACCTTGATGCCTAGTTCGGAAGTCGCTTTCGTCAATTCATCGGCTGAAACGTTGCGGACGATGAACGAACCACGATTGAACTTTTGGCCCCCAGCCTCGAATGGTTCTTCCGCCGCCTCGATCGACGCGCGACGCAAACGAAAGCGAAGCGTGACCAAATTATTGTCGGCGTTCTGATTGACGATAAAAACGTCGCCGCTGCCGGTAACCCCGCTGGCTGAACGCACCTCTCCGTTCACGCGTTCCATCGGCGCGTCGAGGGCCTTCACGTCCGTGACACGCACCACCTGCACGTTGCTCACTTCGCCGAACGTCCAGCCGGTGTCGTCATAAACGCTCGTCTGCGGATCGCGTGGGCTCCAGTACTGATAATCGAGCAGCGCGTCGGCGATACGGCTGTAAGGCTGGTCCATGCGGACGAGATAGGTTCCGGCAGGAAAAGTGCGCGACTCAGTGTCGTCCTTTTTCGCCGGCGATGTGGCCGGACTTGGTGCCGGAGACGCTGCTCCGCGTGCGCGCGGTGTCGGTTTCTTCTTCATCGTCACGGTGAAAGCAGCGGTCGCCCGATGTACTTCGCAGCCTTGCGCCTGCATCAGTCGCAAAAGCGCAGCCTGGTTCCCCGGACGCGGATCGCCAGCGGGGAAAACGTAAGCGGCCGGACCTTCGTTCTTTGGCTTCTCAACCGAACGCTTGGACTTCAGATAAAAATTCTTGAGGAACAGCTTGCCATTCTTGTTGAAGTAATCGAGTGAGATCAGAATCGCCGTCTGTTCGTAATTGTTGTTGTTGCGCTGCGACCACTTCGCGCGGGGCAGAGGCGGATTCTGTTTGTACCAGGTGCGCTGATACTCGTCGGGCGAGAGGGTCCGCACGAGCGTGTCGGCGCCACCATTACCAAACGTCTCATACAAACGGCTAATCCCGTTGTGCGTCGCCGCAATGAACATCAAATAGCCTGGCGACCAGGTGTCGAATGTGCCGTGCGCGAACACCCCCGGCATGCCGAACTTCGTCATCTCCGAAACATTCTTCCAACCAATCAATTGCCACTCGTCGGTGAGAATCGGATCGACCCAGGCATTGTATGGCCCATCGCCGATGGTGTTGTCATAAAGATAAGGAACTGACTCATGCAGGTCGTGAAGCACCTGTGGCTTCCAACTGATATAAGTGTTCAAAACGTTTCGCGTCAGTTTCAATGACAAGCCCATTGCGTCACGGTTGTTGTCATGCGCCACGTAATGTCCCCAGTAAAGCAAGGGCGGCCAGTTTTCGTTCGGATGCGCGAGGTGCCAGTTGTAAACATCGACCATGCGATCGCGGCCATCCACCTCAACGATCGGCGTAATTAGCGTCACCATGCCATCGCGAATGGATTTGATGTATGGGCTCTCGTCAACCGCGAGACGATAAGCGAGTTCCATCAGGGCGGTTGGCGCGCCCGTCTCCGGCGAGTGGATCGTTCCCGTGATGTAGTAGATGGGGAATGATTCGTCGACCAGCTTGTCAGCTTCCGCATCGTTCATATTGATCAGACGCGGGTCGGCAAGCTTGGTCAGTCGCGCGCGGTTCTCGTCCAACTTGGCCAACAGATTCTCAGAAGCAATCGCCACCGCGATCATTTCGCGGCCTTCTTCGGTGGTTCCGATCGAAAACACTTTCACGCGCGGCGAAGCCTTCTCGAGCAGGCGCATGTATTTGTAGACGTCGGCTGCGTAGGGCAGTTTGCCGGGTGCGCCGGCGACATCACCGAGCACCGCCTTTGGCGTCGGCACGTTCGGCGATGCCGGCAAGTAATCGGTCAGCGGCGAGTTGAAGAATTTCTCGGTGGTGTACTCGGCAATCTTCTTCGTATATTCCGCGTCGACGGACTGATTTGGATCGCGCGCGTAACCGTTTTGCGCGTGCACACTGAATGCGGAGGCGATGATTAGAAGAAGAGTTGCGCACAGCGGGGTGCTGATCCTTTTCAGATGCATTTGGGCTCCTTAGAGACTGGCGACATGAAGCGTTTGCCGAACCGACGAGAGAAGATGCTTTTAAGCGAAATAGGCAGCCAAGTCAAACCGTTAGTTCAACCCAACACGGCGCATCAGATCGATGTAGCGCGCATCCGATTTAAGATCGTCAAACTTCGGCTCGAACTTTAGCCAGATAACTAAGCTCGAGCGTTCGCGGTAAGCCACTTCGAGTGACCGCAGAGCCTGCTCCTTTTCGCCCAGTGCGGCATACACTTCAGCAACGTAGTAGGCGTCGACGTATCTCAGTTTCATTTGTTGGTTCAGCTCGTTGAGGATTGCTCGCGCCTCGGCTTTACGATTCGCTCGCGCGTAACTGGCAGCAAGTAGCGCGAATACCGACGGACTGTTATCCAATTGATGCGCTCTTTCCAACGAAGCAATCGATTTTTGGAAGTCCTGTTTCAACTCGTAGGGCTCGCCGATCCCCCAAAGGGCGCGCACAAAATTCTCGTCCATGTCGAGAGCTTTTTGAAATTCTGCGATTGACTCATCGTATCGCTTCACATGGTAGAGCGCCCATCCGGTGGACGCCATGATGGCGACCGAAAGCGGATCGAGTTCTTGTGCGTGTTTGAATTCGGCGAACGCCTCATCAAGTCGTCCCATATTCGTTAAAGCCAAGCCGTACCAGTGATGAGCAGTCGGGTAGTTCGGGTTCAATTCAATGGCCCGCTTGAACTCTCGCTCGGCGCCGGCCCAGTCCCACTCGTACTGATACTTAATATAAGCCATTGACGTATGGGCCTCGGCAAGATTCGGATCCAGATCCAGAGCTTTCGTTACCGCTGCTTTGCCAAGCGGAAACGATTCGTTAGGACTGGACAGCCCGTAGGAACTTAAAATGTTATAGCAGTCGGCCAGTCCGGCATACGCAAGTGCAAACGACGGATCTTTGTCGATTGCCTCTTTGAATTGTTCAATCGCTTTGCTGTAACCCTCGCGCGTACGCTTATTCCAATAGAACCGGCCTTTCAAATAACTCTGATAAGCGTCGTTGTTTTCTGTGTAATGCTTATTAGCGAGGCGCTGGTCCTCGCCTGAAATTTTAACTTTGAGTTTCTCGGTAATTTCGCGCGCTATCTCGCGCTGTGTTGCCAGCAGTTCGGAAAGTTTTCGATCGTACTGTTCACCCCAAAGAAGCTTGTTGTACCGTATGTCGGTCAATTCGGTGCTGATGGTAATTTGATCACCGTGCTTGGTAATCCTGCCTGACAACACCGCGTTTACGCGCAATTCATTTCCGATGGTGATCGGGTCCTCACCTTTGCCTTTGTGATGAAAGACTGAGCTGCGCGGGCTGACCTTTAGATTAGGAAGCTGAGACAGGCGATAGATTATGCTGTCCGTAAGACCGTCGGCCAAATAATCCGAATCCGGATCGCCGCTTTGATTTTCGAATGGCAGAACTGCAATTGAATCGATCGCCACTTCGGTGACGCGGGCGTGACGATAAGCAAACAGACCGGCGATCCCCAAAGCTATGAACACGACGGCGAGAACTACGAAGAATGCAATCCTGCGGCGACCGGAATTCGTTGTTGTGCGAAATCGCACTGAGGAAACTGTTCCCGCACGGTCGGATGCCTTGAGAAATTGGGTTCTCGCCGAATCGCCTGTACCAGTAAGCACATCAGTGGGAGCTTCTTCGTCAACGAGCGTCGCGCCGTCTGTCCGACAGAACTTTAGAGTTTCGTCCGTTTCTACGCGATTGCATCGTGGACAGCGTTTCATAACAGTCAGGTGGCCGCTATACGTTCGTCATCCCTACACTAATGCGGGATATGTTGCGGATTCTAACTGAGGTTCCAAGCCTCCGCCACAGCTTGCGCGAGCAGCTGCGGGGAACATGGCACTTTTGAAAAACCAAGGTTGACTCATAGAATCACATTTCAGGGAAAAACCGTGGCATCCATCGAAAAGGAAAAAAGCGTTTCATCTCAAGGCGAAGCATCCAACGCGAGTGACGCGCGAGCACAATCTCCCGTCGAACTCGCATCGCCGGATGTCAAACCAACGCCCAAAGTCGCTGGGGGTATCGTGTCGGCACTCACCGCCGCACAATTTGCCTGGGGCGAAATGGGCTTGATACGCGGAACGCGGACGCTCCTGCAGATAAATCAGAAACACGGTATCGATTGTCCCGGCTGCGCCTGGCCGGAACCCGACGGCGAGCGCTCACGCTTTGAATTCTGCGAAGAAGGCGCGAAGCATGTCGCTGATGAGGCTACGCGAAAACGGATCACGCCTCAGTTTTTCGCGCAATGGAGCGTTCGTGAATTGGCCGAGCAGACGGATCTCTGGCTGAACCAGCAGGGCCGTCTGACACAGCCGATGGTCTTACGCGAAGGCGCACAACATTACGAACCGATTCAATGGCCCGACGCGTTTGGACTAATCGCGCAAGAGCTGAACGCGCTGGCATCGCCTGACGAAGCTATCTTTTACACGTCCGGCCGCACCAGTAACGAAGCCGCGTTTCTTTATCAACTCTTTGTGAGGCGGTTCGGGACGAACAATCTGCCTGATTGCTCGAACATGTGTCACGAGTCGAGCGGCACGGGAATGAAGGAAGCGCTGGGTTTTGGCAAAGGTACGGTGACGCTCGATGACTTTGATGTTTGCGACACGATTTTTGTTATCGGACAGAATCCGGGCACGAATCATCCGCGCATGCTGTCGACGTTGCTGAGCGCAAAAAGGCGCGGATGCAAGATCGTGCACATCAATCCTCTGCCAGAGGTCGGCACGACGCGGTTCAAACATCCGCAAGAATTCTGGACGTTCCCGGGCAGTGGCACTCAACTCGCAGATCTTTTTTTGCAGGTGCGCATCAACGGTGACGTTGCGCTGCTGAAGGGACTGATGAAAGTAGTTCTCGACGCAGAGGCACAGCGGCCCGGGAATGTGCTCGATCACCAGTTCATAAACGACCACACAACCGGATTCGCAGAATTACAGGCGAACCTCGGCAATGTTCCGATGGATGACATCATCGAGCAGTCCGGGCTCACGAAAACGGAGATCGAAGAAGCGGCTCGCATCTTCATCGAGTCTGAATGCGTGATTTTCTGTTGGGCAATGGGGCTGACTCAGCACAAGAACGCGGTCTCCAACATTCAGGAGATCGTCAATCTAATGATGCTTCGTGGACAGCTCGGAAAACCGGGCGCCGGTTTCTGCCCGGTGCGCGGTCACAGCAACGTGCAGGGCGATCGCACCATGGGAATTTGGGAGCAGCCCACCCCGCAATTCCTCGACAGCTTGGAAAAGGAATTTAACTTTAGACCGCCGCGAGCGCACGGCTACGACACAGTACACGCGATTCAGGCGATGCATGATGGTGCGGCGAAGGTTTTCTTCGCGCTCGGCGGTAACTTTTTGTCCGCGACACCTGACACCGAGTACACCGCCGATGCGTTGCGGCGCTGTAGTTTGACTGTGCACGTGTCTACCAAGTTGAATCGAGCGCATTTGATTACCGGAAAGCAGGCGCTAATTCTTCCTTGCCTCGGTCGAACTGAGTTAGACAAACAGGCGAATGGTCCGCAATTCGTCACCACGGAGAATTCGATGGCGGTTGTCGAACAGTGGAGCGGAACATTGGAACCCGCGTCAGAGCATTTGTTGAGCGAACCTGCCATCGTCGCGGGCGTGGCGAAAGCGACACTTGCCAACCGCAGTCCCGAGGGTGTCGGGATTAATTGGGACGAGTTGATTGCTGACTACGATCGCATTCGCGAACGTATTGAGCACGTGGTGCCGAACTTCGAGAACTACAACCAACGCGTGCGGCAACCCGGCGGGTTCTATCTGCCTAACCCGATTCGCAAACGTGAATTCAAAACAGACGAGGGCAAAGCGCATTTCACGGTTCATCCACTGCCGCAAATCAAATTGGAGGCGGGCGAATTTCTAATGATGACGATGCGCAGCCACGATCAATTCAACACGACGATCTACGG
>DASYPX010000159.1:0-17773 GCA_036006125.1 Pyrinomonadaceae bacterium | reverse complement strand
AGTAGTTTCCGCAGCGCTTCAAACATCAACGCGCCCTTGCCGGTAACGATGGCTGAGTATTGAAACGTGTTGCGGTAAAATTTTGCCGGGAGGTTTGCTTCCAAATCTTCCCCGCCAAACGTGCGATAAAGTTTGTAGACGCCACGAAGTTGCTCGTCCAAAGCGATGTCGGCTTTTTGCTCTCCGTACGTCTCACGGTAATAAACCAGGGCAGACCAATTCGCCAATGATTCGTCCAGGACCGGTTCGCGTCCCGGATCGCTGCCGACCATCGTGCCCCACCACTGATGGGCCACGACATGCGCCACGGTCCATTCCAAACTTTCTTCGACCGAAGCCCGCTGTTCGCGAATGATATCCGGCATGCTGCTGACCGCCGGCGAATCAAAATTCACATAGAAAGCGCTGGCAATCGCAGCAAAGCCGGAGAACTCCGCATTGCTCAACGTGGTGACGAGTGGCGCATCGATCAGACTAATCATCCGTAATGGCAACGCACCCAGGCGGCGAATGTAAACAGTGACTGCATTCGACGCGATGTTGAGCGCACGCTTGGCGGCAACTTCATGTTCCCGGCGATAGATTGAGCGAATTTTGATGCCGCTGATGACGCGCTCTTCTGAAGTCATGTTCGACCCCGCAACCACGGCAAAGTCGCGAAGATTTTCAGCAACAAAAGTGGAAACGGCCCGGTCGGCCCGAGTCGCGACTTTTTTTGACTCGACCGGCGTGAAGATCGAAGTCGCCTGCGGTGCGTCGACATTTACTTCATAGTCCGCGACGTCGGCCACCGTCGCGTCGCCGATGCCAGGATCGACTCGGCGCAACCACTCTTCACCGTCACGTGCCGCCAGCACCGGATACCAGGTGCCGAGCAACATCACACCGCGACACGTGAAATTGAGGTCACGCGGACGACGCAGTTCGCGCGCGCCGCCTATCGCCGCACTCACCTGCTGCATCACATGCGCTACGAGACCAGTTTCGTCGGGATCGATTTCGGGAATTTCGCCGCGGAACTTGATCAGCACTTCACCAGAGTTCTGGGGCTGCACGTCCTGGCGCAAGCTCACCCGCAGAATTGTGTTGTCCTCTTCGAGCGTGAATGGAAGCGGTGCCTCGCTCTCGGCGCTTTTCACCTCAATGATTTCAAGGCGCGGTTCGTCAGCCTGCTTCGGTGCGATATATCCCTGAACGCGCGCGTTCGAGTACAGATGAAAAATCAACGTTCCGGTTGAACGATCGCCGCGATTCACCCAACGCACGCGCTCACTGCCGGTGTATTTTCGGTTGGCGTAATCGAGTGAGAGATCGATCCGATATTGGATGCGTTTGTCGGGAGGAGGCGGCTGGTGCGGTTGAGTCTGACCCGATGTTCGAACAGTTGGACCACATATGGTGACAACCGCAAAGAGCAAAGGGCAAAGGGCAAGGCGAGCGCGAACGTCGCCGCTCTTAGCTCTCAGCTCTTTGCCCTTACCCCTTAGCACTTTGCTTATTTACCTTTCATTAACGACAACCCTCACGATGCGATCGCCGCGCGCTGTCTGATCGACCACTTCCATGCCGCGAATGACGTGTCCAAAAACGGTGTAGCCACCGTCGAGGTGCGGTTGCGGCGAATGGGTGACAAACCATTGTGAGCCACCCGTGTCCTTGCCCGACAGAGCCATGCCTACGGTTGCGCGTTCGTAAGGGACTTCGTTGATCTCGCAACGAATCGTGTAGCCCGGCCCGCCATTTTGATCGCCGCGCGGGTCGCCGGCTTGCACCACAAAATTCGGCACTACGCGCGGAATCGTCTGGCCATTGAAGTAACCCTTCTTCGCCAGTTGGATGAAGTTATCCACGTTCAGCGTCGCATCTTCCGGCAGAAATTCGATTGTGAACGACCCCTTCGTGGTTGTGATCGTCGCCGTCGGTTTTTTGCCGATGCGCGCAATCGCCCGCCGATAATCCGCGTCCGTGTTGCGCGTCTGCACCGTGCCAATGCGATCAGAGAAGTCACCGACACCGTTTGCTTTCAGCAGCGCGACGGCGCGTCGTCGCACAAGATGATCTCTTGAATCGAGCGCGGTCTTGATTGCCTTATTCGCCGCATCATTTTTCTGCTTCGCCAGCGCGCTCAGAATTGCGAGCGCGGCATCGTTGTCTGCGTCGCGCATCGCACGCGGCAGAGCTTCTATCAGTACGCGGGTGTTCGTTTCGCTCGGCGTTTGCTCGCCGAGTAATTCGGCGGCTGTGAACCGAACGATTACATCTTGATGAGACAGCATCTGTCTCACTCTTTGTTCCAGATCTGGCGGCTTAAATGCGGCATAGGCACGGAGAAAATCGGAAACGGTAACGGTGTCCAAAGGTGTACATCTTGTGCCCATTGTCACCGTCATTCCAGGCCGAACACGTAATGGAGCAGGCCGCCGTGCGGACTTCGGTGGCCGACATTCAAGAGCGCCCCGGAGGAAATTGGTTGCCGCTTCCTTGTTGCTCGCATCGAGCAACGGTTGCCCCGTTTTGTTTGTGGCAACTTCCGCCATGCCATTCGCCAGACTGGATGGGTTGTTGCTTAGATCGTAAGTTAATATCACGTATGTTTGCGGTGCTATTCGAGCAAATGCAACTTCAACAGGTGAAAAAGTCCGTCCGTCCAATTCGCGAATCGAACGTAACCATTCCACCGCTCGCTCGTCGTTTGTATTTCGTAATAAGAGACCTGTGGTAGTCGCAATCTCAAGAACTTCGTTAAGGTCGTTACCACAACCATATTGGCTAAGATTCATCGCTTGTTGCGAATCAGCTTGTTTGCAAGCACTGGCGAGTGTCTTCGTCGTCTGTGGATTCTCTGCTAGCTTTTTCCAGGACACACGCCATTGTTCGAGGGCCGTCTGATATTGCGGGCGTGCGGATTCGGGAACTTTGTTGGATACGCATGAATCGTACTTTGCGATAAAAGAGTCACACTCGCGAACGCCGATGTCGTTCGAAAGTTTAGGAGACTCACTGAACCCGACTGCCCGCGAAAGCAATATTCCTCGTTCCACCAACGGCGACGCTGCTTTTAACTCCTTCAACTGGCCCAATGCCCGAATCGCACTGACGCGCACACGCAGGTCGGAATCGTGCAGGGCACGATCAAGTAAAACGTTGAAAGCAGCCTTGTCTTCAGTTGCGCCCAGCACCCGCGCGGCATTCGCGCGAACGATTGGATCTTCGTGCTTCGCCAGCAAATCGCGCGCTTTGTCGTTGCCCTCCTTCAAACGCAAACGCGCCAGCGTATTCAGCGCGTCGGCGACAATCCGATTGTCGGAATAATCGAGGAACTCTGCCACCAGCTTTCCCACGCCATCCGGTTTTGTGCGCAACACGGCGGTGAGCGCGAGCAAAATCGTCAATTGATCCGACCGTGATCGGCGCCCGTTTTCAAATCTCAAGGCGCCCACAATTGCGGCGCGCAGGATGTCGAGGCGATCTTCATCAATCGCCTTCGTGGCCGCATCTGCAGCGGGCGGCGCACTCGCCATCACCGCGACTATTTTTCCCAATGCTTCGACAGCCCGCGCCCGAACAGTTCCGTTTTCCTGCCCCTGTCTTTTCAGTACTTCTGTCAGCGCGTATGCGCCGCCCGGCGATTCGATTTCACCGAGAGCAGATGCGACCATCTGCCGCACGTCATTGTCGTGGTCAGTGAGCAGCATCTCTGCCAGGACGGGGACCGCATTTTCATTGCCGATGCGACCTGCCGCGAGCGCCGCTCGCTTGCGCACCTGGGCATCAGAATCAGCCAGAAGGGCTTTCAGTGAATCGTCCCAGCGCCGTTCATCTTCAGCGCGAATGATTAGTAGAGTATTAGCGGGAATCGGGCTAACTCGCGCACCGACCGCGCGTGCGTGCGATGGCTGCGCTGCAGCTGTGCAAGCAAGCAAAGCGATCAGGGTTAGGAGCGAGAGTACTTTCAATTCGGGGCTTCGCATATGTTTGACCGACGCGTGAGCGCGCGCGACTCGCTTTCATCGCGTCTGTGCGCCGATTGTACCCGCCAAATGTGGCACGCGCATCCTGCGCGTGAGTCACGGGCGGAACGCCCGTGTCACCTCAAACAAAAAGGACGGACATTGTTTTGTCCGTCCTTCAGTGATTTCGGAAATCGGTAGCTGAGGATTAGCTCGCTATGGCGATGGCCGAGACCTTGCCGTCTTCGGGCTTCTTCGTGACGTCAGGCTTAATATCGACTTTTGGTGTGTCCGTGATGTTGTCTTTGCGATCAACGCGTGCTTTTTCGGTGGCCGCCTTCTGTTGAATCATCTTGCAGCTTCCTTCGAACACGCCGCCCTGTTCAATCACCAACGACGGAGTCTGGATATTGCCGTTCAGCTTCCCGGCGCGTCCGAGTTCGATGCGTTGGCTCGCAATGATGTCGCCGTTAACGCTGCCCTGAATTTGCGCCACTGCCACTTCGATGTTCGCATCGACTTGGCCGCCTGACCCTACAATCAACGTGCCCGTCGGGGACGTGACGCGGCCGGAGAAGTGGCCATCGATGCGCAAAAGCGATTTGAATGCCGCCTCGCCCGTAACGTTCGTACCGCTGCCTACAAACCCACTGAGCGTGCCGTCCTTGATTTCGCGTGCGATCGTTTCGCTTTCGCTCAAGGCTCTTGGCGTCGTGGACGCCTCGACTGGCTTGAATTCGCCGCTTTGATACGACGAATAGTTTCGGGGTGAATAAGCATCGGCGCTGGGTTGTGTCGGGGTCGGGCTCTTATCTTCGTTCGGATTCTTTCCCATTCTGAGCATTTGAAACTAACCCTCCATATTCTCGACAGCGGAAGTCGCAGCAACCGCACTTGGCTACGACGAACAACTCGCGGTGGTTAAAACTGGAAGCCGGCCACACTGGCCGACGTGTGGGGACGCCGCTCGCCGCCGAGCGGGGGCAGAAAATAATAAACAAAGCATACCATGCTGTCCAGCAGAAGTTTCTTCTAATTCGAATGCAAGGTTGGCCCACCGGGTGCCGCGTCAGGGCAACAGGTTCTCGAGAATTATGGTTTCGCTGAAGTTTTCGAGCAGAGGGAAGTAGGACGCTTCGCGATCGAACGCGGCGCGCGGAACAAGTCCGACAATCTCAGCGCCCCGGACTTTTACCCCGAGCCGCTCGGCTTCGCCGGCCACCGCTTCGAAGGCGCGCGCGATTGAGGTCTGTTCATAGTTCGTGAGGTTCATCGAAACCTGAACGATGCGCCGTGAGCTCAGTTCAAAGCCGAGCGCCTTTACGAAAGGCAGCCCGCCATCGCGTTCGCGCACGACGCGCGCAATCCGGCGCGCGATCATGATGTCGTTTGTTTCCAGCGTCACATTGAACGCAATTAGGAAAGGTCGTGCGCCGACGGCGATAGCGCCCGCGGTGGCGTGCAGCCTTGCTTCGCCTATATCAGGTTTCCGATCGGGGTTCGTGGCGATCTCTTCACGCAACTTTTCAAATCCTTTGCCGCGAACGTGCTCAAGTCGTTCGCGATCCGATCGCAACGCTGCGCGTTCGTAGAAATAAACCGGAATCGAAAGCTCGTTCCAGATTCTGGTTCCTGCTTCGTGCGCCAACGCAACACAGTCATCGATTGTCACACCGCTAACCGGAACGAACGGCAACACGTCAGTCGCGCCGATGCGGGGATGTTCTCCACCGTGCTGACGCAAGTCGATCAACTCCGCTGCCTTGGCAACCGCACGCAACGCACCTTCGACAATCTTCTCAGGCGGCGCAACAAAAGTAATCACCGATCGATTGTGATCGGGATCGATGTGACGGTTCAGCACCGTCGTGGCGCCGGCAGATTCGATCTCCCGCGCAATTCGTTCGACCACCTCAGGCTTGCGGCCTTCACTGAAGTTTGGTACACACTCGACGAGCATTGCCGATTGGTCACTTTGCATTGGGCGATTGGTCTACTCGTAACAAGGTTCTAAACCAAAAGCAAATCGGAAATCGGCAATTGGCAATCAGCAATGGCACTCGATCGCTTCATCAACGAACGCAAGAACGCCTGGCAACGGCTCGAGCAGTTACTGCACCAGCTCGATGGATTGAAGCTGCGTCGCTTGCATCGCGAAGAAGTGCGCGAGTTGGGCCGCATCTATCGGCGCACGGCCTCCGACCTGGCGATTGCGCGCGCCGAGTCGCGCGACCCGCGGCTCATCAACTATCTCAACAGTCTCGTCATTCGCGCGCACGGACGGATTTATCGCGCCGACGCGCAGGGTGGCCGCCGCATTCGGAACTTCTTTGCTCGAGATTTCCCGCAAAGCTTTCGACGCACTTGGCGTTACACGGCCGTAGCCTTTGCGGTCTTCTGGGTGTTCACCGGCATCGCTTTTTTCGGCACGCGGCATGACCCGGATTTCTCGGAATTTGCGGGAATTGACCCGTTTTTCCGCGAAATGGTCATTAACAACCGTACCCACTGGTGGGAGAATTTGAATCGCGCGAATCAGATTGGCTCGACGCAAATCTTCACGAATAACATCAAGGTGACCTTTTACGCGTTTGCGCTCGGCGCGATGCTGGGCCTGGGCACGCTTTATGTGCTCGCGTACAACGGCGCAAGTTTCGGCGCAATCATAGCGCTGACTTACCGCGCCGGATTTGGGAACGACTTACTTACTTTTGTCGTGGGACATGGCGTGATCGAGTTGTCGTGCATCTTCATCGCGGGCGGCGCGGGATTATTGATTGGAACGGCTTTGGTAATGCCGGGTGACATGACGCGCGGTGATGCATTGAAGTCGCGCGGAATGGAAGCAGTGCGCCTGATCGTCGGATGCATTCCGCTTTTGGTTGTGGCCGGGATCATCGAAGGGTTTATCTCGCCCGCGCCTATCAATCCTTTGATCAAATTTGCGATTGCCGGAATTACGGGCGTGGCGTTGTACTCGTATTTATTCTTAGCGGGAAGAGACGTCTAGATGCACGGGAAAAAGGGGAATCGGAAGAAATTCAAACTCGCGTTGGCCCGCTTCGGATTGAGATGACTTGATTGAACAGATAGCGACCGAGAGTCTCCCCTTTTCCTTTTCACTTTTTCCCCGGAAGTTAGAGTAGGCCTCTCTCCTTAACCCTCAGGTACGTTTCCAAGAGTCGCGGCACCAGCGCTGCCGCCGTCACGTCTAAGGCGAGTCCTCCCTGCGATTCAACCAAACGCAATGCCGCTTCACGCTGGTACATGATCTCTTCAGCGACTGATTGCGTGAACAGTTCGTTTTCATCTTCCGGCGGATTTCGCACGACTGCTTTCAGATCACGATCACCGATCGTTACGACCAGCGGCAGGTGTCGCGGCCGCAATAGTTTTAGTGAGGATAGCAGCTCACTCGATCCTTCTTCATCAACCAGATCAGTCAGCACAACCACAAGCGATCGCCGCTGACTGTTTGCCGAGACGAACTCGAAAGCGCGCGCATAGCTTGGCTCGATCATTTCCGGCTCGATTGCATGTAACGCTTCGAGTGCCGCATCCAGATGTTCCGCGCCGCGCTTCGGAGGCAGAAAAGCCTTGATCCGCCGTCCAAACACCAGCAGTCCAGCATTGTCGCCGGCACGCGCCGCCGCCGACATCAGCGCGAGTGTCGCGTGCACCGCGAGATCAAGTTTGGTTTCGTTCTCAAGGCGGCCGGTCATCAAACGTCCGGCATCCAGCGCGACCAGAATCGTCTGATCGCGCTCCATCTGGTATTGACGCGTCACGAGCTTTCCGCGCCGCGCCGTGGCCGTCCAGGAGATGTGCCGCATTTCGTCACCGCGGACGTAATCACGCAGCGACTCAAAGTCTCGTCCTTCTCCACGCCATTGTGACTTGCGACGGGCCGCGACAAACGAACGGGTACCGAGCGCCCGCAATTCTGCCTCGCGCGCGCGCCGCATGTTCGGATAGACCTTGACCGTGATCGCCTCGCCCGCCGTCGTCTGGCACCACGCCAATCGCCAACGCGACAGGTAACGTACGGCGATTCGGCCGAAGGAGAATTGGCCACGCTTCGGCGGCTTCAGGCCGTAAAGGAATTGCGCGCTGGTTTGCGCTTCGACTTCGACACGCGCTTCGCGACTGCCAAACAGTTGCATCTGCGGCGGGTATTCGTCTTTGAGAATTAGCCAGAAGTCGCGCGGGCTATGATTCGCGACATCAATCTGCACGTCCGTCTCCGCGCCGACCGCAAACCGTCCGCCGAAATGTCTCTCGATCGAGACCGTCTTTGGTAGTTTGCTGTTCCAAGCATCAAAGAGCGCGACGATGATGATGATCAGATCGTAAGTGACGGCAACCCATGCGAGCATTGGCCGGCCCCACGATAAAGAAATGGGAACAAGCGCGACCGCAAGGAGCGCATAGAAAAGTTTTGTGAAGACGAAACGCATAAATCGGCTGTCGGGTTTCGGGTGTCAGGTGACGGAAGTCAGTTGTGCGGATTTTCGTTAATGAAGTCTGACGGCCGACACCTGATACCTGACACCCGATACCTATCTAGGCACTTCTGCACTCTGCAAAATATCTGTAATCACAGAATCCGGTGTCGCACCATCGAGTTCAGCTTCCGCACGCAACGTCAGACGATGTCGGAGCGCGGGTCGGGCGATGTCGCGCACATCGTCCGGCGTCGAGAAATCTCTTCCGCGAATGGCTGACAGAGCTTTCGCACACAACAACAGCGCGACAGCGGCGCGCGGGCTGGCCCCGTAATGCACCGCGGCGTGATCGCGCGTGCGACGAACAATATCCACTATATAGCGTTGGACGCCGGGCTCGACCCGCATATTTCGTACTTCCGCGCGACAGCGCGAAATGGCGTCGGCATCGGAAAGCGGATGAATCTCCACTTGATCCAATCGCCGCGCATTGAAGCCCGAGTCCCAGCGCGCCACGACTTGCTGTTCCTCGTTCGCCGAAGGGTACGGCAAAAGGATCTTAAGCAGAAAGCGATCGAGTTGCGCTTCAGGTAACGGATACGTGCCTTCGTACTCGATCGGATTTTCAGTGGCAAGTACGGTGAAGATGGGTGATAGTGCGTAGCCTTCACCGTCAATTGTCACTTGACGTTCTTCCATCGCCTCGAGCAACGCCGCTTGCGTTTTGGGCGGCGTGCGGTTGATTTCATCAGCCAGCAAAATGTCGGTGAACACTGGTCCGCGGCGCAGACTGAAATTCGACGACGCCATGTTGAAAACGTTCGTGCCCGTAATGTCCGAAGGCATTAAGTCCGGCGTGAACTGAATGCGGCCGAAGCCCGCGTTGATGATGCGCGAGAGTGTTTTGACCGTCAGCGTCTTCGCCGTGCCGGGCACGCCCTCGATCAGTGCGTGGCCTTCAGCCAGCAATGCGACAAGAATTTGTTCGATCGGTTCCGTCTGGCCAACGATGACTTTGCCGAGTTCAGTTGTGATGTGCGCGATGGTGTTGGAAACGTATTCAGGCATAAGTTAATAGACTTAGCGTTTCGGAGACGGATTCTACCACGACGGATCTCGTTACAAACCGTTGTTTGCTCGATAGGCTTCCTAGTGGATACCAGGCCGGAGTGTTCGCCAAAAATTCGGATCAATCTCCAAAAATCTGGTGCGGGTGTTTATTAGCCGGCTCCGGCAATAGACGTTTGTTTGGGAAATTCTGTCATGACCGCGATGGCGTAAAGTTTGCTATGAAAAACCGCAGAGACAGGCTGCTCATTATTAATACCGCCGGAATGATTTCAAGCAATACCGACCTTAAAAACGCGGAGGAAAGAAATGAAGAAGCATGGCCTGTTAATTCTTCTCGCTATTGGCTTGCTCGTTTCAGTGGCATCAGTAGCCGCAGCACAAACGAGTAAAGGCACTGTCACTGGTACGGTGACAGACCCACAAAATCAAGTAATCAGCGGCGCGGAAGTCGAACTCAAGAATCCATCTACAAACCAGAGTCGCACAACGACCTCCAACGATTCAGGCATATACCGTTTCGATGCCGTCGATCTTGGAACCTACGAAGTAATCACTCGAGCGAAAGGGTTCAAGACGTCCAGCACCTCAGGCGTTTTGGCGCAAGCGAATATCATCACCGACGTCGACGTCGAGATGGAGGTTGGTACACAGGAAGAGACCGTAAACGTCAACGCGGGTCTTGGTGAAATGCTGCAAACTAGTGATGTCGTTCGCAGCGGCAACTTCAATGCGCAGCAAGTCGCCAGTTTGCCCTCCGCGAACTTGAATCCATATGACCTGGGGCGTTTATTGCCCGGGGTGACGACAGCTACAGGCGGGGCGCAATTCGGAAACAGTGCGCAGTTTTCAGTCAACGGGCAACGCCCACGCGGCAATAACTATTTGATTGATGGGACGGAAAACAACGACATCTCCGTCACCGGCCCGGCAACCGTGATTAACAATGAAGATGCCATTGCCGAAGTTTCGGTGCAGACGGGCCTGTACAGCGCGGAATTCGGCCGTGCCGGTGGCGGTGTTTTCAACCTCGTTACCAAGAGCGGCACGAACGAGTATCACGGAACGGCTAAGTGGCTCATTCTCTCGCAGGTCTTCAACGCGATTAGCAACACCGATAAGGCCATCAACCGAATCACACGCGACGGAGCGAACAATACGGCCAAATTCCCAGTCTTCACTGAGAACATCTTTGGGGGCAGTATCGGTGGACCGCTGCCGTTGCCACATTTCGGAGAGGGAGGTCGTGCTTCACTCGAAGGCAAAGATCACAACTGGTTCTTCTTCGCCCTTCAGTGGGACAGGTTCCGCTCAACAACTCTGCAGAGTCCTCGTGTCCCGACTGAAGCTGGGGTGCAGGCACTCCGCGCGCTTTTCCCGGCCGGAACCAATCCACGTGTAGATCTCTATCTGTCGGTAATCGGAGACGTTCGCGGCGTTCCGACGCAAAGTCCGGTTAACGTGGCGCTCGGCACTGGTCCGAATGGAGCGGGGGTCACGGTCGCCCGCGGAAACTTAGAAACTGCGCTCGCGAATGTGGGCCTGGGTCAGTTCTTTAATGACAAGCAGTGGGTGATTCGCACCGACCACAACATCAGCGACGCTCACAAGCTCACTTTCCGGTTCACAAACGACTACTTTATTCAGAACCTTTCATCGTTTGTCGTAAACCCAGGATTCACGACTGATGTTTTGGGGCCAGCCCGAAACATTTTGATCACCCATACATGGATCATTAACTCGTCGATTACGAACGAGGCACGTGTTTCGCCGTACGGACTGATCGACTTTCAGTTCCCGTTTGCGACCAATGCCAGCGCTCTGGCCCGCACCTTACCAAACATGAGCTTTGCCGGCAGTGGCGGCCTTTCCACGATTGGCATCGCAACCAATTTACCCCAAGGCCGCAGAGCCAAGAATATCCTGGTGCAGGACACATTAACCAAAGTCTGGAATTCGCACACCTTCCGTTTCGGATTCGAGGTGCTGCGCCAAACTGCGCGACAACGGCCACCTTTCAACGAACGCGGTTCCTTCGCCTTCGCCACCGGTGGCGGTTTCACTGGGTTCGCAAACTTTATCGATAACTTTAGTGGCGCAAATGGCACCGCGAACATCAACTTCGGCACGCCCTTTTACACCCCAAATTTGCTCCGCAAGAGCTACTTCGGACAGGACACTTGGAGAGCGACGCAGAGCCTGACGGTGACATTCGGCACGCGTTACGAGGACTTTGGACAGCCGGCAAACAACGCATTTAAGTTTCCGGCATTCGCGGGCTTTGACGCCGCCGCCTTCCTCGTCCCGAATAAGGTAGAGCGTGACAAGAACAATTTCGGACCAATATTTGGATTCGCTTACTCACCACAATGGGAGAGTGGCCCGATCGCCTGGCTGTTCCCCAGAGACCGCAGCGTGATTCGCGGGGGTTACCAGGTAAGCTACGACACCTGGTTCAACAATCTGTTGTCGAACATTGCGGCCGATTCGCCAAACAACACCGCGACCACTACCACCGGCGCGGCCGCCGGCAGGGGCACCGCTAACTTCTTCCCCAGCGCGATTCCGTCTGTACCGGTGTCGCCGAGTGCGACCAACTCTCAGACTTCGGTTTTCAATCCAAACATTCGCAACCCCTACACACAGCGTTGGTCGCTCGGCGTCCAGCGAGAGTTGCCGTTCGGGTTGATCATGGATGCGTCATACGTCGGGTCCGTCGGTCGTAAGCTTTTCGTGACTGAAGACCTGAACCCGATAGTTAATCCATCGACGGGCGCACGCCGTTTCCCGACATTGGGCATCCGCCGTTACCGCACGAGCGGCGCCAATTCGGACTATCACTCGGCACAACTCCGTGTCGATAAACGTCTATCACGTGGATTGCAGGTTGGCACGTCCTACACATGGTCGAAGAACACAGACCAGATCAGTGAGGTATTTGCTACCGGCCAGACAAATTCGTCGCTGGCATCAATTCCGGCGTTTCTGGGCGGATTGTTGGTAGATCACGCCGTGTCTGACTATCACCGCAAGCACCGGTTTGTTGCCAACTTCGTGTGGGATCTTCCAGTCCTGCGCGGAAACAGCTGGGCAGCGAAGCTGGTGGGTGGATGGCAGCTGAACGGGGTCGTCACCTTCCAATCGGGCGCACCGTTCACGATCGTAAACGGGTTAGACCGCAACGGGGACGGCGTCTCCACGGCTGATCGACCCGATCTTGCCAACCCGAACGCCCCGCACAATACGCGGGCCGTTATCGTCGCGGCCGGCACATGTGCCTCGCTCCTGCGCAACCCGGACACGTTACAGTGTGTGACGCGCAATGACGTGTATGTGGTCCAGGTCGCCACTGCTACGGGCACAACACTGACGCCGTTGAGTGCGGGCACTCTGGGACGCAATACCGAACGGTCAAATCCTGTGAAGAACGTCGACCTCAGTCTCTTTAAGACGTTCCGGCTGGGTGAGAACCTGAAGTTGGAATATCGCGTCGAGGCTTTCAATGTCTTTAACCATCCGCAGCAGACGGGACTTCCCGGGCTTGACGTGACCAACACTACGGCCGGGCGGTTCCTCAACTATGACTTTGTCAGTGGTGGTCGTAGAACCGCCAGGATGGGATTGAAGATAATTTTCTAAATTAACCATCCACACCAAAAAACCAGAGGCGGGACCATTCGGCCCCGCCTCTTTTTTCCTCGACTGACCGCGGTTTGTAACTACTCTGCTGCTTGCTTCGCGTCCCGTGCGCGCGCGCGTAGGCCGAGTGATGATTCTATTTCGCGCAGACGTTGCGCCATCCGCAAAGTGTCTCGCGCGCTGGTTGCCGCACCGTTGATCGTGTCTTCACAGTTTCGCATCAATGTTTCAAGGTCTTGCAGATTGATGCCCGAACGCATTGCTACACGTCGGGCAATTTCCCCGCGTGGACTACTGTTACTCAAACCGGCGTATCGCACGAGCACGCGACGAACACGCGCATAGATATTTTCGAGCGCGAGATCATGAGCCTTGGCACGTTGCTGCAGCTCAGCCATTGAGGCAACAAACTCGAGCTTTGATCGCCGATCGACAAACGGCAGTGGCAACGGCCGGCCAAAGCGACGCCCTTGCGACCAGACGATCGCCACACCGATCAGAGCGAGTTGCGCGCAAATCGCCATTACCGGTGTTCCCGCGAAATACTGAAACAGCGCGTTGTGCGTCACTGCGCGCCCCTGGTGAAATTCGTCGAAAGCTATTAAACGGCCACCCGCGGTGACAATGTTTAGCGCCAGGATAAGATTGTCGGCGCGTCCGATGCCGTTGTTCGCGACAATGTAAGGATCCGAGAGTACGATGACGCGCCCGCTGCCGTATGGGTAATCGACCAGTAGCGCGCCTCGCTCGTTACGTAAATGCACTACCGGTGCTTGCGACGTTTTTTCAACGCTGCGGCTATAAGTGTTGCCACTCTCGGGTGTGGGTGACTGCTCGTAATTTTCTGAATCGTCGTCTTCGTAATCGGGCGTCGGAGTTGGCTTTGGGTTCTGGGTCGCCGGCGAGATTGTCATCGCTCCCATGAATCGCGACGGCATCACCGATTCAACGTTGCGCGCCATCGCGGTGGGCTGCGCCGGTTTGACTGGAGTAATTCCCGTCGTCATCTGCTCAAAGTCGTTCGCATCCAGTTCGGTCCACGGATAACTCACAACTTGTGAAGCGATGACCCATTCGTTTGGTTTGACCAGGCGATGGTCGGGCTGACGATCGATGACCACCAGCCGTCCTCCCGATTCGACCCAGCGCAGTATTTCCTGCGTCTCGCGTTTCGAGTAACCAACCTGCACGGGTCCGATGATGACGAACGTGTCGGGCTTGGGCCCGTTGAGAGTCAAAAGTGATGATGAGCCCTCGCGCCAACGAACAACTTGCCGGCCGGACTCGTGGAGAAAATCATAGAACGCTTGAGTACCTGTTGCGCCTGAGTTGAAGGTTGAGCGATCGGGAGTGCTTTCAGAGTCCGCCACATGCTCGACACGAACATACGAGGCGGCGTTCAGCGCGATCAGCACCACGATGACGACGATTAACGTAATGATAATGATCAGACGTTGGCGCATATCAAATTAATGACGAGTGATGCGTGATGAGTAATGAGTGATGAGTAATTGGCCTTTGTACTTTGGTCTTTGGTCTTTGGTCTTTGATTTCATTACACCGTCAAATTGTGCTGCTAAATCAAAGCACAAACTGCCAAATACGAAGCACCGATACTCATAACTCATAACTCATTACTCATTACTCACTAGTGGTCACGGCCTTTTTGCACCCGACGCGAAACTCATCCCAATCGTTCGGTGCTGGCGGCACAAAGCCATACCAGTGTCGTTCAAAACTGAACGTCAATTTGCGCATCGATTCGTAAAGTGCGCTTCTGGCGCGCACCGACGTCAGGTAATCGCGGTTGGTTTTGTGCTGGGCGAGACTGATCACTTTTCGATCTCCGAGTTCACAAAGAAGAGCGATGTACGCTTTGCGAATCGCGCCGCGCAAATCGCCCGCCCGCGCGAGCGCTTCGGCCTGCTCAAGCAGGTCAGCGGCGGTCTGATCAGGTTCCAGGTGTTCGCCCAAAACGATGCGGGGCTCTCGTTTTTTCGCTTTCTTCTTGCTACGCCGATTGCGCAAATATCGCGGGAGGAATTTCCAAATAAGGAAGGCAATCAAGGCGACCGACAAGCCCACGACAATCACCTGAGCGATGTTCGACAAGCTGCGGCCAGTGCCGGGCGTGATAGGCTTCATCTTCGGAAACAACTTCGCGAGCCACCGCAGGAATTGGTTCCAAAGCCTTTCGATAGCGCTCTCTTGCACTGTGGTTTTGTCGTATTCGGGACGTCGCAGGATTTCCGCGATCCTCGCCTTGTTTGCGTCCTTGTCGTTGCTCGCCGCGCCGCCTTTCATTTCATCCAGGCGCTGAATTAGAGCCCGCAGTTCTTCGCGCGTGCGGTGAATCAACTCCGGATCGTGTTCACGCGATCTCCTTTTCTTTTCGTACTCGGCGAGTGCTTTGTGAAACCACTTGTTGTCAACTTCGATGGTCTGATTGTCAAAAGTGACGTTTTCCGTTTCCGGGACAAGGTGGCGCAGTCGCGCGAGTGCGCTTTCCACCAGGTCCTCAGCCTGACGTGAATCATCGGTGTAGTAATCCGGGGTTTCGAGCTGCTGAATGACGCTTGCTGCCTGTGAGAGCCGTGTGCGGTAATCCGAGAACGTGGTTGCACGCGCGACCACCGCGAAGGCGAACAGCAACGTCGTGACCGTTAAGAACCCTTTGTGAGACGCGCTCATCCTAGAATCTTCAGCGAAGGCCCAACACATTTGGTGGCGGCATCGGCGCCGGTGGTGGCACAAACGTGCGCGTTCGCCGCGTCACTAGCGCCGGTGCGAAAGGCGACATCACTCCCGGCAGCTCAGGCATTTCGGGAAGCTGCCGCGCGGCCATTAATTCGATGTCGTAGCCTTCATGCCGCACACGTTCATCAACATAGAGCAGCGATAGACCGAGCATCCAAATCGGGGCAAGCAAAATGTGACTGCATTGCAGAATCACTTCGTAACCAATGGAGTACCATGCCGGCCATTCAGTTCCGAAAGGCGAGACGTCAACACCATTGACCCAGCCATACCAACCAAGCGGAATTATCAAAAGCGCCAGCGCCGAGTACGTTGCAAAGAACGTAAACAACGTCATCGCCATCAATCGACGAACATTTCCACTGGCGAGCGAAAAGCTACGGCCGATAGCTGAGCCTATCGTGCGCCCTTCAACCAACATGGCCTGCGGCACATAAGCCATACGACCTGCCAATAAGAAGAAGAGGATGATCGCGAATACAAGTGCCACTATGCTGCCTAAGACGCTCACGATAGCGATAACCCATCCCGGCATTACCTGGCCGATAGCGACGCCCAGCAACACGAGCAAAGCGAAAACCAGATAGAAAGCAATGAATGACAACCAACCACAAAAGCCCAGCCAAATCGCGACGAGAATGCTCGCACCTAACAATCCCCAAAAACGTGATTTCACCGCCGCATAGGTTGACCGGAAACTAACCGGCTCATCCCATAGCAAATGCGCGACCAGGTTTCGGGTCGCGCCTCCCATGA
Source organism: Pyrinomonadaceae bacterium (assembly GCA_036006125.1). Lineage (GTDB taxonomy): Bacteria > Acidobacteriota > Blastocatellia > Pyrinomonadales > Pyrinomonadaceae > UBA11740. Next base: position 1,158 of record DASYPX010000159.1, on the reverse strand, counting down.
CAATCAGACTAAACAGCGAACCCGTCGCGATCACGATTCCGCCGCCGAACGCCACGAGCAGGTACAGCAATAGGCGCGTGCTGCTTGGCGTGGCGCCAATGGCGCGAAATGCAATCGTCGTGAGCGCTGAACCGGCCGCAGAAATGACCACTGGCGGAGCGGCAATTCGAATCAACGTAAGAAAGTGCCGGCGATAAAGCCTGACCGCGCGATCAATCAGATCGCCTGCGCCGAGCGGAGCGATTGCGAGGTCATTAGCAGGAGCACTCATTGACGCGAATGATGCTTACTTTCATGGGTTGAATCAAGCCCTAACTAAAAGAGCGCTCCTTCAAAAACGAAGCAGCGCTCATTCGCAAATCATTTGCTGACGGATTAAAGCTCCAGTTGGCCCTGGTACATCATCTCAGCCAATTTGAATCGGCGATCGATCTTGATTCCATTCGGATACTTTGCGTAAAAGCGCAGTTCGCCGGTTGCGTCTTTCACAAAAGGTTCGCTGTCGACTTCGCGCAGGAAAATAAAGCGTGCGCCGAAACCGTCCTTGCCAGGTGGAACGTATTCTTCGAGAAAAAGTTGTTTGCTATCAGAGCGTTGCAGGTATACGTCGTTCTTCATCGTGCCGGTCGCCGCGCTGCTGAATTGTTGCATTACAACGCCTGTGTATCTTTGATCGGTCGAGGCATAGGTTACGGTAACTATGATCGAGTTGGTAGATTGCATTTCGGCGAACTGATGAAGTTTGGCCGCAACATCCGCAGGCGGCTTGTTGTTAATCTCCATCATCCGCGCCAGCGCTTGCCGCACCGGGCGTGCGGAAAAAAACCGCACCTGAAAAGATACATTGACCGCTTGGTTAGTGGCGCCTTGTGCAAGCCGTGAGCTATCGTTCGAACTCGTTCCCATCCGCTGCGGATCTTGTGTGGGTGAGTAAAACATTTGTGAGGTGTCTGTGTCGGTCTGGGCTTTCGCCCAGGGCGAGTCCGTCAGGATCTTCTCGGCATCTTTCTTTGACCACTCAGTCCACGGCTTTTCATCCTTCTTTTGCGCGACCGCCGCAACCGCCATCAACGTAATGAGTGCGAGGGCTACCTTCTTTTTCATGGGGGTCCTTTCGAAAGCTAGAGTCAGTACTCCCGCTTGTTGTTGTAGATCATG
>DASYPX010000158.1:0-9000 GCA_036006125.1 Pyrinomonadaceae bacterium | reverse complement strand
CCCGACAGTTGGGAAGCTCTTTCCACTCACCTGCGCCAAAAAGGTGCGACGCAGGAGCAGCTCGAACGGAGCGGCTTGGTAGTAAAAAAGGAAGAAGGCGGCTCCTACGACCGTTTTCGCGGACGGCTGATCTTTCCGGTGTTCGACGCGCAGGGGAAACCGATCGCGTTTGGCGGCCGAACGCTCGATCCTGAAGGCGAACCGAAGTATCTCAATTCGCCCGAAACGCCAGCCTACACGAAGGGGCGTCACCTATTCGGCTTGAACCTGACTCGCGACGAAATCCGGCGGCAGGGCTTCGCGATTCTGGTCGAGGGGTATCTCGATCTAATTGTTCCCTACCAACATGGGGTGAAGAATATGGTCGCCAGTCTGGGCACGGCGCTCACTCCTGAGCAAGTGAAACTGATAGCGCGGTTTGCGCGTAAAGTAGTGGTGAACTATGATGGTGATCGAGCGGGCGTGCAGGCGGCAAAGCGGGCAATCGAAACCCTTCTGGCAGAAGACATTGAAGTAAAGGTGTTGGTGCTCCCGGACAACGCCGATCCGGACGATTTCATCAGAAAATACGGCGTAACGGAGTATCAGCAGCGGCGATCAAAGGCACAGCCCCAAATACAATTTGTGATCGATCAGGCTTTGCGGGATCGTAACCTTCACAACCCGGCTGATAAAGCTGCGGCGGTCGAGGAGACGCTCCCGTTTGTGCGTGCTGTGCGTGGCCGGATTCAGCGCCGCGAGTATTTTGACATCGCCATGGACGCTTTGCGCGTGCAGGCGGATCAGCGCCGCGAGCTTTGGCAACGGACGCGCGGCGCCGCAAGTGCTGACGTTGGAGCCGTTCAGCAGGTGGTGATTAGACCGCTGAAGCCGACGGTCGCTGAGGAACAGATTCTGGAGCTGCTTCTGGGAAGTGAAGAGCTGCGAAAGATCGTTCTGCCGCGACTCGAAACGGGCGACTACGAAGGCCTTGCAACCGCGCCGTTGTTTCGTGCGATTGCGAAGCTGAACGAGGACGAGAGCGAAATCAGTTTTGATTCGCTGAGCGCGGAAACGGCGGACAATCCAGCGGTTGGTGAGTTGCTGGCGCGATTGATGCTTGCTGACCCGATTGAAAACTTCGATGAAGCGCTGGCACAGGCCGACAGTTGCGTGGACGCGCTGCGCTTGATGAAGCTGGATCGCGAGATTGAAGAGATGCGGTCGGAAGCGGCCGAGGCCGATCGGGCCGGTGAGGCCGAGCGGCGCGATACGCTGTTGGCCCAAATCTTAAAATTATCGAAAGAGCGCGCGGGCTTTTTGCCCGCGGCGCAAGTGAGCAAACAGGTAAATTGAGCGAATGCTGCCTCGTGCGGCATCTAACGTAATGCCGATGAAAATCGGTTTGATTAAAGGATAAAGATAAAAGTGGCGAGTGAAGAAAAAGATCGAGACGATGTGATGGATCGCCTGCTTCAGTTGGGCGGCGACAAGAAATTCTTATCTTACGACGACCTCAACCGAGAGTTGCCGGAAAATGTTGTTTCTCCGGACGATATTGAAGACGTGCTTCAGAAGCTGGACGCTTCGAATATTCATGTCGCCGATTCGGATGAGCGACTGATTGAACAAGCGGCGGCGATTTCGACGGAAGAAGAAGAGAGCGACGAGGACCTCGAGCTGGATCTCTCGGCGGGCGCGCTCGAGAAAACGAACGATCCGGTGCGTTTGTATCTGCGCGAGATGGGTGTCGTGCCGTTGCTGACGCGCGAAGGCGAAGTCGCGATCGCCAAACGCATTGAGCGCGGGCTGATGAAGACCCACAAAGCCATCGCCCGATCTCCGATCGCGGTGATGGAACTTTTGAAGGTCGGCGAAGAGCTTCAGGCCCTGCGAATCAACATTCGCGAAGTCGTTCTTTTTTCCGAACAGGCTGAACTGGCCGGCGAGGATGATAAGGCCGATGAGTATCGAGAATGGACGATTGAAGGCATTGAGAACATTCGTAAGATCTTCAAGAACGCGCTGAAAGAATACGAAAAGCTAAAAAAGGAAACGAAAGCGCAGCGCGGTAAAAAGACTAAGAAAGTATTGCGGCTCCGCGGCCGCGTCGCGCGCCTCCGAGTTGAAATTGCCGACGAAATCGGCAGGCTGAACATGACCGAGCGTTCACGTCAGCGCCTCATAAACGCGATTCGCAACGTGCAGAAAGAAGTGCGTTCGGCTGAACGTGAGCTTTCAACTTACACGGAAAAACTCAACGTGAAGAAGCGCCTGAAGGCCGATGATCAGAAGGCTTACAAGGCGCACGTGGCTAACGCGAAAAAACGGCTGCGCACGGTCGAAGAGGAGTTTCACATTTCTCCGGTCGAAGTGAAGCGTTCGTTGCAGAACATCGTCACCGGCGAACAACAAACCGGCCAGGCGAAGCGCGAATTGGTCGAAGCTAACCTCCGTCTAGTCGTTTCAATTGCGAAGAAGTACACGAATCGCGGCTTGCAGTTCCTCGATCTGATTCAGGAAGGCAATATCGGTTTGATGAAAGCCGTGGATAAGTTCGAGTGGCGGCGCGGCTACAAGTTCTCAACCTACGCTACATGGTGGATCAGGCAGGCGATCACGCGCGCGATTGCTGATCAAGCCCGAACGATTCGCATTCCGGTGCACATGATCGAAACCATCAATAAGCTGATTCGCACCTCGCGCGCGCTCGTGCAGGAACTCGGCCGCGAACCGACGAGCGAAGAGATCGCGAAGAAGATGGATATTCCAGTTTCGAAAGTGCGAAAAGTCTTGAAGATTGCCCAGGAGCCGATCTCTCTCGAAACGCCGATTGGCGAAGAGGAAGATTCGCACCTCGGCGACTTCATTGAAGACAAATCAATCCTGAATCCCTCTGACGCGGTCGTCGCGTCAAACCTGCGTGAGATTACCGACGAAGTGCTTGCGACCCTCACGCCGCGCGAAGAGAAAGTGATCAAGATGCGTTTCGGCCTTGGTACGACTGGCTCAGAGCACACGCTCGAAGAAGTGGGCCAGCACTTCGCGGTGACACGCGAACGCATTCGCCAGATTGAAGCGAAGGCGCTGCGCAAGCTGCGGCATCCGTCGCGCTCGCGGAAGTTGAAGGCGTTCCTCGAAACGGTCCAGCATAACTAATTGCCGTCCGTTGTCCCTTGTCGGTAGCCAGTTGTTCCCTCGCCAAACAAGAACAACTGCGACTGACGACTGACAACTGACAACTGACATGCGAAGCATCGTCGAAAGCTACAAACGAAAGCTCGCCAGCGAAGATGGCTGGGTGCTAAAGCGCGGGGCGCAACTGCGCATCGCGCTCTGCTATCCGAACGTCTATTCGATTGGGATGGCGAACCTCGGTTTTCAGGCGATGTACGAACTCTTCAATAACATTCCTGAGGTTTCGTGCGAGCGAGTCTTTCTGCCGGATCGGGGTACTAGCCCGAGCGTAAGCGAGGGCTCAACCTCTACTCGAGCTCTCCCTGACGGTCGGGCTAATGCCCCGCAACATTCGCAACAGCGCGTCTCCCGTAACGGTCGGGCTTCGAACACGGAGTTTTCCCGCACCAGTTCCGGCTACGATCAAGTCCTCCCTCACGGTCGGGCTATTGCCCCAATCAACGAACTCGCTGAGTACGAACGTATCGGAACTCCGCTGCTCTCACTCGAATCTCAAACACCCGTGCGCGACTTTGACGTCATTGCTTTTTCGATTTCGTTTGAAACCGATTACGTCAACATGGCGCGCATGCTGCAATTGAGTGGTGTACCGGTTTGGTCGAAAGATCGCACCGAACGCGATCCGCTGATTGTCATGGGCGGCGCCGCTTCGTTTCTGAATCCAGAGCCGATCGCGGAGTTCACTGATGTGATTGGCGTCGGCGAAGGCGAGATACTCGGACCGAAACTGGTCGACGCGTTCTTCGAGGGCCAATCGAAAGAAGAGTTGCTGTTGTCGCTGGCGCGACACGGCCGTGGCTTTTACGTGCCGTCACTCTACTTCGTCAGCTACAACGAGGACGGAACAGTAAACGCATACACGCCGACCGAGGAAGGCGTCCCCGCGCGCGTCGGCCGTGCCATCTCCGCAGAGAACCCGAAGGAAGGGTCGCTGCGACGTGCGATTCGGCGCGAACAGAAAGATATAGTCGAGCAACTGAAACGCGATGAAGTTTTCGCGCCATCTACAAACATCTACGCTCCATTGGCTGAGATGGGCGACCGTTTCCTCATTGAGATTTCGCGCGGCTGTTCGCAGGGATGTCGCTTCTGCTGGGCCGGTTATAACTACTGGCCGCCACGCGTCGTGCCCGCGCGCGACATTCTCGCGAAGGCCAAAGCCTGGCGCACGAAGACGGACAAGATTGGATTAGTTTCTACTGCTGTCTGCGACCATCCCGAAATCAGCGAGATCCTTCAGGGTTTGCGGGCGATGGATTACCGCATCTCAGTTTCGTCTTTACGTTTGGATCAAATCTCGGATGAGTTGCTGGATGCGCTGGTTGAATCACGCGATCAGCAAATCGCCGTCGCACCGGAAACGGGTTCGGATCGTTTGCGTCGCGTCATTAACAAGAACCTGACGAACGATGAAATCGTGGACATCTGCGGCGCGGTCTTCGATCGCGGCATGCTGACAATCAAGCTCTATCTGATGGTTGGTTTGCCAACGGAAACTGACGAAGACCTCGATGAGATGATCAAGCTCGTCGAGCGGATCAAGGATCGCATGCTCGAAGCGGGCAAGCGCTTTGGACGCGCCGGCAAGATCATTCCGTCATTGAATGGCTTCGTGCCAAAGCCGAACACGCCATTTCAGTGGGAAGCTCTTTGCGGGGAGAAAGAATTGAAGCGGCGTTTGAAGTGGGTCTGCAAAAACCTCGCGCGCATTCCGAACGTGGAAGTCCGCGCGATGTCCGCCCGCATTGCTCACGAACAGGCGCTCTTTTCTTCCGGCGATCGGGGAATCGCGCCGGTGATCGAAGCGATGGCGCGTCTGAATGGCGATTTGAAAGCGGCACTACGTGAAACGGGAATCGATCCGCATTTTCACACCAGCCGTACCCGTTCACATGACGAGCTTCTGCCGTGGGAGATTGTCGATGCGGGACTCGGCCGGCCATTCATGGAACGCGAGCACGAACGCGCTCACGAAGCGCGCTCGACTGCACCCTGCCCTTCCGTGAATCAATGCACTCGCTGCGGTGTCTGCCCGACGACCTGGCTCGCTGAAGCGCCGCCGGCGCTGGTTCAATTGAAAGCGTTTGCTACTTCCGCGGCGGTCGTCTAGTCACTCAGGAACTTCACGCAACTTCTTCTGCCGTCGCAGAATCAGGCACGATGCTCTCTGCGTTCTTCGACGCACTACGTCGCCACACCAGATAAGCAGGAATTCCCGTGAGCACGAGGAGAGAGCCAATGCCCGCAGTGTATGGGGCGAGATAAGCGAGATCGACAATGACTGCAACGGCCATGGCGATGTAAATGATCGGCACGATCGGATAGCCCCAGGCCCGATAAGGGCGCGTCATCTCTGGCGCTTTGCGCCGCATGATGATCACCGCGCCGACCATCAATGCATAAAAAATTAGATCCGCAGGAATCAGGTATTCGAGCAATTGTGTGTACACGTTGCCAAAGGTGACGGCGCCGGTCTTTGGATCCGTTATGACCGTGCGTGGCAATGTTAAGAGGCAGGCCCAAATCCCCTGCGCGATCAAGGCAATCGCCGGCACATGTTGCCGGTTCAGTTTGCTCACGCGTTTGAAGAACAAACCATCGCGCGCCATCGCGTAGTACACGCGCGCGCCGGCGAGAATCAATCCGTTATTGCAGCCGAAGGTTGAGATCATGATCGCAATCGCCATGATAATCGCGCCCTTCGGTCCGAAGATCGCCTGCATCGTCGCGCTGGCAACGCGGCCTTGATCAGCTTTCTGAATTCCCGCGAGCGGCAGCGTGACTACATAAGCCAGGTTCGCCAGCAAATACAGACCAACCACTACGCCGCAACCAATCAGCAGCGCGAGCGGCAAGTTGCGTCCGGGATTCTGAACTTCTCCGGCGGTGAAGGTGACGTTGTTCCACGCTGACTGCGCAAACAGCGGACCGGTCATCGCTCGTCCAAGGATGATTGCCAAAGCTACGCCCCCAGCCAAAGCGAGACTGGGCTGCGCTTCTTGCGGATTCCATCCGTTCGCCCAGGGGCTCCACCACGATGAAGTGTAGGCAGCGCTGGCATGATTCCAACCGAGCAGTAATCCGACCACAATCAATCCGATCAGGGCGGTCGTCTTGGTGAACGTGAAGGTGTTCTGAATAAACTTGCCGGTTTTCAAACCCTGCATGTTCGTGAGCGTGAGCAAGACGATCATGATGATCGCCAGAAGCTGCGCGGTCGAGAGACTGATCGCGTAACCACTCAAAAACGATGGCAGGCGATGTGGCTCGATTAGATAGTTTTTGCCGTCGATACTATGGATCAAAACGCCGGTAAAGTTGGCGAACGCTACCGCGACGGCAGCGATCGTTCCCGTCTGCACGACGAGGAACAGCGACCAGCCGAAAAGAAACCCTGTGCCTGGGCTGTATGCCTGTCGCAGAAAAACGTACGGGCCACCCGCGCGTGGCATCATCGCTGCGAGTTCTGCGCAGCACAATGCCCCGGTGATGGTCATTACTCCGGCCAACGCCCACGCGACGAGCAGCCAGCCAGGCGAACCAACTAATCTCGAACTTTCGGCTGATGTGATGAAGATGCCCGATCCAATCATCGAGCCAATCACGATCATCGTGCCGTCAATCAGAGTTAGACCGCGAACCAGCTTGGGCGCAGTTGTATCAGCCATGGTCGCGCGTTTTATCAACTCCGCGCGAACAAGTAAAGATTTATTAGTAGGCCCCGCGAGCTATTTGACCAGAAAACTTGTGCTCTGGGCCGTGTAATCAAAGTCGTAGTTATAGGTGAAGCCAGGGAACGATATCGGACGACTGAATTGCACGCGGCATTGCATGCGGCCATCGTTCTGCGTAGGAGTAATCAGAGCATCGTCCGGAACATGAAATTCATTTTTGCTCTTGGAAACTTGATCAGCGAGCCAGGCGGTGTCGTAGCCCTGCGCGGCCGCGAGGTTAACCTTGTTCTGCATCGCGTCTTTAAAGTAGTACGCATCGACGGCCACCGGAATGTACATGTAGCCGGCATAGCCGACAGCTACCACGACTGCGATGAAGATGATCAGCTTGAGTTGGGCGCCGCCCCGTTCAGATCGATGTTGGAGGAGTCTTCGGTTGTTCATAACAAATTTGCAAGACCTGCCGTTAATGCTTCGCAGAGAATCTCAGGTTTGATCTTATCTGAATCGACAATTCGCGGCCTACCGATGTCATCGAGCAAGACCCATTTAAGTTTGCCTTCGACCGCTTTTTTGTCAGCAGTCATTGCCGCAATCAGCTTGGCGGCGGAAAGACCGTCGGCGCGTGGGAGCGGTCCACAAAGCTTGACCGCCTCGCGTAACGATTCTAGCGCGTCGGCGGGCAGCCTGCCTAGACTTTTTGAAAGCTCGGCGGCCACCAGCATTCCATAACCGACGGCTTCGCCATGCCTAAAATGCTGATACTTCGTGACTTTTTCGAGTGCGTGCGCAGTGGTATGACCAAAATTTAGTATACGGCGGGAGCGAGGGTCGGTGCGGTCGATCGCCTCACGCTCGTCGTTCGCGACAATCCTGGCTTTGAAACGGCAGTGTGCGGCGATGGTGGCGGCGAGGTCCGGCGGAGACGGACCGTGTGCGGGACTGACAGCCAAATCCGAGCCGCGACGTGACAACAAACGGACCGTTCGGTTGAAAAGTTTGCGATCGCCGACGACCCCTTGTTTCACCATTTCACAAAAACCGGAAGTAAGTTCGCGTGCGGGCAGCGTCTTAAGCGTGTCGATGTCGATTATCACCAACCGTGGCTGATGAAATGCTCCGACCCGGTTCTTTCCCGACGGTAGATTTATTCCCGTCTTGCCGCCGACTGAGGAATCGATCTGCGCAAGCAGCGTCGTCGGCACTTGTACAAACGCAATGCCGCGCAAGTAAACGCTGGCAGCAAACCCGGCGAGGTCTCCGACGACGCCTCCTCCGAGAGCCACGACAACATCGTTACGCTCCAATCCGGCTTCGCTGAAAAATTCGACGGCGCGTTCCAAACTGCTAAACGATTTATGCTGCTCGCCGTCGCGCATCAACCAATGGTTGACAGAGAATCCAGTCCGTTTGAGACTCTCGGTCACGCGGTCCCCATAAAGTTTGAAGACAGTTTTGTTTGTGATCAGCGCGGCCCGGCGCGCTCCCGGCCCAACCGCGGCACGCACTTCGTTCCCCAGCCTTTCTAACAGTCGGCCGCCGATTTTTATGTCGTAACTTTGCGGCCGTGCCGGCACGCGCACCGTAAGCTTCGGCATGACGAAGACTCTAACAGAAATGTCAGTTGAATCGAGTAGGAAAGCTTAGCCGAAGTTAACGAAATGCCAGTATTCACAGTGGAAAAGACCTGGGATTCTGCCTTTCATTTGCTTGTGGTTTCAGAACTTCGCGTATCTGGTTTTGTGAGTAAGGTTGCCGCTGAGGGCAGCCATCCGAAGAGGTAATCGATTGAAGACTGGGAATAACCTGTCGCGTGCCCTAATTCTGGCCGCGGTCACTCTTTTGGTCACGACGAGCTCAACCCAAGCGCAGAGAGCTCCTCGCACGACCCTGACCGGCCCGCCCACGCTTTCGCTCGCAGCAGAACCGAATGTGATTCGCGCGTGCGAAACGCGACCCGCAACTGTGCAGCTTCAAGCTAACGCGACCTCCTCAAGTGGCAACGCTCTCCGTTATCGCTGGACTGTCGATGGCGGCACGCTGACGGGCAAAGATGCAACGACGACCTGGGATCTAATGGGCGCGCGACCTGGGACTTATCACGCCGTGGCGGATGTTGACGAAGGTGATGAGGATTGCGCGGCGTTCG
>DASYPX010000157.1:0-6159 GCA_036006125.1 Pyrinomonadaceae bacterium | reverse complement strand
GGTAATTCTGCTGGCGACCCTCAACAGCTTCATGCCGGGCGGACTTGGCCCGATTGGCGTCGCCGTAATCTTCGGCGTAGATGAATTGATGGATATGGGGCGCACTTCCGTGAATGTTTTGGGAAACTGTCTGGCTACGGTGGTCGTCGCGCGCTGGGAAGGCGAGTTCGACGACAAGAAGGCGGCGGTGTTCGGCACACGCGAAGAAGTAAGGCGAGAACTCGCGGCGGGCGAAGTGGCGCTGGCGGAAGCAGCCGCAGAGGGATGAATAACATTACCGATTGCCAATTTTGGATTTTTGATTGTAATGCGACGTTAAGCTGCACTTTCACTAACTAGAGTTCCATCGGCATCGGCAATACCAAGAATGCTTTTTCCAATCGCAGACGACAATCAGGATCGCGGCTCGACGCCGATCGTCAATTACCTGTTGATTGCGATCAACGTCATGGTCTTCGTCTTCCTTCAGGGGCTCGGTTCGAACGATAGATTCACTTACGCGTTTTCGACTGTGCCCGCAGAGATCGTCACCGGGCGCGATATCGTTACTCGTGATCGCGTGGTCACCACGCCGGTCGGCCAGGAAGTCCAACTCCCCGGGTTGCAGCCCACGCCGATTCCCGTGTGGCTTACTCTGATTACGTCGATGTTCATGCACGGAGGCATCGCGCACATCTTTGGCAACATGCTTTTCCTTTGGATCTTCGGCGACAACATCGAAGACCGTCTGGGCCATGCTCGTTATCTGATCTTTTATCTCGTCTGTGGAATTCTGGCGGGGCTGTCACACGTCTTTGCGACCGCGATCTTCTCCGGCGGCAACGAAGGGAGCATGCTGGTGCCAAGTCTCGGTGCGTCCGGCGCGATTTCGGGAGTTCTCGGCGGATACCTTCTGCTCTTTCCCACACGCCGAGTCGTCGTGATGATCTCCTGGTTCTTTACGCCGATGCCGGCGTTTGTCGCGATTGGCCTCTGGTTCGTGTTCCAACTCATTAGCGGTTTGGGCATGCTCGGCTCAGGTTCGAAAGCCGGTGGCGTGGCTTATGCTGCTCACATCGGTGGATTCATTGCAGGCCTGATTCTAATTACGCCGTTCATGATTGGCCGTTCGCGTGACAGCTCATACAACGTGCCCCGCTCCTAATCATCTAAGACTGCATATGGCAACTGAACTGGCGCCGACAAATTTGCAAGGCCTCGACATACGTTCGACTCCGCGGGAAGAGATGGAGCTTTATCCGCTCGATACTTTCGCGTACGAATTCCCCGGCAAGGAGATTGAAATTAATTTCGAGATCCCCGAGTTCACCTGCGTCTGTCCATTTTCCGACTTCCCTGATTTCGCCACGATTCGACTCAATTACGTGCCGAACAATCGCTGCATTGAGCTGAAGAGTCTGAAGCTCTACATCAATTCATTCCGCGAAGTAAAGGTTTTTCACGAGCACGTTATCAACATCATCCTCGAAGATTTCGTGAACGCGTGCGATCCGCTGAGCGTCGAGATCGAAGGCGACTTTAACGTGCGCGGAAACATCAAGACGACCGTGCGCGCCAGTTATAAGAAACGGTGAGCAGTGAGCAGTGAGCAGTGAGCAGTGAGCAGTGAGAGACGCGTAACGTGTTTACAACGGCTGGGATAATTTTCGTTCTTTTGATTGTTTGTGCTGTCTTTCTCTTTCTTGCGCGCCGGATTCTCCGAATCGCGCTAAAACTCGCGTTAGTGATGGCCCTTGTTTTCCTTGTTCTTATTGGCGCCGGCGTTGGCTGGTGGCGCGGTTGGTTTGACGCCGGCACAAGGACCCACGTTTCGCCGGCCACAACAAACACGCGCTCCGCTCCGGCCAATCGCAGGCGTTAGTGCTCGCACAGAGTTTCAGTCAGCTTTGCAAAACCAGCACGTCAACGACCGACCGCCTTGCGAATCTTCGCCAGGTGATGCCAACTGTGGCGCAGCGCGTGATCCTCGATCACAAACTGGGCCGTCACGGGGGCGCCATAGCTCAACGAAAAAGGCGCGGCGCCGTCCAATTCATCATCGGTGAACACGCGAACCGCGGCGGCGGCGGCGCGACTGTTTTTGCGCAACAACTCCAGCGCCACTTCTTTCGTGATCTCTCTTTCGGTATCAGCGTGCTTCGCGTTCATGGCAGCGACAGCTTCCCAAGTGACTTCCGTTACCGCGTTGCCGCCGGCAATCGCCCGGGCGGCGTCAACTTCCAACGGATAAACGCTGGCAACATGATGCACGATGACGCCGATTGGCCGGCGGTCTGTTGGCGAAACCGGCATGCGCCATTCGGCATCCGAAAGTGTCTCGGCAAAAGCGGCCAATCCGGCCGCGCCTTCCTCAATTCGATTAGCTAATTGTTCGGCTCGACGACTCATCTTCCCTCCATGGTCATTTCAATTTACGATGCGTACACAAGAAAATGTTGAATCATCTATCACGCAATGGGCATTAAAGTCGAACAGTGGAGTGAGTCAAATCCTCCGGACGCGGTCGACTTGCGACGGCGTCTACTGAGCGAAGGCTACAGTGTCTTTCAATGGAGCGACGCGCCGGGCACAACGTACGCGCCGCACTCACATCCGGAAGATCAATCGCATTGGATTCTCGCGGGGCAACTCGAACTGCGCGTCGGAAATGAAGCTTACACATTGCGTGCCGGCGACCGAGACTATCTTCCTGCCAACACGGTGCACGCCGCATTTGTACCGGGCAGTGAATCTGTAACCTATCTAATCGGCGCAAAGCGCTAGTGTCAGAAGCCCGTCCGTCAGGGAGGGCAAACGTTCGTAATCAGCGCCCTTGCTTACGCGCGGGCTTCTGCCACACACTCCTCGCTTTATGAATACGCAGTACGAACTCATTACGACTCCCGACCAACTCCGTCGCGCCGTCGAACAACTCGCTACTAAGCAAGTCATTGGACTCGACACAGAAACTACTGATCTCGATCCGTACATCTCGCGACTGCGACTTGTGCAGCTAGCGACCCCCGACAACGTCTTCATCATCGATCTCGATAAGTTTTCCGGCCACGACCTGAAACAGAGCGGCGACTTTGCTTCCTTTCGAGAGCTACTCCAAGCGTCGCGACCTATCAAAATCGCGCACAATTCAAAGTTCGACGCAAAGTTCATCAAGCACAATTTCGGCGTCGATCTCGGCGGATTGTTCGACACATTATTAGCAAGCCAATTGGTCTCGGCCGGCGACATTGAAGAGCGTCACGGGCTCGAGGCGATCGCCGGACGATATTTGAACGAAGCGGTGGACAAGACTGAGCGGCTCAGTAACTGGGAGTTCGAATTGTCGGAAGCGCAGTTGCAATACGCGGCGCGCGATGCCGCCGTGCTCATTCCGCTGCGCGAGAAGCTGGTCGAGAAGATCAAAGCGAACGCTCTGATCGACTGCGCAAAGCTTGAGTTCGAATGCGTAATGCCGGTGGTGGATCTGGAGCTGGCGGGTTTCTTCATGGACAAAGCGCGATGGCTCGAACAACTGGCGATTGTTGAAAAGCGACGCGCTGAACTCGCGAATGACTTGCAGGAAATGCTCGGCGAAGGCGCCGCGCAGGCGTCTCTGTTTGGTCCGCCGCGCGCGAACATCAACCTCGATTCGCAACAGCAAGTCAGCGAGGCGCTCGAGCGGCTCGGTATTCCGTTGCCTGATTCCACACGTAACTGGAAGTTGCAGCCACTTGCGGTGCAGTATCCGGTCGTCGCGAAATTGCTCGAGTACCGCACGATGCAAAAAGCGCTGACGAGCTACGGCCAGAACATGATCGAGTTCATTAATCCGAAGACCGGCCGTTTGCACGCGGACTTTCGGCAAATTGGCGCACCGACCGGACGTTTCGCCTGCACGAACCCGAACGTGCAACAGGTGCCGCATGCGGTTGAGTATCGTCGCTGCTTCATGGGCCACCCTGAAGGACGGCGCCTGATCATTGCCGACTATTCGCAGATCGAGTTACGCATTCTCGCTGAGTTCTCCGGCGATCAAGCCTTCACCAATGCTTTCAAGTCTGGTGCCGACCTGCATCGCGTGACGGCGGCGCAAGTCTTTGGAGTATCAGAAGACCGGGTAACGAAAGAACAGCGCGACTTCGCGAAGCGATTGAACTTCGGCGTCGTCTATGGCATCGGTGCGCAGAGATTTTCGCTGATGACTGGACTCGGGCAGCCGGAAGCTGAGGATGTCCTGCGCAAATATTTCGCGACCTATCGGCGGCTCGATGCGTATTTAAAAGATTCGGCGAACCGTGCGGTTGATGAAAAGCAGGCACGCACAGCCTCGGGACGTTTGGTGAAATTCAATTTCGATCCGTCGGACCGCCAGCAGATTTCCATGACGCAGCGCAACGGAAAAAACGCGCCGATTCAGGGTACCAGCGCGGACATCCTGAAGCGCGCGCTGCGACTCCTAAACGACGAACTGCGCAGCACATCAGGCAAAATCGTGAACATCATCCATGACGAAATCGTTGTCGAGGTTGACAAAGACGAGGCCGAAACGGCGGCCGGGAAAGTCGAACGAGCCATGTGCGCCGCCGGCGAAGAATATCTGCATAATGTCCCTGTAAAAGTCGAATCGCAGATTGCCTGCGAATGGACGAAGTGAAGGCATTGCCGATCGTCGATTGCCGATTGAATTCGTAATCGCCGGTTGCCTTTGGCAAAAGTAGACCGTTCTCTGTCACTAGGTACAATTGGCAATCGGCAATCACAAATGGGCTTGGCAATCGGCAATCGCAAATGGCTCGGCTGTCATACAAACCCGTCGCCCGGCGCGACTAATTCACTGAAACACGGCGCTATTCCGTGAAAACTGACCGAATGGACATCGCGGAGTTGAAGGAGGAGCTCGAAAAGCTCCATAGCGCCAGTTTCGGCTGGGCATTGAGTTGCTGCCGTCGCGATTACGGAGAAGCCGAAGAGGTCTTGCAGACGGTCTATTTGAAAATTTGCGAAGGCAAGGCACGCTACCGCGGAGAGTCGAGTTTGAAGACGTGGCTGTTCGCGGTGATTCGTAAGACGGCCATCGGCGAGTATCGCAAGAAACTGGTGCGCAGTCTGGTTTTTCTCGGTGGTTCGGAAAAGCACGACCACGGAGGGAGTCCTGCGGATGCGCCAACGACGCTATTTGAGAAGTCGGAGCTGCAAAAGCAATTTCGCGTCGCCCTCGCGAAACTGCCTGCGCGACAACGTGAGGCGCTGCATCTGGTTTTTTACGAAGATTTGAGTTTGAGCGAAGCCGCAAATGTGATGGGCATCTCAGTCGGCAGCGCGCGGCAGCATTACGAACGCGGCAAGAAGCATTTGCGTGAGTGGCTAAGCCACACGGAAAAGGAAAATGGAATTGTCTGGCGAAGAAAAGAAACTCCAAGCGCTGTTTAGCGAACTGAAGGCGGCGGATGAACAAACTACGCCGCACTTCAGCGCAACGTGGAACCGCGCACAGAACGCGCCGCGAAAAACTCACATGTTGAATCCGGCGTTTGTCGCAGCCACGTTGCTGCTCGCGTTCGGCATGGTCGCGTTCGCGGTTTGGTCGCGCTATTCGCGCACAGCGACGTCACCACAACCAGTGATCGCCACTGCGCCGCAGAATCCCAGCACGACGCCGACGCCAGAAACGCCACTGCCACAACCGAAGACTGCGGTGGTCTTGTCGCGAAACAAAACAACGGGTCAGCGCAACGTAATGCTCGCCGCGGCGAACCGAAAACTGCAAAAGGACGCGAAGTCGATTGCGAGTTGGACTTCGCCAACGAGTGCTTTGCTCGAATCGCCGAGTGATGAAATCTTCAGTTCATTGCCGGAATTGAATCAGAGCGCGACTCAACTGAAATCGTTTTTGCCGAGTCGGTCGAATTAGCTTTGCCAGGGCAGGCTGCCAGCCTGTCCTACAGATCGAGCCAGCAAGAGCCCGATCCCCAGAGGAGAAGATATGAAGAAAACAGTTGGATCAGTACTAATGATTGTCGCCTTCGGTTTGCTTGGTGTGGGCGTCGCTGCCGCTCAACAGCCCCAAGCCGATCAACCGCAACAACCGCGGATGCCACCGCCACCACCGCCGGACATGCTGAACAACTCAGTCTTTCCGCCCGACGTGATTATGGAGCACCAGCGCGAACTTGGCCTGACTGA
>DASYPX010000156.1:0-4047 GCA_036006125.1 Pyrinomonadaceae bacterium | reverse complement strand
CGTATTCTACGCAGATTACGGGATGATTGTCAGCGTGGCTGTGTTGCTCGTCACACCGCGGAGGCTGACCGTTAGGTCGTAATTGATTGAGCCTGATCCGGTCAAAATCGGGTCAAGCTTGACCACGATGTACGAGACGTTTAGGCCTGGCACGCCGGTCAGCAAACCGAAGCTCTCGACCCGCAATTCATGACCTGGTGCAAAGACTTTGAGTGTCGGTTCCGGATTCGCTAACGGCGATGTGAAGATGATGATTCGCGTCAAATGATCACTGCTGAAATTAGAGTTGTTCGTAACTCTGAATGGCCCGCGCACAAATGTGACCGAATCAACCGCTGCGGCGTTGGTTCCGGTCTCAAGCAAGAGAAACGGCGTGACGGTTAATAAGCCGTTCTGACTCGCACTGCCGTAACTTGAATCGCCTGCAAAACTGGCGGCCACGGCGGCTGGATAGTTACCCACATTGAACCCGGAAAGGCTGACACCGGAAAGTGTCGCAACGCCGGATGCGGTCGTTGTCGGACACGTTACTCCCGTGCTCCCGCCACATACGGCAGTGCCGTTCAGCGTGAAGCTGATCATCTTTCCACTTACCGGCATGTCATTGGAATACAATGTCGCACTCAATGTTGCCGTGCTCCCATAACCGCCTGTCCCCTGAACGCTGATCAGCGACGTGGTCGCCGGCGTCGGCGTTGGCGACGGAGTTGGAGTTGGAGTCGAACATAGGGAAGGCGGCGCACTGTTCGGAGTAAGAAGAAAAGCGTGGCGTACGCCAGAAAAAGTACCAAATCCTACTATTTGTCCGCCATCGTTTATCGACTGTGCCGATTCAAGGGTCCAGTCCGGGTCAGATAGGATGTTGCTTAGGTCCTTAATCTCTGACGGACCGTATTGACCATTGCAATCGTCATCATGCCAAAGAACTGCGTGCCTCAGACCGCCTGACGTTAACTCCGCGGTCCCGACAATTTGGTGGCTCGCGTTGATGTCGTACGCTTCACTAGTTACATTCGTTCCGCCCGGTAAGACTCCGAGGTCTTTCATCTCTCCGAAATCGGATTGGTTGTTAGAGTTGGCATCGAACCAAATAAAAGCGTGATAGGGCGGGATACTAGCAGACGGCGTTTGGCTAGAGCCGACTACGTAATTATCTTCTGAGATTGAGCGAGCGCTGCTCTGCGAGCTGGGATCATTCAATGTGCCAAGATCGATATAGTTGCCGTTCAGGCGCGCAAACGCATGTCCTTGCGTGGTTGAGCCGACGACGTTCGCGAGGTTGTTGATCGCAAATCCGTAGAAAGGACTTACTGTGCCGTTCCCGGTTAGGTTATGAAAGCCTGTCACCGCATCCCATTCAAATGCGTTACCACCAGTGCCTGAGCCATCTTCGATAACGCCAACTGCATGCCCGCCGTCGTTGAGACCAAACGCTTGCGCGGCGAGGTTAGAAGGCGACAAATAGGTTAACCCACCCGATTCTGACCAAATGAATGCACGCTGAGTACCGGAACCAAAATAACCAACGGCGGAACCTGAGGCATTAACAGTGTATGCGCTACCTGAGCCGACAGTTCCCGGCGTGATGTCGATGTTGGTCAAAGTTCCGTGTTTGCGAAAGAAGGGATGGTTGGAACTCGAACCGGCTGGCAGGAAAGTACCGACAATATCGCCTGCGTTGTTTATCCCATAACTCGGATTGCTGTCGTTGCCGACCGGCCCCAGGTCTGTGATCGTGTAAAGGGGCGTGACGGCTTCGCTCCGCAGACTCGAAACGAAACTCACGATGCAAACGGCGAAAAGACAGACGGTGACCCAATGCCTTGTTTTGAAACGGCGGTTGATTGATGACTTCACGTGAAATACAGATGGGAATAGTTCAGGAATTCTTGGCTCACTACACCAGCGGCGCGAGGCTGGCAAAAGAGTATTTGCGGAAGAGACTTTAATTGCGGTCGGAACACAAGTCAACCATCACGTGACCTTTCATTCACACCTCGCTTCAGCGAGATGGTAACCACTGGCGTAGAATCGCAAACTGTTTCAACAGGCTCATTCCATTCTCCACAGGCGTTAGTCACCTCGCTGAAGCGAGGCGTGAATGAGAGCTGTTCGCGAAGACAGCTTCATAGACTTCCCATGTCATTTCCGCAGTTTTCCGCCACGAAAAATTTGCGACGTGTGCGAGTCCCGCGTTCACTAAAGACTCCCGCGCTTTTTCGTCTTCCAAAATGTCGACGATCGCTTCCGCAAGTGCTGAGTCGTCCATTGGCTCTATCAGTCGCGCATTGTTTTGAAGTGTTTCTTCGTGTGCCCGAATGCGACTTGCGATGACCGGCGCGCCGCACGCCATCGCTTCGAGCGGTGGCAGTCCAAAGCCTTCGTAGAGTGACGGATAGACAAAGACTCTGCACGAAGAATAAAGCGAGCGCAGTTCTTCATCGTCCAGATATCCCGTCATTAGTATTCGTTCCCGAAAGTGCGATTCGCGCAAGCGCCGATCAAAATCGTTCGTTAGCCAGCCTTCGCCGCCGGCGATGACAAGTTGTAGCCCGCGATCGATCTGGTGCCAGATGCGCTCAAAGGCACGTACGAGTGTTTGCAGGTTTTTGCGCGGTTCGATCGTGCCAACACAAAGGATGAACTCATTCTCAATACCTAATCGTTGACGTACATCGATGGTGTCCTCACGTTTCAGCGGAAAAAAACTTCGTCGCGGTGCCTCGGGCGTCGCGGTGATGCGCACAGGATCCACGTTAAAGCGTGCAGCTAATTCCTCTTTAATGGCTTGAGTCGGCGTAATGATGTGTGATGCTGTGCCTAAGATCACTGGCAGGCGTCTTCGTGCCCGTCGTGCTAGTCGTGCGTCATGGGTTTCTGGATGGGTGAAGATCGAAAGATCATGGATGGTTACGACGTTTCCTTTCGCGTTCATCAAGGGCAGCTGGTAATTGGTGCCGTGGAAAAGATCCAACCCCGCGCGCCGCATGTACCGCGATAAACCAATTGACCACCAACGCCGGATCAGTACGTTGGGCTCGACACCGACTATGCGAAGATTCGGAATCGTCTCAGTTTCGCGACTGATGCTCGCCGGCAGGGCGGCAGGCGCAATCAGCTCAAACGAATCCTCAGGCCTGAGCGCCGCCAATGCGCGGGCCAATTCAAAGGTGTAATGGCCTACTCCCGTTCTTGGTTTTGTGAGCGGTTGCCCGTCGAGCCCGATTCGCATCGATTAATGAGGTTTTGTTGCGCCAGCCAGCCGCCTGAGACGATAGCACCGCCGGCAAATTTTCTGCACCGGCGACAGGTTCCAGCATGCTACAATGCCCACCGCCTTCCGGCGGTCATCATTCCTCTTCCGGGAATTCAGATGCTTCGCAAATCAACCGCTTCTGTTGTTGTCTCGATTGCGCTTGTCGCAGCGATGTTCCCGAGCGCATCGGCCGAGACGACTATCGAACCGGCAGGTTACGCGAGCCATCGCTGGCTGCGCAATCCGATCATCGTTTCGCTTTCCACCTCGTTCGATTCGCCGCCGGCGAATATTAGAACGGGCACAGATGTCCGCGCCGCAGCACAACGCGCGCTGCAAAGCTGGTCGGACGCGGCGGGGATTCAATTTCTGGAAACGACAACGTCAAACGAAAAGATTAGTCCATCAAATGACGGTGACGGGGTGAATCTGATCACTGTCTCGGCCGCGAATGCGGCAGAGTTTGAGAACTCTGATGCCCCGGCGCGCACGCGCATCTTCTTTGACTCGGGTGGCGCAATCACTGAAGCCGACATCGCTTTGAATCCGGCAGTGGAGTTCTCTGACGACGGCGCGTTCGGAACGTACGATTTAGAATCGACGTTCGCGCATGAGATTGGACACTTACTTGGTTTGCCGCACTCGGGCGTCATCGCCGCGACAATGCAGCCGCGACAAGCGAAGAACGGTCTTTACGGTTTGCCGGCTTTCACGCAGAGGAGTTTGTCTGTCGCGGACGTCACGGCTGTTCGTGCGTTGTATGGCGAACAGTCGACGTACTCTTCGATCTC
>DASYPX010000155.1:0-8345 GCA_036006125.1 Pyrinomonadaceae bacterium | reverse complement strand
TTGTGCCATGGCGTTAACTGCGAACAGCGCCAGGCACATCGCAAAAACGAACATCAAAACTTTTCTCATCTTTTGTTTCCTTTCTTTGAAGCCTAAAACCGGCTCCGAGTTAATTGAATTCAATTCACTGGCTAATCGCTCGGGTCGAAAGATCAGCCTAATCATTCCTGATTCAATAGCGGCATCGCGGCGTGCCTTGCGTCGGCAACTGTGTCATTTATCATCCCGGTCATCCGCAAAGAGTAAATTCCGCGACCTTAGAAGCAATGACGGTGCCATAGCAGACCCCGTCGTGGGACTGCGAAATCCTTCGGTTTTGGCCACTTTACGGCCATTTGTAAATCCGAAATTTCGGTTTTACTCCGAAATTCCGAAAAAGTGCCGGGGCTAGGGGGCTGTCTTCAATTTCTTGATGGCCTCGCGGATGGCGGGTGCGTTCTTGGCGTCGGGAGATTTCTTAAGGTACTCCTCCAGTTCGCCGGCTGCGCGCGCGCGGTCTCCCCGCTTCTCGTAGAGCCGTGCTAGTTGCAGATGAACAGTTTGCATCTTTCTTCCACTCACTTCGTAGGCTCGCAGAAAAGTCTTCTCAGCTTCCGTGAAAAAATAGGCACGAACTTCTTTTGCCTGCGCTGAAGTTGGTTCTGTGATCACGGCCTGATTCAACAGAGACACGGCTTGCATAAATACATAATCCGCATCGAGTGGACTGAGTCGCGCTGCTTCCGCAAAGACGCGGGCTGCGACGGCATACTTTCCTTGTCGCATGAGAATTGTGCCGAAGAGATACCACACGCGATCATCTTTGGCGTTGATGCGTTGCGCCTCGTTCAGTTCTTTGATCGCGTCATCCAGGCGATCGCTCTTGATAAACTCGTTTGCCAGCATGAAGTGAGCGTCAAAGTAGTCAGGAAAGATTTTGATCGCGGTCGTCAGGAAGTTTTGAACCTCCGCGCTCCGCCCGTCTGCGAGAGACTTTCTTGCATGCTCGAAAGCATCACGCGCCGCAGGGGGAACATTCTGAACGAACGTCACTCCGGCTTTGGGCGTGCGTGACCGTTCGTTCGCGATGAGCGTAATCTCAACGGTGCGCATTTCGCCCGGCACGTCGCGCCCCGCGCGGATGGTGAACTCGACCGGCTCACTTACCGGTGCGTAATCAGCGGCATGAATAGCAACGACATAACTGATGTCGGTGAGACCTCCGAAGAAAAAATCTCCTTCGTTGTTCGTGGTTGTTTGATCGACTTGACCACCCGTGCCCGTGTGTAAATCTACGGTGATACGTGGCACGTTGTTGCCGTTCGCGTCACGGATCTTTCCGCGGATGCTGTTGCCGCCTTGCGCGAGGGCGGGGCCCGCAAAAACCAGGACGAACATCACCGCGTTGATTCGGAAGCGTCTGCGCAGCACGGGTATTTAGTTCACGCGAAATCTTCGGCAACACTAACAGTTCACGAAACAAAGAGCGGGACGTCGATCAAAAGAGCAACGTCCCGCCACTTTGTGCGCTCGTCGGAGCCGAGTACTAGAAGCGGACCTTCGCCGCGAACTGGAACGCACGCGGACCGCCGGTGCCGAACACGCTCGTCGTGCGTTCGGATGGGGCGATTGGATTGCCAGGCGTTCCCACTTCATTCAGAGTGAAACCCTGCGTTCCGCCCGTCGTTAGGTTCGCAATATTGAAAAGGTTGAAAACCTCGCCAATCAGATCGAGTTTCACGCGTTCGCCAAAACTGAACGTCTTGGTTACTCGCAGGTCTTGCGAGATCAGCGAATCGCTGCCAATTAGCGTGTCGTTGGGCACGTGCTCCAAAGGATTGATCTGATCGTGGAAGAAACCGTTCGGATCAGAAACGTCGCCGGCATCGCAACGAACGGCGGGAACTGCCGGATCACAGGGTTCTCCGAGATGTGGAATGCTCGTGTTGTACGCATCTATCAACGCGTTCAATGCGGCAACGCTCCTGACGCTGCGACCCAGTGAACCTTCGCCAGTCCCAGGCAAATATGTCTGGAATGTCCCCGAGCGAGATAGATCGACAAAGTTCGGCAGGAACACACTGAACGGCTGGCCGCTAAATGCGGTCGAAATCAAGGAGACTTGCCAACCACCAAGGGCGTGTCGTTTGAAGGCACTGTTTGTGTTACGTCCAAATGGCAAGTCGTAGATTGCACTCACGACAAAACGG
Organism: Pyrinomonadaceae bacterium; assembly: GCA_036006125.1. Lineage (GTDB taxonomy): Bacteria > Acidobacteriota > Blastocatellia > Pyrinomonadales > Pyrinomonadaceae > UBA11740. Next base: position 6,156 of record DASYPX010000155.1, on the reverse strand, counting down.
TGCGTGCGATCAAGTCCCGCCGGGCCGAACTCTTTTCGGAAATCGTTCAGATCGGTAAGAGTCGCACCCAAACCGAGCGTGTCGCCACCGAACGCCTTGAACCGTGACAGAGCGTAGCTGACGGTCATTTGAAAGCCGTTCGAGAAACGGCGGTCGAGCCGCAGGAGCATCGCCTGGTATGTTGAGAAGCCCGACGAGTCGGCGTATGGCACCGAGTTGGGGAATGCCGTGCGCGGGCCACCGTTCAAATCGAAGAAGTGGTTGGCATCGTAAGTAAAGACTTCGTGAACACCTTTGCGATAGTTGTAATCGGCCTGGAGCAGCATCTTCCACGGCAGTTCGCGCTGCACCCCAATGCTGTACTGGAGTGAATATGGGACCTGAAACTCTGTCGAGAAGAGTGGTCCCGAGGGCGCGAGTCCGAGCTGCGCTTCGCATTCGATACCGGTAGGGAGAGTGCAGCTTGCGATGCTATGTTCGACATTGGCGCGCACCGCTGGAACAAGCGCTAACGCCTGGGCCAGCGTCAACTGCCCCGCACTGAAACGGCCGTCACCTCCCGGCAGCAACGGACTAACAAGGTCGGTACCAATGAGAAATAGTTCGGAACCGGGCCGTCCGAGATCTGCACGCTCAAACAGCCGCAGATTGTCGATGGCTGTGTCGTAATACATGCCGACTCCACCGCGAACCACGGTGCGACCTTTCCCGCCAATGTCCCACGCGAAACCCATGCGCGGTGACCAATTATTCGTGTCGCGCGGGCTGGGCGCCGTGCCTTTGCCGAATAGCGGAGCGATGATCGCCGGATGGCCCAGGTCGTGGTTCCAAAGATTAGTGTCGTACCGGTACGCGAGCCCGAGATTCAGAGTGAAGTTTGGTCTTAACTTCCACGAGTCGTTGAAATAAGGCTGCCACCGATGATTGAGCGTGTCGCTGGCATCAGAAGCGAACGGCAGAATGTCGTTGCCGATTCCCATCGCGATATCCCGCACGGGATAAGCAAGGAATTCAGCTTCCGTCACGGGCGGGGCGACACCTAACGCGGAGGGATCAAACAGACGGATACGGGCCGGTTTGGCAAATGCAAACTGCCCGTTGATTGAAGTCCGCTCGTAATCGATACCGAAACGGAAAGTGTGATTGCCCCAAATCTTTGTCAGGTCATCGCGGAATTGATACCGCTCTTGGAAGGTCGACTGAGGTGTGATGTAGTTCGTCCCCGACTTCCAAAGCTGCGATCCAAGGATGCGAATCTCCGGAAAGCCGATCGTCGCCGGATCAATTACGTTTGAAAAGTCGACGAAGTTAAAAACAAAGTTATTGGTCAGCGTCGAGTTGAACGAGTGATTGACGTTGGCCACGACGCTGTGCGCGCGGTTTGAGACCAGCTGATCGTTTGTCTGAAAAATGCCTGAGGCCGACTGACGCGGCGTGATACCGGTGGCTTGTGCAAACGGCGTCTGCTGGAAGTTGTCATCATAAGAGTAGCGGCCGCTGATGGTGGTGCGACTGCTAAAGACCCAATCGACTTTGCCGGTGAAGAGCGTCTCTCGAAACGGATTCGCGCTGAAGCCGGCGAATGATGGCCCTTCCGGCGGATTGTGCAGTGCGGAACCGTCCTGGTGATTGCGCTCAACATTAGTGAAGAAGAACAGTTTGTCTTTCTTGATTGGTCCACCTAGTGTGCCGCCGTATTGTTCGCGATCAAACGGAACGCGGTCGGCCTGCGCGAGTGGCGGAATGCCGTTGGCCGCGTCTAGTCGCGACAGTCCGGGAAAAGCCGCGAACTTGTCATCGCGCCAATAGACATAACCGTTACCGTGGAATTGATTCGAGCCGGATCGCGAAACAATGTTGACGGAACCGGTGCCTGATGCACCCGTGGAAACGTCAACGTTCGAAATCCCGAGTTGAAACTCCTGCACGATCTCCTGCGAGAAGTTTTGCACCGTCGTGCCGACTACGTTGTCGACGACTGAGCCGCCGTCGACCGAAATCTGAGCTGAGCGTCCGGCTTGTCCGCCGATCGAAACGCCGGTGTAGTTGGCTTTCGTCGGATCGAAACTTCCGCCTTCAACTTTTTCGACACCTGGTTGTAGCTGGGCCAGGTCTAGAAAGTTTCTTCCATTCAAAGGAAGATTCTGAACTTGTTGTGTGCCGATGACTCCGGCCACAACGTTGTCGGTTCGCTCAATCTGAGCCTCAGCGCCGCCGACAATATTTACTATTTCAGTACCGCCACCAATTTCGAGCTTAACGTCGAGTGCCGAATTCCTTCCGACTTCGACCTTTATCTCATTGGCGACTGACGTCTTAAAGTTCGCCGCCGCAACTTTTACTTCGTAAATGCCCGGCGGAAGTTGCGAGAGACGATATTGACCGTTGTCTCCGGTCGTCGCGTTGCGCGTCAAGTTCGTCGCGGTATTACGGACGGTAACGGTAGCGCCTTGCACCACCGCGCCTTGGGGGTCCGTGACACTGCCTTCAATGCCACCCGTCGGCTCTTGGGCAAACGCGGGCAGAGAACCGAGCGCGATGCAGATCGCGAAAACCAGCATGTAGGGTAGTCTCATTTGTTTTGTTTCCTTTCTAAGAGTGTGAGCAGCTCGAGCTGAGGTAGTTGCCGAATCCCGAATCCCTCGATGAAGACGGTTGCTGAATGCACCTGCTGTGACTAGTGTCATGTTCAGGATTTCTCGCTTTCGCGTGCCGAGCGTCGTAGTGTTGAAAACCGAAGGAGACTCGCGATTCGACGAAGCAATGATGATGCCAAATGAGACAGCGTGGTGGGGTGTGAAAATGTCGCTGTTAATTTGAACGGAGTGAATTATTGCAAATCCGAATTTTTGGTTTTTCTCAGAAAGTTGAAAATCGCCTATCAGGGATTCCCTGAGTTCTGCATCTCGTTGTTCAACGCGCTGTGTTAGACTGCCGGCGTCCAATACTCCTCAGATAAATAGAGCGAATTTGTCTCAAAGGATTTACCGCGACCCCGTCCACAACATCATTCCTCTGCGCGACGACGCCGAGGGCCGATTGATCGTTCGGCTAATCGACGCGCCGGAATTCCAACGTCTGCGTCGAATCAAACAATTGGGACTGGGGCTGTACACGTACCAGGGCGCGGAACATTCGCGCTTCACGCACAGCCTGGGCGCGGCGCATTTGATGACACGGATTCTCAATCGGCTGAGTGACAGTTACGAGATTGATGCCGAAGATCGAATCGCCGCGCGCGCCGCAGCCTTGCTCCACGATGTGGGCCACGCACCGTTTTCGCATGCGATGGAAAAGACGCTCGGCGTTCACCATGAGCGACTGACAATTGCCGCCATCACTTCTGAAGAAACCACGCTGTGCCAAACGCTGGCGTCACACAGCCGCGAGTTACCGCAGCGAGTAGCGTCGATCATCGCCGGTGATTTCAAGCCAGCGGCGCTGGCGCAGCTTGTCTCGTCGCAACTCGACGTCGATCGGATGGATTACCTGCTCCGCGATTCATTGATGACCGGCGCGAAGTACGGACTGTATGACCTCGAGTGGATCATCAATGCGCTGCAAATTGACGAGGCGCACGATCGCGTGTTTGTGGCCGCGCGCGGAGTTTATGCAGTCGAAGAGTATTTGCAGGCGCGCTACTACATGTTCCGTCAGGTTTATTTTCATCGCACCTTGCGATCCGCCGAAGCGGTGCTCCGTTCAGCGTTGCGACGCGCGCTGGAGATTACGACGAACGGCGGCGATGTTTGGCACGCACCAGGCGCCGCGTTCGCGAAGGTCCTGAGACGCGAGCCGCTGACGATCAGCGAGCATCTTCAGATCGATGACTCAGACGTGATTTTTCATTTGAAACAATGGCAAGGCGCCAGCGATGAAATTCTGCGCGATCTCAGCCGCCGGTTCGTCGGTCGAACGCTGTTCAAAGCGATCGACGTCGACATGCCGATCGACGAACGCGGGGACTTCATTACCGCTGCTCGTGACGTGGTAACGCGCGCCGGCTTCGAAGCCGAGTATTACTTCATCGAAGATCGCGCGACGGACGTTCCCTACTACGGCTATTACACCGGTGAAGGCGATGAAGAGCACGGGCGAATATATGTGGAAGACGGATATGCACATCCGCAAATTCGCGAAATCGGCGAAGTAAGTGAAGCGGTGCGTGGATTGCGCCGCGGCTACGAGCTGAATCGCGTTTGTTTTCCCGCGGAAGTGAAAGAAGAGGTGTATCGCCTCTATCACGGCACAACTGCCTCTTCGCGTCCTCTGTCGGCGACCACCGGTTAGTGGTTTTTCAATCGCTTAGCAACTGATTCGCCGGTCGAGCTATCTAAGGGCCATCCTCGCTTTTGATTCAGATGAAGCGGTTTCACGCATGGGTGATCTCAAGCCTGGTCGCATTGACGTGGACGTGTTCAGTCGGTGCGCAATCAGCCGGCGATTTTCAAGTCGCTAAGGTTTTCGCCACGTTGGAAACAGCTGTTGACACGCTCACCAATGCTCGCGACGATACTTTCACCCTCATCACGATGAACGACGTCGGCGTGGGCGGAAGAATTGTGATTCCGAAGGGCTCGAAGATTGTTGGGCATGTCGTGGGCGTAACTAACAAGGGTCGGGACGCCTCGAAATCAGTATTGGCTCTGTCTATCGATAATGCTCTCACGAAATCTGGCGATATTTCGCTGCAGGCTATAATCGTCGCGGTCGCCGCTCCGAAAAAATCCGACACGGACGTACCGGTTTCAACGAGTAAGCGTGTTTCCAATCAACCGAAAAGCGGCGCCCCGGCTCGTCCGTTGCGGAATCCCGCTGACGTGACTTTGCTGCTTTCTGACGACGATCAGGGCGCCTACGGTTTTGAAGATGTGACAATCTCGTGGCATCTCAGCATTCCACCACCGCTAACGATCCTGGCGACGAGGGGCAAAAGGTTGAAACTCGATGCGGGCACCCAAGTGCTCCTGCGCATGATGCCCCCAAAGCCGGCCAAATGACTCTGCGTGGAACTGTGCGGCCAATCCTCTCGGTCATACTCAGATCACTCGTCCCTACATTATTACTGGTCGTCACGACTAGTGTTGGCGCACAGTCGGCCGGAGAGACACGAAGGCTACGAGTTGCCCTTCTCGATTTTGGTCAAACGACGACAGGGCGAGTGGCGCGGGACGCGCTTACTAAGCGGCTTTCCGCGAACCAGTATCTTGCGCTAGTCGATCGCGATCAGGTGATGGCCGCCGCGAACGGCGTGGGCTATCGTGGCTCGTTGAATCTTTCCTTGCACGAAGCCCGCGACCTCGGATCAGCCATTGGCTGCGACTTTTTCATCTTGGGCCAAGCCGACACCCTGCGACGTTCGCCCTCGAATGGTCCAACGTACTTCGAATCCTATGTTTCGATTTTCATCGTCAGTGCACGCACAGGACGACTCGTGCGTTGGGACAAACCGACGGTGAGTCAGCCGTCAGCGGGTGCGGCTGAAGAGGCTCTGCTTATCGAGTTATCCGCCGACGCCGTCGATCGTTACACAAAGGCGATGTTGCGCGCGTCTGAAGATGAAAAGGCGGAACGCGCACTCGCGGTGGAACAGCCCAGCGTTGTGATCGAAGCAATGTCGGATAGCACAGAAGAAGCCGCGGACGGCACGCGACCGCCGCGGCCATTTCGCCGATTAAAACCTGCGTATCCGGAAGCTGCGGCACGCGCGCAACTGGAAGCAATCGTCGACGTGTTCGTCGACGTCGATGAAAAAGGTGAAGTCAGCCGAGTCGACATTGCGCGTTGGGCGGGATACGGCTTGGACGAGTCGGTGCTGACGACCGTCAAACAACTGCACTTCTTTCCGGCCATGCGCAACGGTCGGGCAATTCCGATGCGTGTGCTGCTTCGTTATAACTTTCGAAAACCCGCTGAGAATTCGTCGCAGTAGACGCGCTCAAAAACTTCCCGGTTTTTCGCTTGTTATTGCCAGCGATTCCGTATTCCTCTGCTATGATTCCGCTGAGCGCGGATTTTAATCAATGCTGTACTTGTCGCAAGTATTGGGTCGACCGATTGTCGATCTCGAAGGCGAGCGTGTCGCCACGCTGAACGATGTGATCGTGCGGCTGGGCGAGGACGATCATCCGCCGGTGGCCGGCTTTGTCGCACGAT
>DASYPX010000154.1:0-7667 GCA_036006125.1 Pyrinomonadaceae bacterium | reverse complement strand
GCCGGGCGGTCGCGGATCAGATTCGCCGGGTCGACGACATGCGCGATCTCAAAAGAGTCGCGGAAGACGTCCTGCCGCAAATTGAAAAGTTCCTCGAGTCGCCCGCAGAGAAGCGCCTGCGGCGCGTGCGTGCTGGAGTCGTCACATCTGCTGCTGGTTTGGGTGCCGCAATTTTTATGGTGGTAATGTCTGCTTATATACCGGGTGCCGATGCGTTGTTTGGAGTCTCTGGTTTAGGGTTGGCAGCTTTCATGGTTGGTCTGGGAATGATCATCAACGCGCTTTTCTTTACCAACCTTCGCAAGGGTGTCGAAGACCATTCCCCAGATGCAAGCGCCCAGACTATGCTTGATGCCGGATATGCGCCGCCGCAATTGAAAGCTCAAACTACTTCAAATCTTTCTGAACCGGGTTCCGTCACCGAGCACACGACTCTTCATCTCAAACAAGATCGTTAGACATGGCCGTGATTCTCGAAGGCGGTTGTCGCGTTTCCGACATGCGCGAAGGCGAGCCGGTCGTGAACGGATGTGTGCGTATCTGGAATCAGATCGGCAAAGCCACTGGGGCGCAGGAGATTTCTCTTCGCGTGATGGAGTTTGCGCCGGGTTCCTCGCCCACGATTCGTAACGACGATTGTGATCAGATTCTGTATGTGGTGAATGAAGTCAGAACCGCCTGCGTCAGCGGGCGGGCAAATGTTTCTGTTGATGATCAATCCTACGAAGTCGCTGCCGACACGGGCATCTACCTCCAGCCAAATCGGACATTCGCAATTGAAAATCCAACTTCAGATGCGATCGTCATCATCAGTTCACTATGCCCAGATCCGGCGCGCGATCCGCTATTCGTCGATGGGCCAGAGAAGTCCGAAGACTCTCGGCTGACGAACCCGCCTCTGGTCCGCCTCATCGATCAAAAGGCGCAATCAACCGCCGATCGCTGGTATCGCGTGCTGATCGATAAACGCGTCGGAAGTGAACAAGTAACGCAATTCGTCGGCTCAATCCCGCCGGGCCGTGCGCTCGATCACTTTCATGAATACGAGGAAGTTTTGTTTATCTTGAAAGGCGAAGGCCGCATGTGGGCTGGTCAAACAAATACCCCGATCTCCGTCGGCTCATGCATTTATCTTCCCAAAGGCCAGGTGCATTGCGTCGAGAATATGGGCGCGGGTGAGTTGCGACTGTTGGGTGTTTTCTATCCGGCAGGCAGTCCGAGCGTGAGATATGACGCGTAAGAAAGCCTCGAAAGGATTTACAAGATTTACACGATATACAGAGATCGGATTATTCACAGCATCTAATTTGTTTCCATCCGATTGATCTTGTAAGTCCTCTCGATCACTTCATCACCTCTGCCAAAATCTCCATCGCCTCTTTCACTTCTTCGTCGGTATTGAAGAAATGCGGAGACATGCGCAGGCCGACGCCGGGACGACAATCAACAAAGACGCCGCGTTCGTTCAAGCGCTGAACCATCCCGGGGCCGTCATCAACGTAAATCATTACTGAGCCGCCGCGCTGATTCACGTCGCGTGGGCTGTTCACTTTCCAACCTCGCTCCAGCGCGAATTCGATCATCCACTCGGTCCGGCGTTCTGATTCGGTGCGGCAACGCTCAACGCCGACCTCTTTGATGATTTGCAAGCCGGGAAGTACGGAATAAAGCGCAGGAATGCTCGGCGTGCCCTGCGCAAAGCGACGGACAGAATTGTCATAACTTATTGGCGGCGGTGCGAAATCAAACGGGGTCGAGTGCGCGACCCAACCCGTTAGTTTCGGCTGAAGCTGACCCTGCAAATCTGGCCGCACGTATAGATAGCCGCAAGCGGGTCCACCACACAGCCACTTGATGGTGCCGCCGATGAGAAAATCTACTCCCCACCCTGACGCCTTAAGCGGAACCACGCCGGCCGACTGATAGACATCGAGCAAAACAAGCGCCCCATGTTTGTGCGCGCGCTCGACAATCGGCTCAACATCGATGCGATACGAGCTACGAAACGACACCTGCGAGAGCGCGACCAGCGCCGTGCCATCGTCGATCGCAGCGAGGATACGTTCGGTTGGTGTCGTAACGCCGTCGTCGGAGGCAACGGTTTCCACCCGCGCCCCCATCGGCGTCTGCGCATCAAGGATGTAGCGCATCGAAGGAAAATCGAGTCCGCTCGCGACAATCTTGGTGCGCTTAGTTGAAGTGAAGTCAAAACAAGACAAGACGCTCGAGAGGGCAATTGAAGCGTTCGGTTGAACCTGAACTGAACCACGTGCGCCGCCAAGGATCGTCGCGATGCGATCGCCGACGTGCGCGGACATCTCCCACCAACTCTTGGCCCACGCGTCTTCACTGGTGTGATGCTCCCACGCGTCATAGAACGCGAGCATCGAATCGCGCGTGGCGCGCGGCACCGGTCCGAGGCTGTGGCTCAACAGATGAATGCCGGACGTAAGCGTGGGAAACTCTTCACGGCGGCGATTGATTTGGGATTCTGATGACAAAACAACTCCTTCGCTCCGTCAGGAGCGACATGTTTATAGTCCTATTCGATCACCAATTGTTCAAAGCTCCGTAGGAGCGTCATGTAATTCTCGGATCATGACGCTCCTACGGAGCTAAAAAGTCATGTCTCGCCTTGTACTACAAATATCTCGCTCCTACGGAGCTTCACGCGCGGATATTCGACAATATTTTCTCGAGCCCAACCGGATCGTTCTTCAATCCCTCCAAAACGCGCTCCGCTTCTTCCCCAATCGGCGGATCGATTGATTCTTCGCGGATGTGACGCAGAATTTCGCCGGTGACGAATGCCGTCGTCATCTTCGGCACGTCGGCACCTTTAGCCATATCGGTGTCGATCGTCGTCGGCATCACGGTCATCACGTGCACGCCTCTGTCTTTCAAATAAGCGCGCAAAGCCTGACCCAGCGACAACAGCGCCGCTTTGCTCGCGCAGTAAGTGCCAACCAACGGCAAATTGATTTTTGCGAAAGCGGTGGCGACGTTCACGATCACTCCCGCGCCGCGTTCGACCATCTGAGGCGCGAGCGCGCGTGTCATCCGCAGTGCGCCGAAGTAATTCACCTCCATCTCTCGCACCGCATCTTCGAAATTCATCGTGACGGGATTTCCGTAACTGGCTACTCCCGCGTTATTCACCAGCACATCGACGAGGCCGAGTTTTCCCGTTGCGGTCACATCGTCTTCATTGGTGACGTCGAGTCTGATTGGAGTGATTCGCTCGGCCCTTAACCGCTCGAGGTCTTCATGGTGGCGGACTCCCGCAAAAACTTCGCGCGCGCCTGCGTCGACCAACGCAAGCGTCAAGGCCCGGCCCAAACCACGACTCGCTCCGCTGATCAAAAAGGTTCGGTCGTTAATATCCATAAATCACGCTGTGTCCGCGGCCGCACGCCTTCCCATCCAGCGCGAGAAGCCATAGAGCGCAGCGCCAAATAGCGACCACACAATCGCCAGTTCGAGGCTGGTAAGCGAATGCTGCATGATTCGATCGTAAAAACTTTGCGTGCGCAACGTTCGCACATCCTGGAAACTTTGCACCACAATCATGCTGCCCATAGCCACGGCTGACAGAGCAGCGCTCGCGAACAGCAGCCATCGCGGAATGCTGACTGTGATCTCACGATAGAGTTCCGGGTTCCAACGCGGCAGCAAGAGAAAAGTGATGCTATGCAGGAAATAAAGCGTTATCAACGCGAATACGGCAATATTCAACGCAAGCGATAGTTGATTGCTCACCAGCAAAACCGCACAGCCGATTAGCGTCAACGTTAGTCCGCGGATCGGCGTCGCCGTACGCGGATTGACATAGCCGACCCAATCAGGCGCCAAACGATCTTTTACAAACATCATGGCCAGGCGCGATGGCACCAGCATCGTTCCATTGAGCGCCGTCATGATGGCCATAATTGCGCCGAACCTGATGAACGAAGTCGCTCCTGCCGGTAAGTAAACCGACGCAACTTCAGCCATCGGCGCTTTGCTTGCTTGTAAACTCGCGCCCGGCAAAACGCCGAATGAAACTACGGACATCAGCACGTAGATGAGCGCTGTGAAAGTAATTCCTTTCAGGAGGATCATCGGCAGGCGGCGGGTTGAGTCCTTTACTTCACCCGCGGTCTGGGCCACCGATTCAAATCCTGCATAGGCAAAGAAGATCGGCAAGAGGCTGGCCGCGAACCCTCCGAACCCATGCGTCACGAAAGGTCGATAATTGCCGGCGCGGATCGCGAACAGGCCCGGCACAATCAGCACGAGGATCGCGAGTAACTTCAGCGCAGACATTACGACTTGCATTCGGCCAAACCATCGGACGCCCGCAACGTGCACCGCATAAAAGAAAACAAGCCCGCCGATCGCTATCGGCAGGTGATATGAAGCATTGACGCCAATCAGATTTGTCAGATAGCCAGCCAGCGCGTCAGCCAGGTAAGCGCCGGCGCCTACGTAAGAAATGATCTTGATCCAAGCGCCGATGTAAGCGACGCGAAACCCGCCGAGGGTGCGCGAGATGTGCAGGTATTCGCCGCCCGGCTCGCGGCCCAGCGGAGTCGAAATGTACGCCGCGTACGGAATCGAGGTCGCCAAAACGACTGGCATCAAAACCGCGTAGCCAAGAATGACGCTGGGACCAGTCAGGTTCCAGGCGTCGCTGGTGACTTTGAAAATTCCGGCGCCGATGAGAATGCCGATCAGCGTCGCGTACGACTCGATAGTGCCGAGATCGCGTCGCAGGCGTGAGACAACGTCGGGTGAATGCTCAGAGATCGAATTATTCATTAAACTAGAAGTTCAGTGTCTCATTCTCACCCGGTTTCAACCGGGTGTAGCCGATCAGCCAAAACTTCGAAACCGTTTCAACGGTTTCATCTCGGTTTCAGGGGACGGTCAAGACAAACCGTTGAAACGGTTCTCTGAATTCGTTTTGTCCACTTCCACCCGGCTGAAGCCGGGTGTGAATGAAAACCTGGTCGGATCGTCTACCGCTCTATCAATTCATTCGAAGGTAATTTCGCATTCAGAACCTTCTCGGCAGTCTCAACCCCAGCCACTGGCAACGTCTGCGCGTCGAGCAATCCAAGCTGTGCCAGCACCGATGCCTGGTCCCAATAAATATGCTCATGCGCCAGCTTGCCGTCACGGAAATGCACCACGACAATCAGCGGTACTTTTACATGCTGGTTCGTCGGGGCGACGCCCGGCAGCATCCAATCCATCCTGATCGTGTGCGTAAATTCAAAGACCATTTCGTCGACGACGCGATCGACGCCGATCGTGCGCGAGACCGGTGTCATCGAAGTGTCCGGCGGCATCTGCGGAATGAATCGCTTTGAATAAAATTCGCGCAGCTCATCATGGCCCACGCCACCCGTCATCACCGGAACGTGATTCACGTACGCGTCCGGCACCATCGTCTTCAATGTGTCTTCGGTGTCGCGCGTCGCAAATTCGTACTTCACATGTTCGTCCCACTTGTCCGAAAGAACTTTTTGCACGTTCGCAAAGCCTGCGCCGGCCAGGTTGCGCACAAAAAACTCCAGCGTGCGCAGATTGGCAACCTCCGCAGCCGCAGCATCGTAGTGTGCGCCGCCGGGACGCCCGAATGCGTGATCCTGCTCAGGATAATCGTGAATCGTGACGAGCGAATTTGAATCGAGCGTTTTGTGAATCTGCTCCTGCGCCTCAGGTGGGCAATATTGATCCTTGCCGGCGATGTGCAGCATCAGTGGTGACGCCAAACCATTTGCCTCACTCAACGCCTTTTCGATGCCGACGCCGTAATAACCGACGGCGCAGTCAGGTTTGTATCGCACCGACAGAAGCCACGCCAGCTTTCCGCCCAAACAGAATCCCACCGCGCCGACGCTACGGGTGCAGGCAGAATGTTGGCGTAAGAACTCAAGCGCGGCAGCAGAATCTTCGACAGCCTTGGCTTCATCGAGCCCCTGGTAGAATTGAAATGCCTTCTGCCATTCAGCCTCGCTCTGGTCCGTTAATTCAATACCCGGCTCTTGCCGCCAAAACAGATCAGGGCAGATGGCGACAAAACCATGCGCCGCGTACCAATCGCAGACCTGTCGCATGTAGGCGTTGACGCCAAAGATCTCCTGCAACACGACAACGCCCGGGCCATAACCACCAGCGGGCAAAGCGAGGTAGGCGTCGAACTGTTGGTTATCGAATGACGTGATCTTAACCATCAAGAAGAGACCTCCGCGCGAAGCTTTATACGCGAAATAGATGAAGTTTGGCGAGTCGCGGCAGTACCAGCCCGTGCGGGGAGGAGTACATACCAGGCGCTATTGCCCCGCCCGTTGTCTTAGCCAATCTTGTCCGGCCGAACAGAAATCGAGGAAGCTGCACGTCCGACAGTGTGAGTTAGTAGTTGTCGGAAAATCTTCCGCGGCAATCGTGCCGTCGAGCGACACGAGTTCCGACATCGCTGCATCTACGTCACGCGCACAAACATGGGCCTCGAGCAGTCCGGCCGGCAAACTTTTTTCGACGTTCGGTTGAATGAAGTGAAGCGTCACGCGCAAGGAATTGATGCGCTCGTCGCGCGGAAGCAATTCACGAAAAGCCAAAGCATACGCTTGCATTTGGAGGCGGTAGTCACTCGCGGCGTTTTCAATTTGCCAGTCAATAGATTCATCGGCAAACGGCTCAACCACGGCAGTTAATTCGGCCGCAGTTTCAAAATCAAAAGCAACCTGGCCGCGCGGCACAGACGCGACGGCTCGCGAAACAGGAATCGACTCAGCTAACGCGCGTTTTGCCCTGCCTTTGTCAGCGGTTCGCGGAAATCGATTTGTCTTGAAATCGATGATTTCAACCTCGATCCCCTTCGTGGCCGGCGTGATTAAGAGTTTGTCGATGGTTCCAGTGAGAGTTCCCAGCGGCCGGCGCAGCCGAAAACGCAATTCGCTCCACAAGCCCGGGCCTGATTTCGGATTTTGAATTGCCAATTGCGAACGCTCTGAAAGGTCGAACCGCGCCGCTTTTTGCACCCGCTGGAACACATCGCTCGCCAGGTAGTTCTGCGCGAGCGGTAAGAGATCTGATACCGCAACCTCGGCGTCAACCTGCAACCGCCTTCCGGCCAATTGCGCGATTCGAATCGAACGCACGTGATCGAAGCTTTCGCGTAAACGCGTTTCCACATCGTCGCCTTCGCAAAACGTTTCGCAGAAACGGTGGATGACCGCACCCTTCAGTGTCGCCGTCAGATTTGCCGGAGGTTCTGGAGCTTCCGCATTGTTCCACACCGACAACTCCTCGGCGCCGGGCGCGCGCAACAGACGGTCAAAGTAATACTGACGCGCGCAACGTTGAAAATTGAGCAGTTGCGTCACGGTGAATCGACGGAGCGTTGAGCCACGCTCGACTGCAACCGGACTCAGCAGCGGAAAAGTCTTTTCAAGCGGCTGTGATGTGTCGATCGATGAGCCTGCCGACGCAAGAACTGCTGACGTCGTTGCCTCACGACCACGCATCTCTCGACTCACGCGCAAATCGATCTGGGCTCCGCCGCTAAACTCCAGGAGGCCCGACTGCGGATGCTCGTCCAACTCCACCGCTTGCCAGAGCCACGCGAGCCACTGGTCACGCATTGTGGTTTGCAAATTCTTCAAATCGCTCTCGGTTGT
>DASYPX010000153.1:0-4216 GCA_036006125.1 Pyrinomonadaceae bacterium | reverse complement strand
GTGCAATCGAACCCGGAAGTGTCTAGCTTCGTCGATACGCTCGGCTGGATTTACTACAAGAAGGGTTTGTATGGCGTGGCTGCCGAACAGTTACGGAAAGCTGTCAACGTTGATGAAACCGTGGCGCGCCGTAACCACGGGGCACCATCTCCCACCTTTCACTATCACCTGGGCACCGCGCTCGCCGCGAAAGGCGAAAAATCTGCGGCGCGTCGTGAACTCGAAAACGCCTTGAAGTTAAGCGAAAAAACCCCGTTCCCGGAGGCCGACGAAGCGCGCAAGGCATTGGCGACGCTGTAAGCCATCGTGAAGTCCGGAGGCGACCGTCGGCCGCCTTCGAGCGCACACGTTCGCCCAAAACGGAAAACAATTCATGAGCACTGAATTTCGACAGCGAAAAGTGAGTGAGTACGCGCGCATCGCTTTGAAGCGCAAGTGGATGATTATCCTGCCGACGCTCGCCGTCGGCCTGGCGATCGGCTTCGTCGTGTTCCGCCTGCCGGACCTTTACGAATCGTCCACGTTGATCGTGGTCAAGCCGTCCACGCTGCCGAATTCGGTGGTGCCGATGATGACCGAAGAAGCTTTGACGCGTGAACTTGGCAGCATTTCACAAGTCGTCACCAGCCGCAGCTCGTTGCAACCATTGGTTGAGAAATACGACCTGTATAAAGAGGAACGGGGTCGCGGCGAAGCGATGGAAGTGATCATCGAGAATATGCGCAAGCATATCCAGGTCGAGGTCAATACCAGTCGCAACGATATAACGGATGCATTCAACATCACCTATCGCGGCCGGGATCCAGAAACAACGCAAGCCGTGGCTGGTCAACTCGCGAGCAGGTATGTGGACGAGCAGACGAAGGGAACGATCAATGCCGGCACGTCTGCCAAGCAGTTCATCGAAGAGCAAGTGCACTCGGCGAAAGAGGAGCTCGACGCGGTTGACAATCAACGGCTCGCCTATCTCCAGCAGAACATGAACAACCTCCCGTCGCAGTCGCAGGCGCTCGTCGGGCGGCTGACCGCATTACATGAAGAGCAGAAGGCTTTGCTTGCTGAACAGGGCCGTTTGCGCGATCTGGCAGCGGCCTATCGCAGTCAGCTTGGCGATATCACGAAGAGTTACGAGCAGGAAATCGTTCTCAGCGCCGAAAACACCACCGATCCGAAAACTACTGCGGCATGGGCAGAACTTGTGAATCGTCGATCGCAATATGAGGGCGAACTGCAAAAGTTATTGGCGCAATACACAGAAAAGCATCCGGACGTCGTTGCGACGAAAAAACAGATCGAAGACATCAGGGCCCAACAGGACCAGATGCTGAACGACTGGAAGGATCGCATCGAAGACCGCAAACAGAAACTGACGAGACTTAGTGATCCACGCCTGCTAACTCTGCGCACAAATATCGCGATGGCCGAAGGCGACATGGATCGTCAAGCACGTTTGTTGGAAGAGACCAACAAACAGATCGCCGACCTCAACGCGCGCATCAACGCTATTCCCAGCGCGGAAGTGGGACTGGGGGCGTTGGATCGCGACTATCAGACGAAGAAAACGAATTACGACAACCTTTTGTTGGAACAGCAGAAAATTGTCTTCGGCGCCGACGCCGCGAAAGAACAGCAGGGCGGCGGAATTCAGGTCGTCGATCCCGCCAACCTACCAGAGAAGCCAGTTGCGCCGAAGCGGCTCGTACTGACGGTGGGTGGGTTTGGCATCGGGTTCGGGCTGGGAATTTTGTTGGTTCTGATCGTTGAAATCCGACGTCTGTTCACGATTCAAACGGTCGACGACGCTAAGCACTACACGACGCTGCCGGTACTTGCGTCGATACCTGAATTGATGACACCAGCGGAGGCCCTGGCAATTCCGCGACGCAAGAATCTCGCCCTGGCTGCAGGCATCGGCGCAGCGGTGGTCGCCATTCCGATGCTGGCATTTGTCCTGACTATGACACACGTGTTCGAAAAGATTGCTCAGTAGGAGGGCGTGCCATCCCTGCGCGCGAACCGCACGCAAAGATGCGTGCGCTCCAACAGGAGAAGAACCATGTACACAGATTTCTACGGATTCAAGGAACTCCCCTTCGCGCTGACGCCTGACCCGCGTTACCTGTACTTTACGCCGTCGCACACCGAAGTCATGGCGAACTTGCATTACGGAATTGAGAGTGGCCGCGGCCTGATCGTTGTGACAGGCGAAGTCGGCACCGGCAAGACAACGCTGCTGCGCTGGATGATGCGTCGGCTCGACCCTACGGTCATGGTCGCCTATGTCTTCAATCCGCGACTGTCAGTGGCTGAGTTCTATCAATATCTCGCGGCGCTCTTCAACATCGGCGCGTGGGAAAGTAAATCCGATTTGTTGATCGAATTGGGGAACATGCTCGTGGCGCGTCACCACTGCGGGCTGCGGTCGGTCCTTGTGATCGATGAGGGCCATGGCCTGTCGATTGAAGTTTTGGAAGAGATTCGGCTGCTTTGCAACTTCGAATCCGACACCGCGAAACATCTGCAAATCGTTTTGACAGGGCAACCCGAGCTGCGTGAGGTTCTGAATCAGCCAGACTTGCGCCAGCTGAAACAGCGCGTTGCCCTGAGATGTGAGATCGCGGCGCTGCCCAACGTCGAAGAAACTGCGCATTATATTTCGTCGCGTCTCAAAGTTGCCGGTTCCACCAGGACCGAAATCTTTTCACCGGGCGCGGTCGACTACATCTTTCGCTGTTCTGCCGGCATTCCGCGAAACATCAACAATCTTTGCGATAACGCCTTGCTGAACGGTTTCGCCTCCGGTGCGACGGTCATCAGCCGAGGCATCATTGAACTAGTCGCCAAGACGTTCGATATGTTGCCGAGCAATGAACACGGCTCCGGCTCGACCACACCCTCGGCCGAAACGACCGCGCGCATTTTCAACTCCTCGGCACGTGCCGAGCTTTGGGCGGCCGGCGACGGTAATGGTGGCACGGGCGTCTCGAAGGTAACTGACGGTCACAATGCTCTGCCTACATATGGCAACGGCAACCGCAACGGCAATGGCCACAGCTTCGATAGCAGACACCAGGATGGCGGTTCCGCCGATGAGAATTTTTCGTTAGTCTCGCCCGCCCCGGAGCGAGACTTCCCTTACGACTACTCACGACATACTGATCCAGTCGCAAATCCGTCACCGGCATCTGCTTCAATCAGCTTTGACAGGTTCCGTTCAGACCCGCTCACACGCGTGAGGACCACTGATCCTTTCGGGAGAGGAAACAATGGGCAGAGTCTATGACGCGCTACGGCGGGCGGAAGCTCAGCCGCGCGCAGCAACTTCAGAAACTTCAAACAACCGCAACAGCGGCGGCGAGAACATGGCGTACTTTGTGCCGCGCCCGGAACATCCGTGGGATGTTTCGCCGTTCACCGCCAGCCCTGTCGGTTTCAATTCAGCGCCCACTGCGCACACGGACGAGGCTTTCGCCGGGACGGCACTCCCTGGCGAACCAGCTTACCGTGATGTTGGGGCAACCTTGGGCGCTGTCGGAACGGCGCGCGCCGCCGAGTTCTCTTCAAGAGCAATCTCGGCCGCGCGCGTCGAACCACACCTGATCGCAATCACGGAACCACGCTCGCCGGAATGCGAACACTTTCGCTCGCTGCGCACAAAGCTCCTGGAAGCCGGTGAGCGACAGAACATGCGCGCGTTCGTCATCACCAGCGCCGGTGTCGGTGAAGGAAAGACATTGATGAGCGTGAATCTCGGATGGCTCCTGGCGCAGACGGATGGCGTAAAGGCGCTGCTGATTGATGCCGATTTACGAAGTCCGGCTGCAGCCGCTTATTTTGGAGTTGAAAACGAGTTTGGTTTATCGGAGGTCCTGACCGGCGACAAGAAATTGATGCAAGCAATCGTGAAGCTCCAGCCTTCGGGACTACACCTCCTGCCGGGCGGTGCGCCGCGCGAGGACGTCGCTGAGCTCTTGTCAGGCCCGCGCTTCAGTCGCCTACTCGCAGAAGCGCGCAAACATTTCGATTACATCATCATTGATGGGCCGCCGCTTGGCATCTTCACTGATGCAAACCTTTTGATTAATCGTGCCGACGGGGCATTACTGATTGTGCGATCAGGCAAGACTCGCTATGCGGTCGTCGATCGTCTGCTCGAACAGGTACCGCGCGCACGAATGCTCGGCGTAGTTTTGAATCGCGCTGAGACGCAAGTGGA
>DASYPX010000152.1:0-7324 GCA_036006125.1 Pyrinomonadaceae bacterium | reverse complement strand
ACAATCCAGGGATCTAAATCCGTCAATAGGATGGGCAAACCATGGCGCGTCGAAGGATTACGTTTGAGACTGTGAAGGAGATTGCGCTCGCTCTGCCGCGCGTTGAAGAAGGGACGATGTATGGAGCGCCGGCGTTAAAGCTCAACGGCAAGTTGCTGGCTTGCGTGCCAATTCACAAATCAGCGGAGTCCGACTCGCTCGCAGTTCGGATCGACTATGAGCAACGTGACGGACTGCTCGCCGATGCTCCTGAAACCTATTACGTAGCGCCACACTACATCAATTATCCGTGTGTGCTCGTACGTTTGCGGCGGATTCGGCCCGAAGCTTTGAAGGAATTGCTTGACGCTTCGTGGCAGTTTGTCAATAAGAGTTCACCAAAGCGCAGCGGTGGACGACGATCGCGTTGAACTTGCCGCCTTGTTCCGGCGACTCTATAATCCCAACTTCGCGGCGCATTGGTGTAGTTGGTTAACACGCTGCCCTCTCAAGGCAGAGATCACGGGTTCGAGTCCCGTATGCGCTGCCAATTTTCCAACAACTTACAGTTAATCACTCAGCGAGCAGTTTTTTGCGCGGTAACTTCTTGGTATCGAACCGCACCAAAAGCAGCGTCTCGTTTGCTGACTGCCTCGGCCAACAACGAAGGACTGAGGTGTTGATAACGAGAGGCCATCCGCGCTTTGTGCCGCGGCAGCCGAGGAGAAACGACCTGACGCACCAGAGTGTTGAGCTCAGCGTTGAAGAACAGCGCCTTCCAGCTTTACCCCCTCAAAAACTTCCGAAAGCACATCCATGTGAATAGGCATCTGGGCCATCTCTGCTAAGAATATAAGGACGGTTGAATCAAGTCTGAAAAGCTTTGTTCGCGTATCATATATCCTCGATCAAAAGGACGAGATAAATCATGGAAACTATTAGACTGATGGCCGTGCTGGCCCACCCTGATGATGAATCGCTTGGGGTAGGCGGCACGCTTGCGAAGTACGCATCCGAAGGTGTCGAGGTGTCTTTGGTCACAGCCACGCCCGGTGACGCCGGCCGTTACCGCGGTTTTCGTCCCGACGATCCTCGGCATCCAGGTCAATCGGCGCTCGCAAACATTCGTGAAACGGAGTTAAGAGCCGCCGCTTCAGCCTTGGGTGTACGTGAAGTCTCATTGCTCGGTTACCACGACCAGCATCTGGATCGCGCAAACGCGCGCGAGGTCATTGCCGCCATCGTCCAACATATTAGGCGAGTCCAACCCCAGGTCGTCGTGACATTCGGACCCGATGGCGCTTACGGGCATCCGGATCACATAGCGATTTCCCAATTCACCACTTCAGCTGTTGTCGCTGCCGCTGACCCTGCGTTTCGATTTGACGGGGCCCAAACCGAGCGGCCCCACGCGGTGTCTAAGCTCTATTACATAGCCTGGCCGGAATCGACCTGGAATGCGTACCAGGCAGCTTTCCGAAAATTGGTCTCAACGGTTGATGGGGTCGAACGCCAGGCCGTACCCTGGCCAGACTGGGCAATCACTACCGTCATCGATACCAGAGACTTCTGGTCCACGGTGTGGGGGGCAATCTCCTGTCACGAATCGCAGATCACAGCCTACGAACCGTTGAAACATTTGTCGGCAGACAAACATGAAGCATTGTGGGGTTCCCAGTCTTTCTATCGCGCGTTTAGCACCGTGAGCGGCGGGCGAGTACCGGAGACTGATCTTTTTGAAGGGATACGCGCATGAGTAAAAAGGCGGCAACAAAGGCGTCAGGTGTGAGCGGCGATACGAATCGGCACGCGCCAATCGCGATGGACGCCGCGACGTTTCGCTCTCTGGGACACAAACTTGTAGATCAGGTGGCGGGGTTCCTTGAATCGCTTGCGCTTGGTCCGGTAACCCATGATGAATCGCCGTCCGCCGTGCGCGAAGCCCTCAACCTCACAGGTCCACTCCCGGAATCGGGAATGGACGCTGGGCTATTGCTGGAACGGACGGCAGATCAGTTGTTCGCTCATTCACTGTTCAATGGGCATCCGCGTTTCTTCGGTTATATCACCGCGCCGCCCGCCCCGATCGGGATCCTCGGCGACTTTCTTGCAGCTGCGGTGAACCCGAACGTCGGTGCCTGGCAGCTCTCGCCGGCTGCTACCGAGATTGAGTCCCAAACCGTGCGCTGGATTGCTTCGCTCATCGGCTACCCGGAGAGTTGCGGTGGCGTGCTTGTCAGCGGCGGCAATATGGCGAACTTTGTTTGCTTTCTTGCTGCGCGCGCGGCAAAAGCGGGATGGGATGTGCGTGAGCACGGCGTTTCTCCAGATTCAGGCCAGAAGCTTCGCGTGTACTGTTCAAGCGAAACGCACACGTGGATTCAGAAGGCCGCAGACCTGGCCGGTCTCGGCACCGCATCAATTCGGTGGATCGCCACCGATGAGAAACTGCGGATGGACGTGACGGCGTTGCGCCAACAGATCGAAGCGGACACGGCGGCAGGAGATGTGCCGTGCCTTGTCGCTGGAACCGCAGGCTCGGTCAGCACGGGCGCGATCGATCCGTTGCCCGAGATCAGCGCGCTCTGCAAGGAGTACGGTGTGTGGTTCCACGTCGATGGAGCCTATGGTGGGTTTGCGGCGGCCGTTCCCCAGGCGCCCGATGATTTGCGCGTGCTTAGCCGCGCTGATTCCGTTGCAGTTGATCCGCACAAGTGGCTCTACGCACCACTTGAGGCGGGTTGCGCCTTGGTGCGTGATCCAGAATTGCTGCGGGCGGCGTTCGCTTACCATCCGCCTTACTATCATTTTAACGAAGAGGCCACGAACTATTTTGACTACGGCCCTCAAAATTCGCGAGGCTTCCGGGCCCTCAAAGTGTGGCTGGCCCTCAGGCAGGTTGGAGCCGAAGGCTATCGCAAGATGATTGCCGACGACATCTGTCTCTCTCAGGCGATGGCTGAGGCGGTCAGCCGTCAGGCAGAGCTGGAGCTCATCACCCAGGATTTGAGCATCACAACCTTCCGCTACGTGCCGCTCGATCTTCGGACGAACCTGCAAGAGGCCAAGGTTGAAGGCTATCTGGATACGCTCAATCGTGAGATTCTAGATCGGCTGCAGGCCGGAGGTGAGACCTTCGTCTCCAATGCCGTGGTCCGCGGCCATTACCTGTTGCGCGCTTGCATTGTGAACTTCCACACCGCTCAAGCAGATGTGGAAGCGGTGCCGCTCATCGCTGTTCGAATTGGACGGACGGTGGATGCTCAACTCCGCCCGTCGATCTCGCAGCAAAAATGCAAGCCGGACTGAGCCAGTGCAAACGTTTGGTTCACATTCGCAGGCAGAGATCCGTGAACAGTCAGATTTTTAGGAGTCAATCTTTTGACAGGCGTTATGTGTACGGGTAGACTCCGCGCGCTCACAAGGTATCCGGAAGGTTTTAGCAACAGACTTGCTCACCGAGTCCTTACCTCTGTGACTCTGCAAATGGTTTCTCTCACTTTCAAGGTCTCCGACAAGGGATGAACAATTGACTCGACAGCGGCCAACAGATCTTTTGAGTGAGCCAACCATTCATTAAGAAGGAGAACTATATTCGGAATGTCACACCCTAACTGCGTGTTCTGCGGCAAGGAATCGCGACAATTCAAAAACGTCCTTCGCGAACAAAGAGCCGAGCGGAATCCTTGGATTCGCTCGGCTCAGGTGCTTACGAAGTGTTTGGTCCCGCGCACTACCGTTCGCGGTTCTGTAACTGCTCACAGCTCACAGCACACAGCACACTGATCACTTGCTCACTGCTTGTCGTAAAACGCCGAACTGGTGGTCCACTGGCCTTTGGCATTGCGGCTACGCGCGGTCACAGTACGGGTCTTCCCGTTGGGCGAGACCGTGATGGTTGCCGTAGTTGTTAGTTTTCCATCCTTAGTGCTTCTCAGCGAGATGGTGCGGCGGTTAACGACGCGGTAAGATCTCATGTCGCCCGCAGGGTCGCCAGTCAGCGCATAAGGCTTGCCGTCAAACTTTCCGGTCCACTCACTATGAATGGCGCTGCCGTCGCCGGCCGTTCCATCGACCGTTACTTTCGTCTGATCGCCGGCTGCTTCATAGGTGACGGTGTGATTCTTCGTAGCGCCTTTGGGGAATTTCGATTTCGCTTCATTTAGTTTCCATGTGCCCATGTGGGGGCTTTGAGCGGAAGCCGCAACCGCGCCGCCTAAGAACACAACCAGCGCAAGTATGATCATTTTGATTTTCATATTTTCTCCTCGTCCGAAAAGCAGATGGTAGAACTGAGCCGCGCGGATTCTATTGTCGAGGTGCGGTTTCGTCAACGACTGTTGTTGCCACGCCACTAGCAATATTTCGTACAAATTTCCTCTAAACCAGTTGCCGTGAGCGTTCGGCGGACTTGATCGCGTTCGCATGACGTCGGCACGGCGATTGACTACTTCTCTCCTAAGCACCAAGGGTGTCCAAAAATCATTCATGGAATAACGAGGAGGTAAGCAAAACATGTCGAATTATTATGACCGCGAGGACGATCGCTACCGCGAA
Source organism: Pyrinomonadaceae bacterium (assembly GCA_036006125.1). GTDB lineage: Bacteria > Acidobacteriota > Blastocatellia > Pyrinomonadales > Pyrinomonadaceae > UBA11740. The sequence goes on along the minus strand of DASYPX010000152.1, from coordinate 2,788 downwards.
CAAAGGCGTTACGGGACAGGCGAAAGCGGCGGTGATCGCGGGCAACGATACGGTGGTGCGTACGAACGCGACCGCGGTTGGGAAGCTGGCAGCGAAGGTCGGTACGGGACTGGTTGGGGAGACGACTACGAACGCGGCTCCGGCTCGCGATACTACACAGGTGATGAACAGGGCAGAGGATTCGCAGGGGGACGCGATCTCGGCGGTCGCTCTTATCGATCGTCGTACGACCGCAATTGGGGCGAAACTCCATCATCAGAACGCGGGTACAACAGGGATTATGGCAGGAGCTATGGTTCGACCGGTTTTGGCGATCGTCACGCGCGTGAGTCTGAACGGGAGTATCAGGGAACCTTCCGGCCGCCCAATTACGGCCGTGACTTTCAAACAAACCAGCGGCTCACACATCAAGGTGAAGGCGAGGCCGGCGATCGCGATTGGTTGGATCGCGCAAGCGATGCAGTCTCTTCGTGGTTCGGTGATGAACAGGCGGAGCGCCGGCGTCGGATGGACAAGATGCGCGATCGGAATTTCCGCGGTCGCGGACCGAAAGGCTATCGCCGCTCAGACGAACGCATCCGCGAAGATGTTAACGACCGTTTGACTGACCACGCGTACCTCGATGCGAGCGACATCGACGTGAGCGTGAAAGAAGGCGAAGTGACTTTGAGTGGCAAGGTCTTTGATCGAACGGACAAGCGGCTCGCAGAAGACGTCGCCGAATCAGTTACCGGTGTGAAGAACGTGCAGAACAATCTGCGCACCGACAAGAACTGGGACACGGACATCACCGCGCGCTCAACGTCTGCGAAGGCCGGAAGTGCCTAACCCTAATCGCGACAGGAAATCAGCCGCCGATGGGCGAGGGCAAGAAACAAAGCCCTCGCTCGAGCGCGGCGAGATTGAATTCTCGAAAGCCACAGCAATCAGCCGGCGTGAGGACAAAATAATAGGAACGGCGTGTTAGTGCTTTCGCCGTTCCTTTTTCGAAGGGCCGCAAGGGCCTCACTTGCTGTGCGCCACTTGAACGTGGTCGATGTTAGTTCCTGAGTGAACGAACTATCTCTTCTTCGCGGCCTTCTTCTTGCCGCCCTTTTTGGCCTTTTTAGCGGCCTTCTTCTTAGTTGCCATATTTTCTACTCTCCTTTTCAGGTTAGAGGTTGTGACCACAAGATGCTGTGTTACTGTGTGTCTTGTGGACTAGAGAAAACAGCGCACAACATGTTGCTATATAAACTTAATTATCAACCTTGTCAACAATTTATTACGCGCGGTATGAAAAATCTTTGGTGCGCGACGAGTTGATTTCGTTGATCAAACTCCGATCTCCGAGACGCTTGACGGAGTTTCAACCCTGCGATGATCGCAAAAGCGATCGTAGACAATGTGACTGATGTTAGTTAGATCAGAAATGTGTTGAGAGAGAATTAGCGAAACATTGGTGTGAAGATCCATTGGTCGTGACGCTCGATTCCATAGTACGTGATCACAGCGCCACGCTGACTGCGACTGGCGACGCCGATGAATGGTCCGGCGGTGTCTGCTGAAGTGTTTTCTCCACCCGGAGCTTCCTCTTCAGATCTTGTGTTCAGGACATTGGTGAGTTGCGGAATCAAGCTCGCCATGCTTGTAAACTCACGACGTGGTTGTGGCGCAACGCCGCCCGAATACTCCATTAGAGACTGAACAAATCCGCGAAATTCGTCGGAAGTCGGCCCGATCCGGCGCCACTCACCGTCCTGTGAGAGTGGGTCGACGGCCGCTTCTGAACGCAGAATCTGAAGCTTTTTTGTGCGACCGGGAATCTGAATTCCCTCGAGCAGTTGGTCGATATCTGTTGGCAGCGAATTCGGACCTTGCCCGCCGCGGGATATGTAGTAAGAGCGAATCGCGTCGGCCACTTGCTCGCCGCGGAAAATCGCTTCCTTTTCGCGTTCGCGTTGAGTTTGCTGCTGGACACTGGGGGCCGCCGCGAGCGCAAACAGCGCAAGCAAAGACATCAACGCCATTAACGCAACCATTGTGTAACCGCGTTGGTTGTCTGGTTGCCGAATTGTTAATTGCGTTGTCGACATTGCTTCTATCCGGTTACAGCTCCGGTTCGTCATCGGCCGCTGGGCGTCGAATCGACGGGCGCGACTGGCTGCTATTCTCACTGCTGAACGTTAGCGTGTGGCGGATCTTCAGAGTGGTATCAATGAGCACCACTTCCTTGTCCGAGATGCTGTTAACGCGAAAGCGTCCAGCGACAACGTCGCCGCGCTGCACATTCAACAGGTCCTTGCTGTTCTTGTCCTGGAGCACTGCAGTGTCATTGAATCTTGGCTTTCCGATCAATCCAATGTAGCTATAGTTCGGCACCGGTGGCGGCGTTACGACCAGATTTCCAGCGTTCGAAAACAAACTGCCGTCTGCGGTCTTCACTTCAATCCGCCGATTGCCGGGATTGGCGATCAAATCAGCAGTCACAGTCGTCGCTAGTTGTTGCGCGCTGATGAAACGAGTCTGCATCTGCCGGCCGTCGATGAAAATGCGAACCGCCGGAGTGAACTTATCGCCGCCGACCTGCAAACTAAAGTCCGCCGTTCGTGCGTATACACTCGCCGGTGTAACCGACGAAACGGTCAATGGCGGAGGTGGTGCCGGTGTTGGCGTTGGCGGAATCTTTACGGGCGCCGGAGGCGGCACGTAATACGCAAAGATGTTGCGATCCCCTTCTGAGCCGGCCGCGACGACGCCGTTGTAGACGATGGGTTGCACAGTTAAGACTTCCTCGGGCGGCATCTCT
>DASYPX010000151.1:0-4769 GCA_036006125.1 Pyrinomonadaceae bacterium | reverse complement strand
CACACTCGTTCCGGGCGAATGGTACATTCTCTTCACCTGTTCTGAATGCAAGACGCGCCAGATCCTATTTCCGGATCTTTCGGAAGGGCGCGCGAGCTTGCGCGCAACCTACAAGGTGGAATGCACCAAGTGCGGTCACCTTGACAAGTACGAAAGCGAAAGCCTTGAGCGCTATCAACATCCCCCAAACAGTGATCCAAAACCAATTTACGGCATTGCATTCTTTGCGCTGCTCACGCTGCTCCGTAAAGGTGGGATGCTGCGAATCAGGCGCGGCGAAAGATCACTTCACCCAAACTAACTTCAGAGAATCTCGACATTGACTCGGATTCGTCGCTGCCATTAAGTCAATCCCTCTTCCTACTGGAACTGTTCGGCGATTTCTGCCGATCACAGTATCGCGGACTGTAATTCTTCTCTAACTTGACCATCGATCGCCCCGCGAGAGGTGCCTTTCGCGCGGCGATTGTCTTTTGTGCAGTTGATCACGCCACGTACTGATTTGCTCTTTTTGCTAAGGCTTTGTCGCGAATCGAGACAACTCACCGGTGGCAATCATCAAGAATTTCAACGACTGGGAACCCGGCGACTGGCATGTTCTTCGCCTTTCTTTGACGCATGGCAACAGTTCTCGAAGACGTCATGCAACCCACGTCAGGTACCACAACTTCGGTTTGGATGGCCACAGGCAGCACGCCGTCTGAAAAACCACTCGACAAAGACACGAGCGCGAATGTCGTCGTGATCGGCGCCGGCATCGCCGGATTGTCGACCGCATATTTGCTCACCCAGGACGGCAAGTCAGTCATCGTTCTAGACGATGGACCGATTGGTGGCGGGATGACGGCGCGTACTACTGCACACCTAACGAATGCTCTCGATGATCGGTTTTACGAACTGGAGCGTTTATTTGGTGAAGACGGTTCGCGGCTCGCAGCGCAAAGTCATACCCGGGCGATCGACAAAGTTGAATCGATCATCAACAAGGAACGAATCGATTGCGAATGGTCGCGAGTCGACGGCTATCTGTTCTTGCCGACGAACGGGCGCGTGCAGGTTTTGGAGGATGAGTTGCCGGCGGCACATCGCGCGGGTTTGACGAGCATACGGCGGCTCGAGCGTGCGCCGCTGGATTTTTGGGATACGGGTCCGTGTCTGCACTACCCACGACAAGGCCAGTTTCATCCCTTGAAGTATTTGAGTGGATTAGCGCGCGCGATCGAGCGTGATGGCGGCGCCATTTACACGGGCACTCACGCTGATGAAATCGAAGGTGGCGACGAAGCTCGAGTGACGACGACCAGTGGTTATACGATCACCTGTGATTCCATCGTCGTGGCGACCAATTCCCCCGTCAACGATCGCATGGTGATTCATACGAAGCAGGCGCCTTACACAACATACGTCATCGGCGTGGCGGTCCCGAAAGGATCGGTTCCACCAGTCTTGTTGTGGGACGCGCCAGACGATTTGTGGACGCCTTATCACTACATCCGCGTCGCGAGCGAAGATGACTACGACGTGCTGGTTGTCGGCGGCGAAGATCACAAGACCGGCCAGCAACACGATGGCGCGCAACGTTGGGGCAAGCTCGAACAGTGGACGCGCAACCGCTTTCCGATGATGAAAGAGGTCCAATTTCGCTGGTCAGGTCAGGTGATGGAACCGGTGGACTCTCTCGCCTTCATCGGCCGAAATCCGTTGGACGCTGACAACGTCTTCATCGCGACCGGTGATTCGGGCATGGGCATGACACACGGAACAATCGCCGGAATGCTGCTCACCGATCTGATCATGAAGCGGCAAAATCCCTGGGCCGAACTATACGATCCATCGCGCAAGACTCTGAAAGCCGCCAAGGATTTCGCGCAAGAAAATGCCAACGTGATGTCGCAGTACAGCGACCTGGTAACGCCGGGCGAGATCGATTCAGAACAAGAGATCGCGAAAGGCGAGGGCGCCGTGTTGCGCGACGGACTAACGAAGGTTGCAGTGTATCGCGACGACGATGGCACGGTGCATCGCATGTCGGCAATCTGTGTCCACCTTGGTTGCGTCGTCGCGTGGAACGGGAGCGAGAAGACCTGGGACTGTCCGTGCCACGGCTCACGCTACGATCGATTTGGCGGAGTAATCAATGGCCCGGCGAACCGCGATCTGCCTCCGCATCCGGAGGACTAATCGCGCGATTAGAAAGCTGCGATCAAGCTCACCTTCACTGAACGGGGCCCTCCCGGCGAAATGTTGTTGTTGCCGTCAGCGTTCAAGAAGTATTTCCCGTTGAGCAAATTATCGAAGTGCGCTTGCAGCTTCCACTTTTCCGCAATGCGGAAGTACGCGGCGGCATCGACTTTCGTGTAAACGGGTAGCATCACCTTGTTATCGATTGCCGCGAAAACGTCAGAGCGGTGAGCAATACCGAGTCCCAGTCCAAGCCGCGAAATCAACTGATACTTGTTCCACAGTGTGAAAGTGTGACGCGGGACGAGCGGCACAATGGCGCCCGCCGGCGCCGCAGTCGTTGCGCTGGTGATGCGCGCGTCCTGATAAGCGTATCCCCCCGCCAGCGTCCACGCGCGCGTGATCGTGCCGGACAGTTCTGTTTCGAAACCGCTAGTCCGCTGCTTCCCGGTCTGCAAGATTCTTGTTGGATCATTTGGATCGGTGGCGCGTGTGTTGGCGCGATCCTGCCGGTACACAGCAGTGGTCACGGACAAGTTGCGCCGAGCATCCCACTTGATACCGACTTCATAGTTTCTGAATTCTTCGGGTTTCACCTGCTGTGTAACTACAGTTAAAGACGAAAACTGATCCCCAGAGCTCGGCAGGTACGAAATACTATGAGTCGCATAAACCGAAACTGTCGTCACGGGTTTGTAGACCACTCCAAGTCGCGGCGAGACGAGTCGATCAATCCGTCGTAAGTCATCGCCATTGCGATTGTTGCGAAAGTGCAGATCGAAGTAATCGAAACGGACGCCGGCAACGGCCTGAAGCTGCCTGGAGATCTCCACCTGATCCTGGATGTAGGTTGCTGCCAGACTTGTCTGCAAGTGATTGTTGGCATCAGTGGCGCTCTGACGAAAAGTTACCGGCGTGCTGATAACGGGATCACCAAACGGTACTTGGATTATGGTCGAGAGGTTGTTGAAGAAACCGGTTTTCCGGAAATTGTCGGTGAGTTGTCGCCCAAACTCGGTACCTGCCAGGAGTACGTGCCTGACGCCACCAGTGGAAAGATAGCACGTGACGTCGGTTTGATTGAAAACGTTTCGCCGCTTAGTCGAATTGTTATAAGCCGTCAGCGCGACCAGGCTCTGCGTGGAATTTACGGCCCCGGGCACATAGTTCTGATAAGCTCGATCATAATCACCCAGCATTGTGCGATTCCGAATATTCAAACGCGCGTACTGATGTTCGATCGCGCCTGTCAGAAGATTCACACGCGCTTGTGCATGGGCATCGTTCGGATTGCCGAAGTACGTCGAGGTTGGCACATCAGCAGGTCGGCCCATGAACGAAGGAATACCGCGATCGGCCGTGCGACGGTCGTAGAAGTGTTCGTATCCAACGTTGATGTGTGTGTGTGAGCTCGGTGAAATCGCAATCGCGGGATTGATGCCATAACGACGGCGATTGACGAACTGGCGGAAGCTTTCAGCACCTTCATACAATCCACTGACGCGCCACGCCATCTTCTTGCCAAACGGCTCGTTGATGTCGGCCGTAAATCGCCGATCGCGGAACGAGCCGCCTTGAACTGTGAATTCGCGCAACGGAGCAGATTGCGGCTCTTTCGAAACTCGATTGATAACCCCGCCGCCACCGCCACGTCCGAAGATCATCGCATTCGGTCCCTTCAGGATTTCCACCCGCTGCACATTGTAGAGGTCGCGATAGTATTGGACGTCATCACGCACTCCATTAAGAAAGAAATCTGCGCTGCTGCTGACGCCGCGAATCACCACCTGGTCCCGATTGTTTTCTCCCTGGTGCGAACTGACGCCGGGAACGTAATTGAGGACGTCGGAAATGCTTGTCATGGACTGGTCTCTTAAACGTTCCGCCGGAAGCACCGTGATCGATTGCGGTGTGTCGCGAAGGGCCGTAACGGTTTTCGCTGCCGAGCTAATTGACTCAGCCTGATATCCGACGCTGTCTGACACCACGATCGTAACGACATCTGTCGAGGCTGCGATCGGCAACATCATTTCAATTGAGTGGTGCGCACCTTCGGTAAGGCGGAGGCGCGCCATCGTACGTTCAAATCCTGAAGCGGTAGCGGTCACGACGTAATCGCCACGAGGAAGGGAAATCGCAAACGACCCTGTCTCATCAGTTCGCACAGTTTTTGAGAATCCGGTAGAAATCACAGAAACTTCGGCGCCCTGCACAGCCGCATGATTTGCGTCGCAAACGGTTCCGCTTAAGTAATTAGCGGGGACAACCGCCTGCCCGAAACTGACAAAAGCGCAGACAAGAAGGAGGGAAACAATGGCGATTGTTTGATTCATGGACAACTACACTTAGCAACGGGTGCGCATTCTGATTCTGAAAACCATTTTCATTTTCGGCAAATGGTCGAGCGAATGTCAAGAGGAGTGGGCGACAGATCTGCTGATTTCACGCCTGGAAAGTGATCCGCGTCACATGATGCTAAGATTCGGACATGCGGCAAAAGAAGGCGCCGGAGAAGAAAAAGACAGGCGGTGTGAAGCTCACTCGGCAAAAGGAAGGGCCGACGATCTCGGCTGAGGAGTTTCTGACAC
>DASYPX010000150.1:0-12488 GCA_036006125.1 Pyrinomonadaceae bacterium | reverse complement strand
GAGCACGAACTGCATTTTGGATTGGCAGATTCTGCCAGAGAAATGAAATCGCGACAAATGATTCTTCGCGGGATTGATGTCATTCACACCTCGCTCAGCGAGGTGGTGTGCGGCACGCGATTTCTGAAACCGTTTTCAACGATTTCCCGCTAAGAAGCCGTTGAAACGGCTCCCAACTGTTCTGGGAAAGTCTGGATCACCTCGCTGAGTCGAGGTCTTAATGATATTTTGAGAACGATGGACTTCACGGCACTTCAAGCGTTTCTCGTTCGAGTTCCTGCAATAGTTGCGCCGGTTGGTAGTGGCTCGGAACGAGGGACGTGGTGGGTTAAGTTTGCGATCGATGTAGATCATGAACTCGCGTGGCGAGTCGTGCAGGAGTTTGCGCACGTGCTCAACTATGTCTCAGTTGATGAGAGACTGCCGACCATTTTCAAACCAGTGTCGCCACCTCCGTATTTGAACGGTGGGCCACGCGACTTTTTGTCATGGGTAATCGAATGTCCCGATTCCGAATTCCCGCCATCACTCTGTGTCAAATGGTTAGAAGGACGACTTCCTCGACCAGTTGATGATTTAAACGAATGGAAAGACGAGGACCGCAATCGATGATCGCAGCTCAACTGTCGTGTCGGCGGATTCTGTTGGTGGCTATCACGCTGTTAACGCTTGTCTGCTGTGCTTCAGCTCAGGATCAGCCGCTCAAGCTGAATTATCGACTCTGGATGTCGCAACCGAGTTCGCACTTATTCGAGGTCGCGATTAACGTCGAATTGCCGCAGTCTTGGACGCCGGAGTCGCTCGACTTCCAAATGCCGAAATGGTCGCCCGGCCGTTATGCGGTCTTTGATTTCGCCAAAAATGTGCAGCAATTCCACGCACTCGGCGGAATTTGTCCGCGTGTGGCGGCGCCCTGTAACCTGCCCGATTTTCCCGTGACGCGCGTCGACGAACAAACCTGGCGCGTGTCGATGATGAATACACACAACGCGACGATTTCTTACAAAGTTTACGGTAACGATCTGTCCGGCACTTTTTCGCAACTCGATTCCCATCACGCGAATTTCAATGGCGGCAATCTGTTCATGTATGTCGTCAATCACAAGCCTGATCCGGTAACTCTGACTATCGATCCGCCGAATGGTTGGCGCATTGTGAATGGCCGGATGGAGAGTCGCGACCAGCGGGAATGGCACTTTCCAAATTGGGACATCATGATCGACACGCCCACCGAAGTCGCGCCCGATTGGACCGATGACACATTCAACGTCGACGGCAAGCAGTATCACGTCGTCGTCCATTCGCTCGGCAAAGAAGGCGGCAAGCGGCCCGCTCTGGTCAGCGGCATCGAAAAGATTGTGCGCGCAGAAACGGCGATGTGGGGACCGCCGGAATTTGACTCGTACACGTTCCTGATTCATTTCGCGAACGATGGCCACTCAGGCGACGGTATGGAACACCTAACTTCCACGCAAATTATTTTGTCCGGCGCGCTCGGTGATCCGGGACAGTTGGAAGAAGCGCTCGCCACTGCATCGCACGAATTCTTTCATGTGTGGAACGTGAAGCGGCTGCGTCCGATCGAGCTTGGACCCTGGGATTTCACCCGTCCGGCACACACGCGCGGACTCTGGATCGCGGAAGGCTTCACAAACTATTACGGCCACTTGATGCAACGGCGTGCGGGACTCTGGGACGATACAAAGTTTTACAAGGAGCTGACCGATCAAATCAGCGACGTCGACAACTCACCCGGTAGCAAATTGATGAGCGCCGAAGACTCTTCTCTGTCTGCACCGTACATCGACGACGCGCCACACGCGCAAGAGACGAATCTTTCGAACACCTCAGTCAGTTACTATCCGAAAGGCGAAATCATCGGTGTCGTTTTGGATCTGCTGATTCGTGGCAAGACGAAGGGTAAGGCTTCGCTCGACGACGTGATGCGGCGAATGTATCGTGAGTTTTATCTCGACAGTCCGAACGCCACTTACTATCTGCGCGGTCGTGGCTATCATGACGAAGACTTCTTTCGCGTGGCTTCCGAAGTTGCCGGCGAAGACCTGACGGACTTTTTCAAGCGGTACGTGAGCAGTGTGGAGACTCCGCCTTACGAATTGGCGTTCGCGCAGGTCGGTTTGAAATTCATTCGCGAGCCGCGCGGTCCGGTCACTGTCGGCATCACCGCGGATGAAGAAGAGAAAACCAGCTTCAAAGTTGCTGACGTGCGTCCGAATTCACCGGCAGCGGCCGCCGGATTGGAAGACGGAGATGTGATCACCTCGTTCGGGGGAACAAGGTTGATGCCCTCGAACCTCCTGAAGACCGTTAGCCGTTACAAGCCGGGCGATCGCGTGCCGTTGGTAGTGCAACGTGACGGTAAGGTCACCCACGTGACACTCACAATGGGTGCGCCGCTGCTCTTCAATTATCGAATTGAACCGGATCCGAACGCCTCAGCGGACGCGAAGGCCCTGCGCGCGGCGTGGTTGAATGGAAAATGAACTATCCGCAGATTACGCAGATTACACAGATAGAAAAGCCAAAACGATCAGCCACAAAAAAAGGCGTGAAAATGCACAAAAACTAATCCCGCGAGCTAAATCGTTTTGTGCCTCTTGTGCCTTTTCGTGGCTAATTTTTTGAGTCTGTGAAATCTGCGTAATCTGCGGATTATCTTTGCTGTAAACGAGACGCGATGACTTTTGCCGCCGTTGCACCCGCGCCCGCGGCGCCCGCAATCGTCGGCGCGAGCGGATTCGCGACATCGCCAATCGCGAAGACATTCGCCACGCGCGTTTCCTGCTGAGAACCAATGATCACATAACCGTTCTCGTCCAGGTCTAACTGTCCGCGAACAAATTCCGTGTTCGGTTGCCAACCGATTCTAATCAGCACACCCTGAACTGCCATCTGAAACGGCTTAATCGCGCCACCGCGTTCTATCTCGACCGCTTCGACGCGGTCGTTGCCCAGAATGCGTCGCACCTGCGATTCAGGAAACACCGTGACGCAGTGATGCGTGTGGAGTTGCTCCGAGAATTCGCGGCGCGCACGCAATCTCCGACCACGATGCACGAGCGTAACGGTCGGACAAACTTCCGCAAGCAGCAGGGCATTCTCTGCCGCGGCGTCGCCACCGCCAATTACACAGACGTCTTTGCCGGCAACTTGCTCGCGATCGCGCGCGCCCGATTCAATCATCCCGCGGCCAATGAATTCAGTTTCGCCGGGAATTCCCAGCGTGCGTCGACGCAGACCCGTCGCAATGATGACCGCGATCGACTGCAGTTCTTCACCTGATTTCAGCGTGATACGTTTCGCTTTCAAGTTGACGCTGTCCAGCTCGACATTCGTCCAAAGATCGAACTCGCAGTCATTTGTTTCTTTAACAAACAGGTCGCGCAATTGGCGGCCATTTGCTGCGCGAACACCCAGGTAGTTTTCGACGGCGTTGTGGACCGACAGAAGCTGCCCGCCAACTTCCTCCGCTTGCTCCAGCACCAGCGTGTTGAGCCCCAGCTCGTCACACCAGCGCGCCGCGGACAAACCCGCAGGACCGGCGCCGATAATTAGGACGTCATGCATGATCAGTTAGGATCGGGCGGCTGGTAGAGATTTGGGATGGCGTCGATGACTGCGTCTGAAACCGGCTTTAGTTTTAATTGTTCGATCAGGAAGTGAATGCGATCTTTCCGCGCTTCGGCACTAAGAGCGTGAGGCGCATCGTACAACTTGAAGATCTTGGGTTCGCTCACGACGTCCGCGTAAAGTTTGGCGCGCTCCGGCGTGATGAATTTTTCCTGCGTGGCAAACTGAAGCAGGACCACCGCAGGCGCGGCGTGCGAAACGAACTTTCCCTGGTCGAGGTAGTAATACTTCTTAATGAACGCATCGAGCTTCTCGGGGCCGACTTTTTGGCGAAAGTCGCGAAACTCCGGCGTGTTATTCGTAATCTCGTCAGAGGTGGTGCCAGCCATAAGCACAAACGCTTTGAAGCGCCGATCAAGGCCACTCAAAAGCGCGCCCACCGCTGCGTTGCAGCTATGCCCGACATATGCGATGCGCTTTGTGTCAATGTCTCGGCGCGCGGCGAGCAAGTCCAGGCCGCGCCGCATGTCGATAACCTGCTGTAGAAAGTTGGTGGCATTTCTCTCGTCTAATGGGTCTTTGCTCGCGACATATCCGGGTCTTGACATTGGATGGTCGGTCAAAAGCGAAATCAAACCGCTCGGCGCCATTGCCACTGCTTCGTCCAGAAACTGTTTCCGATTGCGCATCGGAGAATTTTGCCAACACCAGTGACCCCAAATTACCGCCGCGAACGGACCGCGGCCTTTGGGAACAACTAAGAACGCCGGAACAGCGCCGCCTTTTGGGCTCTCGTAAGTGATGTCGTAAACGGTGGCATTAGCTCTTCGCTCCACGCCGATTTGTTTGATGTTGAGCGGGGCTTTTTGATCGTAGTCGAAGTGACGAAGCAGCTCGGCATCTTGTGCGATTGCCGACATAGAACCAGCCGCGATAAGAGCCGCACTGATCAGGAATCCAATTGCATTTCGCATGTGATGGCGCAACCGGTTTACGGTTGGGATGATAAACTAACGGCGCGTTCCCATGGTAGATGCGTAAGCCTGGACTGAAGGTTGGAACCACTTCGGTCGTTCGAATTAACGAAAGGAGGAATCCGAGATGCGTCTGACTGAGATGGTTTCGTGCTCTGGTTGAGCGGCGAAACTCGCGCCGAGCGTACTCGCTCAGGTGTTGAGCGGGCTTGAGAAACAACCTCATGATCCCAATCTGCTCGTCGGTTTCGACAAAGCGGATGACGCCGGAGTGTATCGTCTGCGCGACGACCTGGCGCTGGTGCAGACGCTCGATTTCTTCACTCCGATCGTCGATGACCCTTTCGACTACGGCCGGATTGCCGGGCTCAATTCGATCAACGACGTATGGGCGATGGGCGGCACCCCAATTACCGCGATGGCAATCACGTGCTTTCCGAAAAAAGGCGTCGACTTTTCGATTCTTCAGGAAATCATGCGTGGCGGATTGTCTGTGCTGACCGAGAACAAAGTCGTGCTCGTCGGTGGGCACAGCGTAGATAACGAACAGATCATGTTCGGTTATTCAGTCACCGGCGTGATCGATCCGAACCATGTCGCCACTAATTCCGGCGCGCGACACGGCGATGTGATCATTCTCACGAAGCCAATCGGCACCGGCGTGATCTCGACCGGGATCAAGCGCGCGAAAGCCTCGCCCGAAGTTGTCGCCGAATCGGTCGCGACGATGATGACGCCCGGCAAGTACGCCGCCGAAGCGATCGCGAAATTCGACGTGAAGGGCGCAACAGACGTAACCGGTTTCGCTTTGCTCGGTCATGCCTGGGAGATGGCCTGCGCGAGTGACGTGACGATTGAGCTCGATGCAGCGCGAGTGCCCTTGATTAACGGCGCGCTGGGATTAGCAGCCGCGGGACTGATGACCGGCGCCGACAAGACGAATCGCGAATACGTCGGCCAGGACATTTCGTGGGCGGTAGATGTGAATCCAAATTTGGTCAAGCTCTTTTATGATCCGCAGACGGCCGGCGGGCTGTTATTGGCGATTCCGGCTGAAAAGGCGGATGATTTGTTGAAAGAATTGCGGCGCCACTATCCGCGTGCGGAAGTAATCGGCCGGGCAACCACCCGGGGCGAGAAACGAATCAAGGTTAATTAAGCAATGGCAGCAACGATGCAAACGGTCAAGGACCCGCAAACGCAATCGATTACAGATCTGTACCAATCGGTCCGCGCGCGTACGCTCGACATCGTCGCCCCGCTCGAAATCGAAGACTACGTGATCCAAACGGCGGAGTTCATGTCGCCCCAGCGCTGGCACATCGGTCACACGTCGTGGTTCTTCGAAACTGTCCTGCAAAAATATCAACCGGGGTACAAGACCTACCGCGAGGATTTTCTTTTCTTCTTCAATTCGTACTACGAAGGATTCGGGCCGCGAATTGAGCGGCCGAAGCGCGGCACGCGTTCGCGGCCGACGGTCGCTGAAACCCGACAGTATCGCGCGCACATTGATGAGCAGATGGCGCGATTCATCGAGCAGGTTTCGGGTCGGGACGATGCTGAACAGATTCGGCGGATTATTCGGCTCGGTCTTGAGCACGAAATGCAGCACCAGGAACTGCTGGTTTACGACATCAAGCATTTGCTGTGTGATCAGTTTGATGCGCCGATCAAACCTGCGCCGAAGTCGGTTGAGACTGTGACTGGCATGGTTGAGATTGAAGGTGGATTGTTTGAGTTGGGATACGGAGGTGGCATGGGCGTCACGCCCATGACTCACGCGCAGGATGCGCGTGCCACGTTCGCCTGGGACAACGAGAAGCCCGCACACAAGGTTTGGCTGGAAGATTTCTCGATCGACCGCGCGCCGGCCAGCGTTGGCGAGTATCTTGAATTCATGAACGCCGGCGGCTACAAAGATTTTCGGTGGTGGCATTCGGCCGGTTGGGAGAAAGTGAACACCGAACACTGGCAGGCGCCTCTCTACTGGGAACAACACGACGGCGAATGGATGATTCGCGACTTCGCGGGACTGCATCGCGCCATCGACAAAGCCAACGAACCCGTTTCGCACGTCAGCTTTCTCGAGGCCTCGGCGTATGCGAAATGGACCAATAAGCGTTTGCCGACTGAAGCGGAATGGGAAAAGGCCGCGACCGTGTCAGTACCGGGAGCGGTAGCGACCGGATCACCAGGCATCGAACGTTCAGGAGAATCGAAATGCGAATTTCCCTGGGGTGATTCAACGCCTGATGAATCGCGAGCTAATCTTTTCGAGAACGGGTTGTGGAGTGTTGCGCCTATCGGCGCATTTCCCGCAGGCCGAACGGCAAACGGTTGCCACCAAATGATCGGCGACGTTTGGGAGTGGACGACTTCTGATTACGTTCCTTATCCCGGTTTCAAATCGGATTTCGACGAGTACAACGACAAATGGTTCGTCAGTCAGAAGATCCTACGCGGCGGGTCTTTTGCGACGCCGCTTATTCACATTCGCTCGACGTATCGAAACTTTTTCTATCCGCACGAACGTTGGATGATCGCCGGCTTCCGCTGCGCCAAGTAGTTCCGCTGACAGTCTCTCGCGCTTTGGCTAGCTGATCGCATACAATCGCCGCGCATGCCCACCGAGCTGCTCGTCAACTTCAACGAATTCTGGTCGCGACTAAGAGCGGATATTTATGCCGCAAAAGAGTCCGTGTTCATTCAGACATTCGCGTTAGAAGGTGATTCGATTGGGAAGCAACTGAGCGATGCCTTACTCGCCTCGGGTGCTAAAGACAAGAGAATTCTTGCCGACTCGTTCACGCGCATCGTCCTCAGCGATCGGATTCGTTACGCGCCGTCAAACCTCTTCGATCCAAAACTTAAAGCGGAGGCGCGCGCGACGGAATTGATGCGCACGCAATTGGAATCATCTGGCGTCAAGATCAGATTTACTAATCCCTACGGCGCTTCGCTGCGGAAACTGCTCAGTCGCAATCACAAGAAGTTAATCGTGATCGATGACCGCGTGGCTTACGTTGGCGGCATTAACTTCAGCGAGCACAACGCGGCGTGGCATGACATGATGTTTCGCATCGTCGACCCGGCTGCCGTCGAGTTTTTGCGCCAGGACTTTGTTTTCACCTGGGAGGGTCGCGAACGTCCCGCACATCGCGTGTGGGAAGACGTCGAGCTGTTAACCCTCGACGGTCGCGACAATCGCCGCGCGTTTCGCAGAGTGCTCGAATTGATCGATCGCGCGCAGCGAAGAATCCTCGTTGAAAGTCCTTACATCACCTTTCCGTTCTACGAACGTTTGCGCGCCGCCGCCGGACGCGGCGTGGAAGTGAAGATCGTCACACCGGAACAGAACAATTGGCGGTTGTTTAGAAACTACGCCCGCCTGGAATCGGCGCGATCAGGAATCGACTTGCGTCTTTATCGTGGGATGAGTCACTTGAAAGCCATGTTGATTGACGACGATTACCTGATCGCAGGTTCGTCAAACTTTGATTACCTGAGTTATCGCCTCTACCAGGAAATCATCACAATCTTCACGGATCGCAGTTTGATAGACGATTTTCGTAATCGCGTGATGCTGCCGGATTTGGCGCGCGCTACAACCGTTGAATGTCAGGCGAGCGACATCGGCAAACGCTGGCTCAACTGGCAAACGAAGTTAATTGATGCAGCGGTGAGCGCTCTCACGTAATTACCTGCCCGTTGGCGTATCCCATTTCATTGCCTAATTCTTTCGTCGATCGAATCTAAATCCGTGGCCGTCCACGAACGATCGTTGAAAATATAGATGCGGCGGTCGGGTTTGAATTTGATCTCGAGCGGTTCGTCAACGGCAATGCCGTAACTTCTCTGACAAAACGGTTCGCGAAAGTCTTCGCCGGTAGCAAGCAAATTCTTGATCGTTCGATCGTCAGCGCCCATGCGAAAGATCATTGGCACAGCTTCATCAACCGGCAGATCGTCGAGCCACCGGTCCCCGACGCAGAAAGAAGCCAGCGCAGTCATCGACAGCGGCACGTTGTCCGGCAGTTTCGCACGCAAGTCCTGCAAGAGCCCGCGATAAAACTCTCGTTCCGACGAGGTGGCGTCGAAATCGATCTGAATTGCCGAGACGTTGCGAAGCTCGTGGGTCTGCAGAATTAGTGAGATCAGCTTTTGTTTTTGGGGTGCGGTTAACGCCGCGCGCTGGCCGGTCTGCTTCTGTGATTCAATGCGCGTCACTGCCATCAACTTCGTTTGCGGCGAAACGTCCAACGGCTGATGCCGCGGATTGAAGATCACATCTTCACCTTTCAAGATCAGCGTCTGTGCGAGAAACGCAACCGCGAAACGGTTGACATCAACAGTCTTCAAATCTTCCGGACGTTCCCACGCCCACAAAACGATCCGCGGAAAATGATTCTCGTCGAGACGGTTGCGCGTTGGTTTTGGTTGGCAGGAAAGGCCGAGTAGCAGCGAAAAGCTGATTGCCAGGACCCGCAGTTTGTTCATTTACGACGCTTGTTCACGCGCGTGATAGGACGAACGCGTCAGCGGACTCGATTGCACGTGTTTGAATCCCATCGACAGGCCGATGTCGCGCCAGCGTTCGAACTCTTCGGGAGTCACGTAGCGTTCGACTGGCAAACGCCGCGCGTGTGGCTGAAGGTACTGGCCGATGGTCATGATGTCGCAAGAAACGGAGCGTAGATCCTTCATCAATTCGACTACTTCGTCGAACTCTTCTCCCAGCCCAACCATGATGCCGCTCTTCGTGAGCATCTCTGGCTGCTCAGAATCGCGACGTGCAGCGGCGCGCTTCAGCAATGTTAGTGACTGATGGTAATCAGCATCGGGACGAACGCGCCGGTAAAGTCGCGCAATCGTTTCTGTATTGTGATTCAGCACGTCGGGTTCCGCGTCGAGAACTGTATTCAGCGCGTCTTCGTCTCCGTTGAAATCGGGAATCAGCACTTCAATTTTGCATTCGGGATTCATCGCGCGCACTTCACGAATGGTCGCTGCCCAATGCGCTGCGCCACCGTCCGGTAGATCATCGCGATTCACCGAAGTGATCACCGTGTGCGCCAGATTAAGGTGCTTAACCGCTTCGGCGACGTGGCGCGGTTCGTCCGTGTCCAGCGCCCCGGGTGCGCCTTTGCCGACTGCGCAAAACCCGCAATGCCGCGTGCAGATGTCGCCGCCCAGCATGAAGGTCGCGGTGCGATCGGACCAGCACTCAAAGATGTTCGGGCACCGTGCTTCCTGACACACGGTGTGCAAGTTCAACCCCTGAATCAGCTTGAGCAAATGGTTCTGATTCGTCGGATCGCCGAGGCGTATACGCAGCCAATCGGGCTTTGGCTGACGCGGTTTGGTGTTCAGGACTCGAAGTTCGCGGGACAAGTTTTGTGTGCCTTCTATTTGAGCAAAAACATTCTAGCATCCGCGTCTCGAATTGAGCATCTAAGGGGCAACTGTCTTCCTGCAGCTCCCCTTGAATGATCAATTGTTTGCTACGGCCGGCGGTCTTGCCAAACGCTTTTGCGATATACTGCGCCGGTTTTTTGAGGAGGAGATCATGAAACCAATTCTGACTACGACTGGTGTGGTGCTGACTTTAATCGCGACGGCGGTCTTCGCGTTCGGCGATCTGGCCCGTCCAAAACCTTCGGCCACGCCGGAAGCCAAAAGCGTTCTGTACAGCGGCCTGACGATAGTTACAGACGGCAAAGCATATGACGCAAAGCTGCAAATCTCTGAAGCGACGCTGAAGCGAATCAGCGAAGGCGCAGCGCGAGAAGGTGGTAGCGCTTCTTTGATTCAGAACATTACACACAGCTCAAGCCGCACGATGATGGCGGGTCTGTTCATGTTTCTCGCCGTCTCATTCGCGGGTGTTTGGCTCGCGCGCTCGAATCAAAGACGACACGCCAAGGCGATCGTCGCCGTCCTGATCGTCGCTTTCATCTTCGGCGTTGGCACTATGTTTGTGCGCGCGAATGCAGGTCCTCCGGGATACATTCGCTGGCAGAACCTGCCGCAGTATTTGAAAGACGGCAAGCCGACTTACGGCGGTGTTGAGGTCGAGATCGTCCCCGGAGACGAAAACATGAAACTGATCATTCCGTTGCGGAACAAGTAGTCGTTAATTAACCGCTTGCGGGAAAGCGCCGGCGAACCGCACGCACGATGCGTGCGCTCCGTTGGCGCTCCGAATATGGAACGAGCTGAAAGCATCTCAGTTGCTACGTGGCCGCGATTGGAATCGCGCACGACGGGACGTGTATCCGCACGAACATTCGCGGCAATCATGCTCGCGAGCGCGCTCCTGTCTGCAGCATTCGCGGGTTGGATTCCGTTGCAGGCATCTATCGTCACAGTCTTTCTGTTTGCGGGCCCGCACAATTGGTTCGAGCTGCGTTATTTCATGATGCGGCTGCCGGTGCGGTTTGGCCGTTCGCGCAACTTTTTCATCGTCGCTTTCGGCGGCATCTTCGCACTGACACTCGCGTACGTTTCGCTGCCCGCGTTCTACTACGCGAATCTGTGGTCAGGTGAAAACTGGACGATCGCGATGGCGTGGTGGAACACAGCCCTGCTGCTCTGGATTGGCATGCTCGTGCTGATGCGCGGGCGGCAGACATCCCGACGCGACTGGTCGTGGGCGGTTCCGGTAGCGTTTGCATTGTGCGCCGTCAACTGGATGCGACCGGATTTGTTCAGCCTCGCGATCGTTTACACGCACCCACTCGTCGCGTTGTGGTTTCTCGATCGACATCTGCGACGCGCGAAACCGGAATGGCTCGCGACATATCGACGCTGTCTGGTGTTTCTGCCCCTATTGCTAGCGGGAATGCTTTGGCAACTCTCGCGCACTGCATCACTCGCGGATGACAACGGTCTGTTCTGGCGCATTACGCAACATGCCGGCGCCGAACTCTTGCCAAATGTGTCGAGTCATATGCTCGTCTCAACCCACGTGTTTCTCGAGATGCTGCACTACGGCGTTTGGATGGTGGCGCTGCCTTTGATTGGTGCGACTGGCGCCATTTGGAAAGTGAATTCGATTCCAGTCGCGAATCACCGGCGCGGCTTTCCGAAGCTGATTGGCGGAATCCTGATCTTCAGTCTGTTCGTGGTCGCGGTGCTGTGGCTTGGCTTTTCTATGAACTACACCGCGACGCGAGACATCTATTTCACCGTCGCGATCGCGCACGTGTTGGCGGAAGCGCCGTTTCTGTTGAGAATGTTGTGATTTGGAGTGCGGCGGCTTGACGCCGCTTTCTGCTGGTAACGGATCCAAAGCGCCGTCAAGCCGGCGCACTCCAAAATGTCCCCTTCCGATCTCTGGCGATTTCTAATTCCCGGTTACCTGCTGACCATTCTGATTGAGACACCCGTTCTCCTGATCGGTCTTTCCAAACGACATTCAATCAAGCGTCGATTGATTGCCGGGGTCTGGCTGACCGCGTGCACCTATCCAATCGTCGTGCTCGTGCTAGCGCCACTCTTCGTGAACACTTCCCGTGCAGCTTACCTGGTGGTCGCAGAGACCTTCGCGCCGGTCGCGGAA
The DNA here is from genome assembly GCA_036006125.1 of Pyrinomonadaceae bacterium. Lineage (GTDB taxonomy): Bacteria > Acidobacteriota > Blastocatellia > Pyrinomonadales > Pyrinomonadaceae > UBA11740. The sequence goes on along the minus strand of DASYPX010000150.1, from coordinate 359 downwards.
TGCCTGCTGTTTTGGCTGGCTTACGGTGAGCGAAAAGAATTAGGAAAAGCGTCGATGTGGCGAGACTTCGCCGCGATCATCATCGCTAACCTGGCTTCATTCGGTTTGGGCGAGGTAATGAACGCCTACGGCTGGTTTGGATTGTTCTCAGGTTGAGCGCGCGGATTAATCAGTACTGCCCTAAATTAGTTTCCTCTGAGCCCTCTGCGAAAACCTCGGCCGATCCTCTGCGGTTGCCTCGTGTTCTTTTGTTAACCGCAGAGGAAAATCCGAGGGCTTCGTAGAGGACCTCAGAGAATTCAAGACGAAGGCATTACCCATTAATCGGTCAGCTTGGTCATATGCTTAGATCGAGGAGC
>DASYPX010000149.1:0-4864 GCA_036006125.1 Pyrinomonadaceae bacterium | reverse complement strand
AGTCATATGCTCGTCTCAACCCACGTGTTTCTCGAGATTCTGCACTACGGCGTTTGGATCGTGGCGCTGCCTTTGATTGGTGCGACTGGCGCCATTTGGAGAGTGAATTCGATTCCAGTCGCGAATCACGGGCGCGGCTTTCCGAAGCTGATTGGCGGAATCCTGATCTTCAGTCTGTTCGTGGTCGCGGTGCTGTGGCTTGGCTTTTCCATGAACTACACCGCGACGCGGGACATCTATTTCACCGTCGCGATCGCGCACGTGTTGGCGGAAGCGCCGTTTCTGTTGAGAATGATCTAAGAGTGAGCAGTTAGCCGTAAGCAGTAAGCAGTACATGTGAGATTGCTGCTCACTGCTCACTGCTCACTGAAACATGTCCCCTTCCGATCTCTGGCGATTTCTAATTCCCGGTTACCTGCTGACCATTCTGATTGAGACACCGGTTCTCCTGATCGGTCTTTCCAAACGACATTCAATCAAGCGTCGATTGATTGCCGGGGTCTGGCTGACCGCGTGCACCTATCCAATCGTCGTGCTCGTGCTACCGCCACTATTCGTGAACACTTCACGTGCAGCTTACCTGGTGGTTGCAGAGACGTTTGCGCCGGTCGCGGAATGTATGCTGTTTTGGCTGGCTTACGGTGAGCGAAAAGAATTAGGAAAATCCTCGATGTGGCGAGACTTCGCAGCTATCATCATCGCTAACCTGGCTTCATTCGGTTTGGGCGAGGTAATGAACGCCTACGGCTGGTTTGGATTGTTCTCAGGTTGAGCGGCCCCATAAATCTGTTTGCCAACCGCGCGATTAGATGAACCGATGCCGGGCAGATTGAGACAAGCATCACCGACGACCAGATGAGTTCTCACGCCGGCGGGTTTTGTTAGTCGTCTCATCAGAAAGACGAAACCCAGCAGTACTGCCGCAACCGAAATCAGCACGACAATCCCGACGAGAATCAGTCCGTTGAAACCGATGCCCGACCGGACTGGGTCAGGCGCAATGTCGAGTAATAGAAACTGTATCATCACCTAATCCTTCAACATTTCACAGAGTACGTCACTATCAACATTGCCGCCGGATAGAACTACGCCAACTCGACGGCAGCTCGACGGAATTTTGCGCGTGAAGACTGCCGCGGCGGCCGCTGCGCCGGACGGTTCGACTAACAGCTTCATGCGAAACAGGAAGAACTTCATCGTTGCAATAATCTCTTCGTCCGTCACCGTCAACACTGCTTCGGCGTTTTGGCGCGTGATCGGGAAGGTTAGCTCGCCCGGCTTCTGCACGCGCAAGCCGTCCGCGATCGTCGGCGGTGGAGAAATCTTGACACGCTCGCCTTTCTCAACCGATTGCTGGGTGTCGTTAGCAGTGTCCGGCTCGACCGCGAAACACCGGATCGATGATTTCAAGTATTTCGCCGCGCTGCTGACGCCGGCAAACAATCCGCCACCACTGCACGGCGTGAGCAGCGAATCGAGGTCCGGAACTTCTTCGACGAACTCCAAACCCGAGGTACCCTGGCCGGCCATGATCAAATAGTCATCGTAAGCGGGCACAGCCACGAGGCCCTCGCGTTCGGCTATCTCGCGGCCGAACGCATCGCGATCGTCTTTGTGCCGATCGAACACGCGAATGTCGGCACCGTAACTCCGCATGCCCGCGACTTTCATCTTCGGCGCATCATCGGGAATACAGACGACGGCTTTGACGCCGGCTTCACGCGCCGCCAACGCGACGGCTTGCGCATGGTTGCCCGAAGAGACCGCAAGGACGCCCCGCTTTTTTTCGACCGGAGAGAGCGAAAGGATCTTATTGGTTGCGCCACGCGCTTTGAATGCGCCGGCGCGTTGCAGATTCTCACATTTGAAAAAAACGTCGCAGCCGGCAACTTCGTTGAACGAACGCGAAGTCATCACCGGTGTCCGATGGACGCGCCCCGCAATTCGTTCAGCCGCCTGTTTGATTAAGTCGAGTGTTAGCATCGACATTTGCCACCAAGACACAGAGACACGGAGCCAAAACTTAAACAGTTACTGATTGCATCTTTTCGGTATCAGTCTCTGTGTCTTTGTGTCTCTGTGGCCATCCACTTCCATCTCAAATACTTCGGCGAACCTGTCGATAATCCGATCTTCCACTTCCGCCAACTCAAATTCGCGGCCCAGCAACTCTTTCATCGATGTTACCGGCTCTCCCTCGCAAGCGACGATCAGCTCGAAGTAACTCAGGTCGGTGTTCACGTTCAGCGCAAAACCATGCGTGGTCACCCAACGCGCAATGTGTACGCCAATGGCAGCAACCTTGCCGCTCGCCGTGTGCACCCCGGTCAAACCGGGAATGCGAAAAGCTTCAATTTCAAAATCCGCCGTCGCGCGAATGAGCACTTCTTCCAGGTCGCGCACATAACGATGCACGTCTTCGCGGCCAGGGCTCAAGTTGATAATCGGATAGCCGACAACCTGTCCCAGACCGTGGTATGTCACTTTGCCCCCGCGATTCGTTTCGAATACGCTGACGCCACGCGCTTGCAAGACTTCGTCGGCCGCAATGACGGCGCCCGGCGCGGAACGCCGGCCCATGGTCAACACATGCGGATGTTCGAGCAGGAGCAAAGTGTCCGGCTGCTCGCCGGCCAACACGGCGCGCTCGGTTTGCTTCTGAACATCGAGCGCCGTGCCGTAATCGACGCGGCCGAGTTGTTCCACTTTTAGAGTTCGCCGTTCGGTCATTGGCGGAGTAGAATCGCGATTGTATCAGCACAGCATCGAACGTGACGACCGGAGGAAACATGAAGAGATTCGCCATCATCGCCGTTGCTTTTTTATTTCTGCTTCCCGCGAGCGCTTTGGGCCAGTCGCGCTCGCGCACGACAAAGCGGAGCACGCCCGCCAAGACGACCGCGCCTGCCGTTGACGCCGCGGCGATCGCCACACGCACTGAGGCCGCGAACAAAGTCGCGAATCAAATCAAAAACCTCAGCGCGTTTCTTTTTCTGCTCGGCGGGGTCGCGAACGGCATTGAACAGATCGATATCACCTCAAAGAACGACACATCATCACCGGTGGTGAAACAGAATGAGCAGAACAAGATAAAGCTGCGATCGACGTTCACCGATTTTCGCGTGGGACTCGACGCTCTCGAAATCTATTTTCGCAGCACGCCCGGTTTGCAAAGCTATTACCTTAAGCTGGCGGGTTCGGCGTCAGGCGCGGCAGATGCAGAAGCGCTCGCGAACTCCGGCCAATTCGATCGCGCGGGACGCGCGCTGCTAGGCGTCGTGAACCGGCTGACCGATGTGCTCGTGATCATGCCTTAAAAATTCAACCCCTCGCTTGCCGACCATGACTAACACTCTACGAGGTCTGATCTCCGCGGCGGCACTGTGCCTGTTCGTCGCCGCGCCCGTGTTTTCTCAACCGAGTACGAACGAACTCTCGCTCACGCAGAGCCAGGCGTCGCACTTTGCACAGCTCGCTCTGAAATGCGTGCGCAAGGAGTATCCGAACAAGCTCGACCACACGATGAATGATGCGGGTGAAGTGCGCAGTCCGAAGACGTTGCACCCGGCGTTCTACGGTTGTTTCGATTGGCATTCGACCGTGCACGGCCATTGGATGCTCGTGCATCTGCTGAAGACATTTCCAAACATGCCGGAAGCGCGCGCCATTCGTGAAGCACTCGACGCGAATCTCACGGATAAGAACATCGCGGGCGAAGTTGCTTATTTGAAACAAGCAAACCGCGCGTCATTCGAGCGGACCTATGGTTGGGCGTGGCTGTTGAAGCTGGCGGAAGAGCTGCGCGGTTGGAATGACGCTGATGGAAAGCGTTGGTCAGCGAATCTTCAGCCGTTGGCCGACGGTTTCGTCGAGAAGTTACTCGCGTTTCTGCCGAAGCAGAATTATCCGATTCGCACGGGCGTGCATCCGAACACGGCATTCGGTTTGGCGTTTGCGCTCGATTATGCACGCGCGATCGGCGATAAGAAGCTGGAAGCGCTGATTGTTGAACGCAGCCGAACTTACTTCGGCGGCGACGCGAACTATCCCGGAGCGTGGGAGCCGGGAGGCGAAGACTTCTTCTCACCAGCGCTGATTGAAGCGGACTTGATGCGGCGCGTGCTTCCGCAGCGCGAATTCGCGACGTGGTTTCATCGTTTTCTTCCCGGCATTGCCCGCAACCAACCAAAGCAACTGCTGCAGCCAGCCATCGTCACCGATCGCACCGATCCGAAATTGGTCCATCTCGACGGCCTGAATCTCAGTCGCGCCTGGTGCATGCGCAGCATCGCCGCTGCTTTACCTGCGAATGATTCAGCAAGAAAAGTTCTCGCGCGCTCTGCTACCGCTCACGCGCAAGCCGCGCTGCCTTTCATCGCCAGCGGCAATTACGAAGGCGAGCACTGGCTGGCGTCGTTCGCGGTTTACATGCTCACGACTCCGCAACCGTAGCAGGCGGGACGGCAATCGATTCTGAGGTTCTCAACCCGGCAGTTTTATAATTCTTGGGAGGGAATATGATTTACAACAGTGTAGACGATGTGTTCACGGCAAATGAAGAAGTGCGGCGCAGGCTCGTCGGGCGTGTCCAGGCTGCCGGTGATGGGCAGGCTCGCGCGCCCGAAGGCGGCTGGTCGGTCGCACAGATCATCGAGCATCTGTCGATCGCGGAGCCTGGTATCACGCGCGCCATAGACAAGCTGCTGACGGCGGCGTCCGACGCTGACGGACACGGTGCACCGAAGCCGTTCGTGCCCTTCTCGCTCGATGAGCAGGCCGAGCAGGCGCGCGGCAAGATTGAAGCACCGGAATTCCTACGGCCGACCGGGCTTGCGCTCTCCGAAGGCCTCGCGCGTCTTGAAGA
>DASYPX010000148.1:0-4735 GCA_036006125.1 Pyrinomonadaceae bacterium | reverse complement strand
GCCAATTTCAGTCTGCGACGCAATCACGCGATAGATGTTGTATCCCAGCAGGTTCACGGGCGTCGAACCATCGATATTTTGCCTGGGCGCGTCCCAGCGGATCGTGATCGCGGTCTCGCTTTCCTCTTTTCTAACATCGCTCGGCGGTTCCGCGATTCTTGCAGCGGGCTCAATCAGCAGAAAGTTCGAGAACGCCGCACGTTGTCCTGAGGCATTAACGTATCGGACCGCGTATCGCAGACGTGAAGGCTCTCCGGCGAGTTCCAGCTTATCCGTGTATGTCAGGGTGTCGGGAGCACTTTGTATCTCACCATACGTCACCGAACCTATCAGCGTCGCGCGCGCGCCAAACTCTTCTTCAGTCATCGGCAATGGCGCGTTCGGCTTTTCGGCGACGCGGTATACGTCAATGCGACGAATGCTCTGCACACTTCCCGCACTCGCATTTCGTCGGGGGGCAGGCCAACTGAGAATCACCTGATTGCCCCGCTGCACACCGGACAACAATTCGGTGCGTTGCGGAATTCGTTCTACCGGCGGTAACGGCGGGCGGCGCTTGCCACAGGTGGGCGCCATCGACAACGCTCCCAACGCCAGCAACAGCATTAAGTGACGGGTCGCCGACTTGCGCGAATTCACTGTAGGTTTTGCAGAGGGGCGCACGTTGAAAAGGTCGATTAGAGGATATAGCGGCTGAGGTCTTGATCCTTCACGGTATCGGCCAGCATCTGTTCCACGTAGGCGGCATCGATCGTCTTCTGCTTTGGTTCGAGGTCGGGCCCTTCAAAACTAATCTCGTCAAGCAGGCGCTCCATGATTGTGTGCAGTCGTCGTGCTCCGATGTCCTCGGTTTGACTGTTCACACGCGCCGAGAAGTTTGCCACTGCGTCGATCGCGTCCGAGGTGAACTCCAGTTTCACACCCTCGGTTTCCATCAGGGCCTTGTACTGCGTAACGAGCGAATTCTTTGGCTCAACCAGGATTCGTTTGAAGTCCTCGATCGAAAGCGACTCTAATTCGACGCGGATAGGGAAGCGGCCTTGCAGTTCAGGAATCAGATCAGAGGGCTTTGAGACGTGAAATGCGCCGGCGGCGATGAAGAGAATGTGGTCGGTGCGCACCATGCCGTAGCGAGTGTTGACCGTGGTTCCCTCGACAATCGGCAAAATGTCGCGTTGCACGCCTTCTCGTGATACGTCAGGCCCGTGGCCGGATTCACGCCCGGCAATCTTGTCGATCTCGTCGAGAAAGATGATGCCGGAAGACTCGACGCGCTCAAGTGCGGCGCGCGCGACAGTTTCCATGTCGATGAGCCGTTCTTCTTCTTCCTGCATCAGGTGCTCCATGGCCTCATCGACGCGCATCTTGCGCCGCTTCGTGCGACCCTGGAAGAGATTGCCGAGCATATCCTTCATGTTGATGCCCATCTCTTCGACACCCATCGGCCCCGCGAATTCAATCGTCGGGTAGTTCTTTTCGCGAACTTCAAGCTCGACGAGGCGATTGTCCAACTTACCCGACCGCAGCTGCGTCCGGAGCTTTTCACGCGTGCGGGCAAAGTTCTCATCCTTCGGTTCGTTATCGGGCACGAGCACCGGGGTAGTGATCTCCCCTGAATCAAAATCAAAGACGGGCGCGCCGGAGGACGATTTTGGTGGCGGCAAAAGAATGTCGAGAATTCTTTCTTCAACGTTCAGCTCGGCCTTGTCAGCAATCTCTTCGACCTTTTCCTGGCGGGTCAAGTCGACAGCGATCTCGGTAAGATCTCGAATCATGCTTTCCACGTCGCGGCCTACATAGCCGACCTCAGTGAATTTCGACGCTTCCACTTTCAGGAAAGGAGAGTTCGACATGCGCGCGAGCCGGCGGGCGATCTCCGTCTTACCGATGCCGGTCGAACCAATCATGATGATGTTCTTCGGGATGACGTCGGCGGCGAGATCAGGCGCCAGCTTCTTCCGGCGGACTCGATTGCGCAACGCAATCGCGACGGCACGCTTCGCCGCTTTTTGGCCAACGACGTGCTTGTCGAGTTCAGCGACGATTTGACGCGGCGTCAGCTCGTCTAAGCGAAGCTCCTGTTCCTCGTGTTCACCTGCAAGATAGATAACCATATCGACTGCTTGCTAATTAATGTCTTCCGTAATTGTCGGCGCGCCTACGCTTCACCCGAGCCTAAAGTTCTTCGACGACGACATTCGAGTTACTGTAAATGCAAATCTCGCCCGCGATGCGCATCGCTTCGACGGCGATCTCGCGCGCGGACAGCTCGGTATTCTTAACCAGCGCCCGGGCCGCCGCCAGGGCATACGAACCTCCTGAACCGATCGCGAGCACTCCGTCATCAGGAGAAATCACGTCACCGTTACCAGAGAGGAGAAACGATGTCTTTTCGTCCGCGACCACCAGCAACGCTTCCAGATGACGCAGGATCTTGTCGGTGCGCCATTCCTTACTCAGTTCAATCGCCGCACGCTCGAGGTTGCCGTGATACTGTTCCAGCTTCGCTTCGAACCTCGTCAACAGAGAAAACGCATCGCCCGTCGCACCGGCGAAGCCCGCCAGAATCTTGTCATTGTAGAGCCGGCGGACTTTCTTTGCGCTCGCTTTCATTACCGTTTCACCGACAGTCACCTGGCCGTCTCCAGCAAGCGCGACGCGGCCGTTTCGACGCACCAGCAAGACAGTTGTGCTGCGAATTTTCGGGGATTGTTTTCTAGCCATGAAGCAGAATAGCACTATAGGAACGACGACGAAGTTTAGTCAAGCTAGCCATCTGCGCTATTATGTTCTCGCCAGCAGAGCATCGCGACAATAGACTGAATCAAATGACCAAACCCGCGCGTCCACGCATCGGAATCACGATGCGCATCGAACTCGAAACTGACCGCTTCTATCTTTCTCGACATTACAGTGAAGCCGTCGAGGCTGCCGGCGGATTGCCGGTCCACATGCCGCTGATCCCAAGCGGGGAGTTTATTCGCGACGCAGTCGCTGGACTCGATGGAATCCTTTTGCCGGGCAGCGATTCGGATGTCGATCCGATTCGCTACGGACATCAGCCGCACGCCAAACTCGGTGCCGTGCACCCAATCAAAGATGAGACGGATTTGCTGGTGCTGAATCAAGTCGAAGAGCGCGCGCTCCCACTTTTCGCGATCTGTTTTGGTATGCAGGTGCTGAATGTTTCGCGCGGTGGCACGCTAATCCAGGACATCGAAAGCCAGCATTCGAATGCGATTAAGCATGAGCAGGGGAGGCCGCGCGATCGTCACTCTCACAATGTGCGTTTGTTGGGCGAAAGCCGTCTCGCGCAATTAGCGAACGGCGATTCCGCGCCGGTGAATAGCCACCATCATCAGGCGATTGAAACCGTGGGCAGGGAATTAGTCGCAACTGCGTGGTCGCCGGATGGCTTGGTTGAAGCCGTTGAAGACCCGCGCACTGATCGCTTTGTTTTAGGTGTCCAATGGCACCCTGAATTAGGTTGGGAGCGCGACGAGTTTGCTCGCGCGTTGTTCGATCGGTTTGTTTCCGAAGCGACTCAGTTCGCGACGCATTGCGCGGAGGATGTCAGCGATCGCGTAGCTCAGTATTCTGCCTGACGCATTCGCTCTAATCGTGATCTCGCTCAATCTGGAAAATCGAGTGGCGGTGGTGACGGGCGGTTCTCGTGGAATCGGCCGGGCGGCTGTTGATTGCTTCGCGAAGCTGGGCGCGAACGTCGTTGTCAATTATTTAAAGGACAAGGGGGCCGCAGACGAGGCCGTCGCTGCGGCGACCCAAGCAGGCGTAAAAGCGCTGGCTGTCCAAGCCGACGTTTCGCATGCCGGCGATGCGCAACGTCTGATCGACGCGACCGTGCAACACTTCAACGGTGTCGATTTCCTCGTGTGCAACGCAGGGATTTGGGAGGGTGGCGCGATCGATCAGATGACGGAAGAAGCTTGGGACCGGACAATTGATCTAAACTTGAAAGGCACCTGGACCGCGTGCAAAGCGGCCGCCCCACAGATGAAGGCGAAGGGTTTTGGTCGCATCGTCATAGTCAGTTCGACCGCGGGTCAGCGAGGCGAGGCAAACGTTTCGAACTACGCGGCGTCAAAGGGCGGTCAGATTTCGTTTACGAAGTCTTTGGGGGCAGAACTCGCGCCGTTCGGCATTAATGTGAATTGTGTTGCGCCGGGTTGGGTTGATACAGACATGTGCGCCGATGTCTTCGCGCTGCCGGGCTACAAGAAATCGATCGAAGATGGGATTCCCGTCGGTCGCGTTGCGACACCCGAAGACATCGCGTGGCCAATTGTCTTTCTTTGCACAGACTGGGCGCGTCACATCAACGGCGAAATTCTGAACGTCAACGGCGGTTCTGTGCTTTGCGGCTGATTCACTGATTACTTAAATGTCGAACTGCCGACATCAAATCAAGCTTGGCCTCGAAAGGTTGCTCAGCGATCGCGTGGTCGCAGTGAAGGACGCGCGCGTAGCGCTTGTCTGCAACCAGGCTTCGGTCGATCACTCGTTCCGCCACGCGGCAGATCTCTTGTTCGATCATCCGGCGATCAATCTGACAACTCTGTTTGGTCCACAGCACGGGATACGCGGCGACGTGCAGGACAACATGATCGAGACCGGGCATGCACGCGATCGCCGCACGGGACTTCCCGTCTATTCGCTCTACAGCGAGACGCGCGAACCGACTGACGAGATGCTCTACGATGCCGATGTCATCGTC
>DASYPX010000147.1:0-12921 GCA_036006125.1 Pyrinomonadaceae bacterium | reverse complement strand
CAGAGAAGCGCGCGCGCATCGGGGTGATCGGTCTCGGTTACGTCGGGTTGCCGTTGGTGACGGAATTCGCGCGCGGCGGATTTGCCGCGATCGGTTTTGAGGTCGACGCCACAAAGGCAGCGACGATCAATTCCGGCGAGTCTTACATTGGCGACGTGCCGTCGTCGCAGGTGAAAGAGCTCGTCGACAGCGGACGGTTGCATGCGACAACGAATTTCGATGAGTTGAAAGACTGCGACGCGATCATCATCTGTGTGCCGACGCCGCTGCGAAAAACGAAAGAGCCGGATGTCTCGTATATTCTGGCGGCGGCCGAAGCGATTAAGAAACGTCTGCGTCGTGGACAACTGATCATTCTCGAGTCAACGACATATCCTGGCACGACTGATGAAGTCCTTCTGCCCATGCTCGAAGAGACGGGACTGAAACTTGATCAAGATTTTCTTCTCGCGTTTTCACCCGAGCGAGTTGACCCGGGCAATCCTGAGTTTAAGACGCATAACATTCCGAAAGTCGTGGGCGGTGTGACCGACGATTCTACGGAAGCAGCGGCGGCGCTCTACGGCCGAATCGTGCGCGAAGTACACGCGGTCAGTTCGGCGCGCGTCGCGGAGACCGCGAAGCTCCTGGAAAATACTTTTCGCGCCGTCAATATCGGTATGGCGAACGAGATGGCGCGCTTGTGTTACGCGCTCGGCATCGATACGTGGGAAGTCATCCGCGCGGCGGCAACAAAGCCTTTCGGATTCATGCCATTTTATCCAGGACCGGGAATTGGCGGTCACTGTATTCCGCTCGACCCGCACTATCTTTCCTGGAAAGCGCGACAGCACGGTTTCGATTCGCGCTTCATCGGTCTGGCGGAAGAAGTGAACTCACGTATGCCTGAACATGTCGTACAACTTGTTTCGGATGGATTGAACGACGCTCGTAAAGCAATGAATGGCTCGCGGATTTTGTTGCTGGGCGTCGCGTACAAGAAGGACATCGACGATGTGCGCGAGAGTCCCGCACTTTCGATCATTGATCGGCTGCGCTCAAAAGGCTGCGACGTTCGTTATCACGATCCGTTTGTCACTGATTTGACATTCGACGATGCACACGCGGAGGGAGGTGGTGAGCCTTTGTCATCAGTGGCCCTTACCGAAGATGAGATCCGCGCCTCGGATTGTGTTGTCATCGTCACCAATCACAGCGACATTGACTACGCGCGCGTGATTGAGGTGGCGCCGCTGGTTGTTGACACGCGAAACGCGCTCAATGGCGATATGCGCCGCGGAAGTCGCGCGCGCATCATCCGACTCTAACGACATGAGGATTGACGACCTCACCGCTGAGATACCGACTGCAAAACTTCTTGCAGTAATCGGACTAATTTATTTTCGAATTAGGTCGTGCCAACTTCACAAACATCCCGGACAGTGATATAAGCCTCGGTACTTTGGTACGTAACGGCAGGTTTAGGGAACCTGCCGCACAGGGAAAAGGGCGACGCCCACATAACCGTCGCCCTTTTATTTTTTGCCCCGCGTAGTGATCGACCCATGCTAACGCGATGGCACTGACTTCCCAGGCCACCAACCACCAGCTACCGCAGGCGGTGCTGACCTGTTAACCTTCTTCCTCACGCCTGATGAGGGGAATCTCAGCAATCAAGCGAACGCTCCGCGGCGAAGTGCGCACGAGCACGGCGGCCCTTGAAGCTGTGCGTCGCATGAATTCAGCGTTGCTGCGACGGCGAGAGCGCGCGCAGCTCGAGCAGCTCAATCGACAACCCGCGCGATTACTGCGTGAATTTGCGCGCATGTCGCATGCCGAGTTGCTGGCTCATTTTCGCGAACGTGAATCACCAAAGTTTTTCCCAGGCTTCGTCGATGTGACTAACACCGCGCGGCTTCAGCGCGAAATATTTCCCGAGGAAACTCAGCGGCTGCTCGTTCAGGCTGCGACAATTGCAAAAGATCACAGCTGGTCACTGCTCGGCTTCGGTGCGAAGTGCTTTGGCCCAGACGAGATCAATTGGAATCGCGATCCATTATCCGGTTACGAATGGCCTTTGGATTATCACGCTGACATCAATTTGTTCCGACTCGATGGTTCCGACGCGCGTGTGCTGTGGGAACTGAATCGACTCTCTCACTTAATCACTTTGGGACGTGCATACACGCTCACGCAAAACGAGGCTCTGGCGACCGAATTTTTGCGGCAAGTCAGAAGTTGGCGGGCGCAAAATCCCGTCGGTCGCGGCGCGAATTGGGCTTGCGCGATGGAAGTGGCGCTGCGCGCAATGAATCTGCTTGCCGCTTTCTCTCTGTTTATGCCGTCCGCGCAGATTGACGAAGACGCGCTCGCCGAACTGCTGATGATTTTCGATCAGCATGGCGCGCACATTCGACGAAACCTCGAGTATTCGCACATCGCTACGAGCAACCATTACATGTGCGACGTGGCCGGATTGTTGTGGTTGGGCATGATGTTGCCCGAACTTCAGGATACGGCGGAGTGGCGCGAGTTTGGTTTGCGCGAACTTCTTAATGAAGTTGAGAAGCAGATTCTGCCTGACGGCGCTGACTCGGAAAGTTCGACTGGCTATCACCGTTTGAAACTCGAACTGCTCTTGTATTCGTTCGTGCTGTGCAGAGAAAACGGAATTGAGATCGAGCAGAAGTATTGGCAGAAGTTGCGTGGGATGGCTGACTATACGCGCGCGTACCTACGACCTGATGGATGGGCTCCGCTTATTGGCGATTCCGACAGCGGACAGTTCCTGCCGATCGTGAAACGGGCGGGAGACGAACATGGGTACGTGATCGCGATCGCAGACGCGGCGTTCGGTACGCACGCCTCTGGCATGCAGACCGGTACGCAAGCTTCCAGCGCGCTGCATGCCCGAGGCATGCACACTGAGGAGGTTCTCTGGATACTCGGCGAGCACGGGGGTCGCAACTTTGAAACCTCGACCGCTCCGTTCTCTCAGCAATCGCAGGCCTTTAGCGATGCCGGGATCTACTTTCTACGCGACGACGATCTCTATCTGCTCTTTAACGCGAGCGCCTGCGGGCTGAACGGTCGCGGTTCACACGGTCACAACGACGCGTTGAGCATTGAGGTTTCAGCTTGTGGCACTTCATTCATCCTCGATCCTGGCTCCTACGTTTACACGGCAGACTTGCATGAACGTCACCTGTTTCGCTCAACCGCCTATCATTCGACCGTGCAGATCGACAGCGTCGAGCAGAATACGACCGATGAACAGACCCCTTTTGTCATCGGCGACGAAGCGCACCCGCGGGTTGTCGAATGGGAAACGACTGCTGACTTTGATTACGTCGTTGCGGAGCACGACGGTTATCGCCGGCTGAACCGCGCGTTGACGCATCGCCGCTCTGTGCGGTTCGACAAGACAAACCGTTTTTGGATGGTCGAAGATGAGTTCACCGGCGCGGGTCCACATCAACTCGCGACGCGGTTTCATCTCAATAGTGGATTGGCAACCCGCGTTTACAATGACGCGGCAATTTTGACGCGCGACGTGAACAGCGGCGCAGGGTTGATTATTCATTCACTCGATCTGAGACAACCGCCGGACTTCGCCGAGCAATTCACGTCGCGCGTTTACGGCGAGAAGTGTCCGTCAATTGCTGCGACATGGGAGATCGCCGCGGTGGTCCCGCACAAATTGCGTTGGCTCTTGCTGCCGATCCGGCCGCAGGAAGACGAGCGTGAAAGACTCGAAACAATCACAGGCTTTCTGAAGTAACATTCGGTCTATGGCACCCACGATTCATCTCGCGTTTGTCGATGACTGGGAGTTGAGCGGCGATGGCTCAGGCGATCCGCGTGAGCTTCAGTTCGCGCCGATGCGCCGGCTCGTCGAGATTTACAACGCACGTGGGGTTCGCGGCTCGTTCAATGCCGAGTTGTTGCAACAACTCGCGTTTCGGAGATTTCAGGAAGCGCATCCGGAACTGAAAGCGCTGGCCGATGAATGGGACGAAGCCGTCCGCGAAACTTTCCGTAGCGGACACGATGTTCAGCTACACATTCATCCGCAATGGAGCCGCGCAGAGTACGAAGACGGAAAGTGGAAGTTGAGCGGCGACTGGTCGATTTTGAATTACCCGCGCGAAGAAGCGCGGGCGTTGATCGCGCGCGGAAAGGAATATCTGGAAAATCTCCTCCGGCCACTTGATTCGAATTACGCCGCGGTCTCGTTTCGGTCCGGGTCCTGGTGCATTGCGCCGTCGCTTTTCATGCTTCAGTTGCTAGCGGAGTTTGGCATCGTCTTTGACATGAGCATCGTCGGCGGCGTCCGCTACGACACGCGGCGCATCAAACTCGACTACTCGAACTGCGAAGAAGATTTCCTGCCGTACTACCCGACGATGACTGATGCGCGACGCGTATCCAGCAAACCGGAACCAATCGTTTGCATTCCGACGAACCATTTCTACAGCTCACGAACGATGACCTTGCGGCACCACGCGCGGAAGGTCGCAGAGAAGATGAAAGGCCGGTCCGCCACGGAGCAGCCGAGCGTACGGTCAGTTGCGACGTACGGTCACGAATGGGCGCAGACGAGCCACGCTTCGACGTTGCGACGCGTCTACGACAAGGGCGTCGTCCCGTACCTGAAAGGCCGGCACTTGATTTCTGACCTCGCGCAACTGGACTACTCGCTGATGAGCGAGATGCTTCAGTCCATCCGGCGGCGCGCGCTGAAAAGCGGGTTGAAAGATGTTCCGGTGATCCTGGAGAATCACACCAAAGACCTGCACGACTTTTCGCATATCGAGCGATTCATCGCCCAAATAGCGAACGCTCAGGACATTCGCTGCGTAACGCTGACTGAACTTGCACGCGATCTGCAGGCGGGACGTTTTTCAATCAAGTATCAGTCACAGCAGCAATGAACAATCAGCTAATCTCGCAAACGATTGTGCGGCGCCTCGCTGAAGTTCGCGAACGCGTCAATCAATTGGACAGCCACGTATTCGGCGAGATGGGCCTGTTCGTCACTTCGGTGAAAGAAGTTCTGCGCCCGGAGCCGGATCGCATTTCAAAACTCACGCGGTTCCCACCACCTGAATCGTGGGCTTCAGCCTATACGGATTGCCTCACGTCTCTGAGAGTGCTCTCGTTACAAGGCCCAAAAGCTATCCGGTCAGAACCGCAGCCGGAGCACGATCGGTTCTTTAATCAGCTCAAAATTAAAAGCGCTGCGCGCGAGCCAGTGTTTGCGCTACTGGCGGAAAGATACGCGTGGCCGTTGAACTTTTCGCGAGATGACGAAGGTGAGGTGCGCGAGTACGTACTGATGCGATTGATGACGACGTGCCGCACGCGCATTGAAAACGAATCCATTGCGGCCGTGAACCTGGACGATCTGCTTTTGAAACTGAATCTCATCGGCGTGCACGCGTCGGCGACGACTGATTTGAGGTTCCTCGACGCACTGAACTACTATTACGAGTTGTTGCCCGCGACGATGTTTCCCGAATCGCAGCACGCGTGGCTGCTGGTTTCCTGGTACGCGCTTTACGCGCGCGCGTTGAATTCCTGGTCCTAACTCCGCATGCGCATCGCTATTCTCGCAAATTCACTGCCCGCAGCCGTGACGATTTACGACGAAGTCCAGACCTTGCCGGACACGGAAGTGTTTGTGTTGCTGGCGCCGGTGAGCGGTGACGGTAAATTGTTCGAGCACGTCGCTCGCTTTGCGGCCAAATCGGATCGGCTGAAATCTCTAGAATTGGTGAGCAAACGCGCCGTCGTCCGGCTGCGTAAACCTTTTCAGCACCCCGAGAGCATCGCGCGACTGAAAGAGCTAAAGTTCGATCTTGGATTGCACAAGTCGGGAAACATCTATCGGCGCGACACGATTGAATGTTTCCGTTTGGGAATCCTGAACGCGCACATCGGGCTCTTGCCAAAGTATCGCGGCCGCAGCGTCATGGAGTGGTCGCTGGTGCAGGGTGATCCACCCGGCATCTCAGTTTTCTTTGTTGACGAAGGGATCGATACCGGCCGGCGCATTGTCTGCTCGGAGACTGTCGATGTGTCGCCCTGCCCGACGATTTCAGAAGCGAAGCAGAAGCTTTTCAATCTCGATGCGAAATTCTATCGGCGTGCGATCGAATTGCTTCAGCACGACGAAACGAAATTTCAAGTTAATGATGGTTCCGGCCATCGTTATTACGTAATGTCTGACTTGTTTCAGGAAGTCGCGGCAAAAAGCCTGGCCGCAAATCCTTCATCAAAAATCTGAAGTCTTTTTATGTGCGGAATTTGCGGAGTTTGGGAATATGGCGCGGCGCGCGGCAACGTTGGGCACGACCTCCTCAGGTCGATGCGCGACGTAATGACGCATCGCGGCCCAGACGATGCCGGCGAATTGATTTTTGACGATGCGCGTGGCGGATTTGGATTTCGCCGGTTGTCGATCATCGACTTGTCAGAAGCGGGACATCAGCCGATGCACGGCTGTACCGATCGTGTCTGGCTGGTTTTCAACGGCGAGATTTACAACCACGCGCAATTGCGGGAAGGGTTTGAGCAGCGAGGCCACATTTACACGTCGCATACCGACTCCGAAACAATTCTGCATCTCTACGAAGAGCGTGGTCTCGATTTCGTGCACGACATTGAAGGCGATTTCGGAATTGCGATTTGGGACGCCGAACGCGAACGACTAGTACTCGCGCGCGATCGCGCCGGCGTCAAGCCGCTGTATTTTCATCAAGCTAATGGCCGCTTCATTTTTGCTTCGGAAATCAAAGCGATCCTCCAACATCCTGATGTGACGGCTGAAGTCAGTGAAGAGGCGCTTTATCACTATCTGACATTTCTTACGACGCCGGCGCCGCAGACGCTCTTTCATGGCATCCATAAAATTCCGGCGGGCCATATGCTGGTGATTGATCGCGGCGGCGAACCGCGTTTGACGCAATACTGGGACGCGCTGCCGCCGGATTCGCCAGACACACAAGTGACAGAAGAAGAGCATCAGCAGAAGATCCTTGAACTGCTGCGCGCGTCGATCAAGAAAAGGATGATGGCGGACGTGCCGTTCGGCGTCTTTCTTTCCGGTGGTGTCGATTCGTCGGCGAATGTCGCGCTGATGTCTGAGTTGATGACACAACCGGTGCGAACTTTCACTGTGGGCTTTCACGATGCCGTTGACCTGAACGAGTTAGATGCGGCCCGTACGCTGTCGCAACGTTATCAAACCGACCATCACGAAGTGATCATCGGCCGGGAAGACATGGAGAAGTTTCTTCCGGAGCTGGTGTTCCATCAAGACGAGCCAATCGCAGACCCCGTTTGTGTGCCGCTGTACTATGTTTCAAAACTGGCGCGCGATTCGGGCACGATCGTGGTCCAGGTGGGTGAAGGTTCGGACGAAATCTTTGGTGGTTACGATTGGTTCGGAACATATCTGCGCATCGAAGAACGATTTTGGCGGTACGCCGAAAAAGCGCCGTTGGCGGCTCGTCGCGCAGCGGCGGCAGTGGGCGTTCCGCTTGCGCAGAAGACACTCAAGAAACAGAAAGCCGGTGAGTTGATTCGTCGTCTCGGCGCCGATCAGTCTCTGTTCTGGGGCGGCGTCAGTGTGTTTGATGAAGCGACAAAGCCGAAAGTACTGTCGCCGGAGCTGCGTGCGCGCTATAACGGTCTCTCGACACATGACGTGGTGGCGCGATATCTCGACACGATCGCGACCGCCCGGCCCGAATCAGATTTCGCGGCGCGCATGACCTACCTCGAGTTGAAACTGCGTCTGCCCGAGTTGCTTTTGATGCGTGTCGACAAGATTACGATGAGCACGTCAGTCGAAGCACGCGTGCCGTTTCTCGATCATCATCTGATCGAATATGCGATGGGTTTACCCCGTGAGTTGAAAGTGAAAGGAGCGACGGGCAAGCACATTCTAAAGCGCGCGCTGGAATCGATACTGCCACACGATCTGCTCTACAAACCAAAGCGCGGATTTGGCGCTCCGGCGCGCGAATGGTTCCGCGGACCTGGAGGCGAAGAGCTGGTGCAGCGCGTGATGAATTCACGCATTCGCGAGCGGAATTTCTTCGACTACAAATTCGTTGCACTTCTGGTCGACGAACATCGACGCGAACAGCGCGACTGGAGCGCGCATCTTTGGTGTTTGCTCAATCTGAGTGTTTGGTACGATCGCTGGATTAAGTAACCTCGGATCGGAAATCGAGAGTTCCGCAGCTGTTAATTCGTATGTCGGTAACGTCTGAGACGGTGAGCGGTGCGTCGCTGGAACAAGAGCCGGTGTTCGGCAATTTCTTTTCCGGCGTAGTACTCACCTTCGGCACCCGCCTGTTGATGCTGGCCGGCGTGTTTGGTTCCGGTGTTGTCATCGCGCGCTGGTTGGGGGCGGACGGCTTTGGGGCTTACGCAGTCGTCAACGTCACGGTTGCACTGGCGCTACAAATCGGCAGTGCCGGACTGCCTTCAGCAAACACGTATTTCATCGCGCGCGATCGCGACACGGTGGGGCCAGTTTGGGCGAACGCCATTGCCTTCGCGTTGGTCGTTGGAAGTTTGCTCGCGGTTGCAGTATCGGCAGTTGCCTGGTTGAGGCCTTCGATGTTCGGCGGAGTCTCGACGGGGTTACTGGCAATCGCGGCGATTTCGATTCCGTTTCAGCTCCTGTTCATCCTCAATCTGAACGTTCTGCTGGCGCTTGATCGAATCCGTCAGCTCAATTTATTTGACGGATTGCTGCCCGCACTAGTGCTGGCAAACGCGGTGGTCGCTCTCGTTTTGCTGCACCGGCAGCTCACTTTTCTAATCTCGTTGAATACGGTTGTGGGGAGCGCATTGAGTCTGGTCCTCATGATTTATTTGCGCAGAGTCATTGCCGACAAAACACAGTCACGCCCGGTGCGACCGGACGCGCAGCTGCTGAAAACGATGCTCGCGTACGGGGTAAAATTTTATGTGTCGATCATGGCGGGCACAATCATTCTGCGCGCTGACTTGTTAATCGTGAACCGTTTTCGCGGTGCTGCTGAGGCCGGCGTTTACGGGATCGCATCACAATTTTCATTTTTGTTGCTGATGCTGCCCGGAGTGATCGCCACGCTGTTGTTTCCGCGCGTCGCGGCGACGCAGGATGATCGCGGTGACTTCGCGGTGCTGGTGACGCGTCACACAACCGTGGTGATGTTGATGACGTGCCTGGGCGCGATTGCCTTGGCCTACTTGCTGCCGTTTATTTACGGCGCAAATTTCGGAGATGCGACCATCCAGTTGTTGATTCTTCTGCCGGGAATATTTTTTATGGGACTCGAATCCGTGCTCGTCCAGCATTTCACCGGCACCGGTTTGCCCGCGGCTATTCCGTGGTTTTGGGTCATCACCGTAGTCTTCAACATCGGATTAAATCTGCTGATCGTCCCAAGATTCGGCGCACGCGGCGCGGCCGTTAACTCGACTTTGAGTTACGCACTGATCTTCTTGCTGGTAGCCGTTTACTTTCGCATCAAGACGGGACGCGGCACGGCCGAGACTTTCATACTTCGTGTCCATGAATTGCGACGTTTGTTGAAACTTCAGCCGGCGAAACCACTGCCTTCCAAAGCTTCGCCGTAAATCACCGCATGAAAATAGCCCTCCTGATGCTGAGCGGTGATCTGAACCGTGCCCTCGAAGAGTTGCAGCGGCGACATCGAGATTCGACAGTCGAGACGATCGGTCGGGAAGCGTTTCAATCTGCTTCGCCCGCGCAACGCGTGCGAATCGTGCGCGCTCTGCATCCTGACATCTTCGCGGTCGCCACCGAGCGGCTCATATGGCAGCGCGGGCAGGACGCATTTTTTCTATTGGGCGCGTTGGCGGGCGCGGATGTTTCGGTCATTTTCGATATGCATCGCGGGTGGCGCGAAGAAGTGAAGGCACGCGCGATCACTCGGGCGCCTGCGCAATTGGCGAAAGATTTGGCCGGAAGTAAATCGGCATTGCGACGTGCCGAGAGAGAGTTGCGTAAGCTTGAAGCCGCCGTCGCGCAAACGCAACATAGCGTAAAGCCGCGGGCAGAACAAAGTGAAAATCCGAGAATCATGTATCTGCGCTCGTCGCCCGGCCCCGGCACACAAGCGGGCGGCGCCGCGAGTCACGTCAAGGGTTTTGTGCAGGCCGCGCAAGAACTGGGCGCGCGTGTGTCGCTTATCAGCAATGACGAGATTGCCGGAATCGATCCTGCGAACTTCCCGATGAAGATCTTTTGGCCGACGCCCGTCGGTTCATCACGGGCTGCGTTCGACATCTCGAACAATTTACAGTTCACCGAAGCCGCGGTTCGCGAAGTCGAAGCGCAGAACCCTGATTTTATCTATCAGCGTTACGCGCGTTTCAGTTGGGCAGGCGTGGCGGCCTCGCTGCGCACGAACCGGCCCTTGTTCCTTGAATATAACGGATCGGAAGTTTGGGTGGGGCGTCACTGGGATCGAGTAGACAAGTTGGATCTGCTTGCGCGTTACGAACGGCTAAACCTGAAAGCAGCAGCGCGTATCTTTGTCGTCTCGGAAGTGGAACGGCGCAATCTTTTGGACGCAGGCGTGGACGCGGCAAAGATCGTTGTCAACCCGAACGGCGTCGACGCCGAACTGTTCAGGCCGCAGATTGGCGGTGAGGCCGTACGACGCGAACTCGGTATCACCTCCGACGAGATTCTGGTCGGCTTCGTCGGTACTTTTGGGCCATGGCACGGAGTGAAAGTGCTCGCCAAAGCGATCACGCAAATGCCACGCGAGGCAGCAATTCGTTTTTTGTTGATTGGCAGTGGCGCGCTCCGCGGCCGAGTCGAAGAAATTCTGCGCGAAGGCGGCGCGCTTGATCGGGTCATCATGAAAGGCGCCGTGGCTCATGACGAAGTGCCGCGGCTGCTTGACGCATCTGACATTCTGGTTTCTCCGCACGTGCCGCTGGATGGAGGCGCGGAGTTTTTCGGCTCGCCAACAAAACTCTTCGAATACATGGCAATGGGGAAGGCGATTGTCGCCAGCCGCCTGGGACAAATTGGCGAAGTGCTCGAGAACGAACAGACTGCGCTGCTGGTTGAGCCGGGAAATGTCGACCAGTTGGCGGACGCGATTCGACAGCTCTCGCGATCGCCGCAACTGCGGGAACGCCTGGGTGCGGCGGCCCGAAAAGCTGCCGTCGACCGTCACACGTGGAAACATAACGCGCAGCGCGTTCTCGACGCTTATCACACCGTTTGAAATATTCCACGCACCTAAGACGGTCATGACGCTGAAACAAACTCTCCTGCAAATAGGCCGCTTCGTTCGTGAAACTTTGCAGCCTGATAAAACTCCAGCGCGCCGATTATTGGTAGCGTGTGTCGTGGTGTTCACTATCGCCGTCGGCGTCAGGCTGCTTCACTGGCAGAACAATTGGCTGACGATCGACAACACGATGAACAAAACGGCCGCAGGGTACAAGAAGGAAGCGCAGTTTCTAACGGCAGGGGATTTCAAATCCTTCATCCGCGGGAATTCTGTCGAGCCTGACACCAGCCTTCTCACGCACACTCCCGGCTATCCGATTTTCATTGCCGCGTCGAACCTCGTAACACGAAATTCAACTGTGGCGCTGCGTCTGGTTCATATCGCGCTCGGCGCGGCTGCAACGGTGCTGGTACTGCTGATTGCCGCCGAACTATTGCCGCTGGGCGCAGCCGTTTTCGCCGCGCTGCTGGCCGCAATTTCACCCCAGTTATCTTATTACTCACTCGTTTTGCTGCCGGATTCGATCACTGCCGTGCCGCTCCTGATCGCAATGTATCTGCTGGTTCGCGCACGCAAACGCCCGAACGACCGGATAATAGTTGGAGCGGGAGTGTGCATTGGGATCTCATGTTGGCTACGGGCGGATCTCCTGTTGCTAGCGCCCTTCTTGTGCCTGTTGGTTCCTTTTCTCTTTCCGCGCGAACGGTGGCTTCGCTATATGGCGCAGCTCATCACAGCATTCGTAATCACGATTGCGCCAATTACGATTCGCAACGTGATCGTGTTCAAGTCCTTCATTCCGTTGTCGCTGGGCACCGGGATAACTTCGATGGAAGGCATCGCCGATTACGACCCGGAGAAGCGTTTCGGAATGGAGCGGTACGATCATGAGGTCATTCGGCAAGAAGCCCTGATTTACAACCGGCCAGACTATGCGGAAGACTTGTTTCGCCCGGACGGCATCGGGCGCGACCGTCTGCGGATGGGGCGCGCGTGGGGCGTGATCAAGGCAAACAAATTGTGGTTCGCAGGCGTTATGGCACGACGCGCCGGAAAAATGCTGACCTACGAATCAGTCTCGATCATTTCGAAAGAACCGTCCGTATCCCATCCGCTGGATATCAGTCGGGGTGAGCTCGTGTGGCATGCCGATCCGTCAAACGCGAATGCGATTAAGCCGGAACAGATCACGGTACAGCGCAACTCAGACTATGTGCTCAACATATCGCTCAGGACAGTCGGTGGTCGCATGGTTATTAAGATTATGCGCGTTGACAGCGGCAAGACGCTGGCGTCGGCTACCGTACCAGATTCGTTGGACCCCACGTCTGCAGGAGCTGGCGAGTTCACGGCTCTGCAAATTCCTTTCGTTAACTCGAACGCTGATCAGGTGAAGATAGTCGTTGCGGAGCTGGACGATAATTCAACCAATGTGGGACAACTCGATTTGTATCGCTTAGGTTCGGCCTCTTATATCTGGACCGGGTATCCACGTGCGCTCGCGAAAACATTTCAGAAGTTCTTCACGACAAAATGGATGTTACCGCTCGCCCTCGCGGGCACCGTCATACTAGGGTTCGCCCGTCGACTTGACGCGTTGGCGGTGGTCTTGGTGATTCCGCTCTACTACATCAGCACGCATGCGCCATTGCACCTGGAGTTG
>DASYPX010000146.1:0-3864 GCA_036006125.1 Pyrinomonadaceae bacterium | reverse complement strand
GGGGCGTGACTGAAAAAACATATTAAAATCGCCGCTAAGTCGTGAAAAACTCTTGATTTCGGGGATTGGCAATGGTAGGCTTCGACGGTATTTCTGTTAGTCAACGGCAACGCGAAAAGTTCTGGAAGTTGCAGTGGCCGTAGCTCGCGGAAATCCTAGTTGACACAGGCGCTCGGTTTCCTTATAAAGTAGCGCTAGGTTATTCGGTATTAACAGTTACGAGGGGTAGCGCTTTTTGCTTCCGCTCTCACTTATGCCCTCAGACGCAAACGCGTCATTGGGGCTGTCACTTTAGCTAACGTTTCTCGTTGACGCTGCAGTTCGAGCGTCCGTGTCCCCTGGGTTGACTGGCGGCGTGATGCTTCGAGGAAAACAATCACTCCAGGTACCGGCCGGGCAGTCGCTCACGAAGGGTTCGGCCCCGAGAAAATTTTCACCATTTGGCAGGAGGAACGCGATGAGACTCGCGAATAGAGTGCTCGTTTCTGCACTCGCAATTTTTGTATTGTCAGCTGCCGCCTCTGCGCAGAGGCTCAGGCAAGAAAATGATCCCAGGAACCTTTCGCCGGCGGTAGGAACCGGTGGCCCGGAAGGTGGCCCAACCGGGCTGTTTACGATCTACGACGGACAGACGATTCGTCGTGGGGAGTACACGTTCAGTGTTGCTTACAGTAACTATGATCGCGATCCCGGTAATGTCGATATCGTAGAAGTGCCGGTGAGCTTTAATATCGGCCTTAACGATCATATTGAACTGTGGGTTAAGTCGACTGGTTACCGGGGCGTCAAAGTTAATAGTCCGACGCATTTGTCCAGTTTCTACCTGCCGAACTCGCAGTTGAAGTTTCCGGCCCTTGGCAGCGGTCCCGCGATTATTTTGGCGCCGAACAATTTGCCGGCGGGATGCGCAAGCATTGCGAATACGGCAGTGTTCCGCCCATCGTTCAGCCAGCCATTTGTGCAATACCCGTTCATTGGCGGCCGAGCTTCAAGTCTTAACCTGGCAACGGTTGGCGGCCCACCCCCCATTCAGATAGGCTGCGCGTCGGCTCCGAACCCAACAATGGGTTTCACGGTTTCGCCGAACAGCGGGACGTTCGGACCGGCTGATACCTTCCCGGGACTCGGCTCTCCAGTCGGTTCAATTCTTCCGGGAATCGTGCTGGCGACCACAACTCTGCCGGCGACGGCATTGACGAGTCCGATTACCGTTCCGGTGACCTTCACAATTGCGCCTAGCTATTTGCCTGACGCGCCTTTTGTCAATCGGCTCTACGGCGAATCGAGCTTTAACAACTTAGTGTTTGGCGCGAAGTGGAGATTCACCAGTCCGGGCAATCCGCTGGGCGTCGGCATTATTCCATTCTGGCGCTGGTGGATGGACAAAGCCGATGATGCTAGCGGCTTCAATCAAATGCAGCGCGGCTCGGGTCCGGGTGGCGACATCGGCGACTTTGGTTTGATCGGATTTCTCGATGCGCGTTTAAGCCGCTCCGTCAATGTCTCGGTAAACGGCGGCTACATTCTGAACAGCAATCCTAAGTTCGCGAATGGAGAAGTGATACTCGATCGGCCCGATGAGTTTATCGCCGGCATCGGTTTCGACTTCCCGATTAACAAGCACTTCCAGCCAATCCTTGAGTTGCGCTCAACGCAGTATGTGGGCGGTCGCACACCGAACGCGCTGGAAAACAGTCCGGTTGAAGGCTTGGCCGGCGCGAAGTTTTATCCGCGTCGCTGGTTTGGATTCGGCCTGTGGTATCGCATGCATTTCAACCAGCAGGACAAGTCGCTCTTTAACGGCCACGACTTCAATGTCCCAGTCCAGCAGATTACTAACGTTACCGTTCCGGTTCGAGGACTTGTAGTTGTTCCGGGAACGACCGCATCTGCGACGGCCGGCGGATTCCCGCGCGGCTTCAACTTCTCTGATGACGCGAATGGGTTCGGCGTACAGTTCTTTGCGGGACATCGCAATGCTCGCGAACCAGACGTATTACCGAATCAAGCCCCGGTGATCAGTTCATTCGCAGCTTCAACCTCGACGATTACCATGCCGTGTCCGCCGGATACGCACTCGTCTTCAGGTTCGTGCCCGACGACGGCGACAACGTCAGTGGGACTGACCACGACGGCGACGGATCCTGATGGCGACACGCTGCTCTACACGTACAGCACCACCGGTGGGCGTATTACTGGTGACGGCGCGAACGTGACTTGGGACCTCAGCGGGCTTGCCCCAGGAACCTACACGGCTTCGGTGGAAGTAGATGACGGCTGCGGCTGCATCAGCTTCTCTTCGACGACCGTCACGATCGCAACTTGCAGCGATTGCGTACCTAATTTGGTTTGCCCGACACTTGCGGTGACTTGTACTGATTCGGTGGATGAAGGCACACCAATTACCTTCACGGCGAACTTCACGCAGGGAACGCCGACGGTTTCCGAGACCTACAACTGGACGGTTTCGGCAGGAACTATCACCAGCGGTCAGGGAACCAGCTCGATCACGGTTGACACCAAGGGTCTTGGCGGCCAGTCGGTCACGGCTACTGTCGAAGTTGGCGGTGTCGATCCAACCTGCAACCGTACCGCGTCGTGCACCACGCCAGTCAAACCTGTCAGGATAGCGACCAAGTTCGATGAGTACGGCAACATCCGCTTCAACGATGAGAAGGCCAGACTTGATAACTACGCGATTGCATTGCAGAACGAGCCAACTGCTCAAGGTACAATCATCGCGTACGGCACGTGTGATGAGGAGGGTCAGAAGCGGGCACAGCGCGCTAAGGATTACCTCGTCAATACTCGTGGCATCGATGCCGGCCGCATCGTGGTTGTCGACGGCGGCTGCATGCCGGAATTGAAGGTTCAGTTGTGGATCGTTCCTTCGGGCGCGACCGCACCTGCTCCGGAGACAGCCGGGGCCGTCTCACCTTGTCCGGATTGCAAGAAAGCGCCGAAAGGCCGCCGAGGACGTCGTGGTGAAGAGTAACTTGAACGTTCGCTGCTCTTAGAGCCGCGACCTTCTTCCGAAATGGGCGATGCTCGCAAGAGCATCGCCCATTTCGCTTTTTGGCGGCTTCTCGGCGGTCTCTGCGTGGCTTAGGCAGCGAAAATCTTCCTCACGGTATCGAAAAGAGGTCGGTAAATGTTTATAATGCCGAGCGGGGGCCCCCTTCCCCAGATTGCAACGCATTTTCGAAAGAGTAATCACTAATGAAGCGATTTACCCTCAGTCTTCTTTTGGCAACGGCCGCGGTCGTCGCCGTCAGCCAACTATCCCTTCACTCGGGCGCGCACGCGGCGGACAGTGGCGTCCCGTATACGAGTGATTGGCGCATTACCGGGCCCAGCGGTGGGGATGTTCGTTCGCTGGTTGTCGACCCGAGTGATCCAGACCGTTTTTACTTCGGCACGCTCGATGGACAGATCTATACATCCACTGACGGAGCGCGCAGTTGGCGATTGCTGGTTAATCTGAATCGGCCACGTTTGTTTGTCGATCACATCCTCGTCGATCCGCGCAACTCGAAAGTGCTGTACGTCGCGGCGCATCGTCACAAGGATCCGGGTGGTTTCTTTAAGTCAACTGATGGAGGGATAACTTGGCGCGAATCGGCCGAACTGAAAAACGAAGCGGTCCACTCACTGACACAATCGGACAAAAACCCTGATTTTCTGCTCGCGGGAACATTTAACGGCATATATCGCTCGCTGGACGCGGGCGAGACCTGGACGGCGCTGCCGACGCAAACTACGGCGGGCCTGGTGCACGTGGAATCGCTGGCGATCGACCCGCGCGGCACGAATATTATTTACGCGGGCACCTGGTATCTGCCTTACAAATCCACGGACGGTGGC
>DASYPX010000145.1:0-6406 GCA_036006125.1 Pyrinomonadaceae bacterium | reverse complement strand
GTTTTGTCGCGGCGAAGTCTTACGATGCGTGGAAACCGCAAAGCGTAGCCGCTCTTGTGTCGATTCGATGGTTGGACGCGATCGAATGTTACTTCGATGACGACAGTCGGCTCGACGATGCGCACGCGGCCCTGCGCGAACTCCTGCAAGGTATGCGCCCGAAACCACTCAGTCATCTCGGCGATTTCCACATCCGTCAGCCCGGAATATGCTTTGCCGATATTCAGTAACTCCGCATCGTCTTCCGATCGCCGTACCGCGAAAGTGTAATCCGACAGCACGTGGCGGCGCTTTCCGTGGCCTAGTTCCACCGCGGTTACCGCGACATCCAAAGTCGCCAGCGCCTTTTTCAGCTTCAGCCATTCCCGACCGCGGCGGCCCGGTTTGTAAGACGACGCCGGGTCTTTGATCATCAAGCCCTCGTTGCCACGACCGCGCGCGGCATCAAATTCGTCATCGAGGGCGGCAACATCATTAAATAATTTCGTTGGTGATAATCTTACCGTGCCGGCTTTGATGTTGAGGATTTCCTGAAGTTGCGCGCGCCGGCTGCGCAAAGGTTCGTCAATCAAAACCCTTCCCGTCGCGTACAAAAGATCCCAGCCGACAAAAATCACCGGCGTACTAGCCAACATTTCGGCGCTGATGACTTTTCGGCCCAGGCGCTTTTGCAGATCTGCAAATGGTAAGATTTCCTCGCCACGTGCAGTCAGAATCTCGCCATCGATGATCACATCGGTAGGCAGCGCCGCGAGTGGCTCACTCAATTCCGGAAAACGCGGAGAAATTTCGTCGAGCGTTCTGGAATAAATTGCGACGCGACCATCTTTGACATGCGCCTGGCCACGAATGCCGTCGAATTTGTCTTCGACGAAAAATTCTTGCGGCATTGTGCGCGCGATGTCCGCGAGATCAGATGCCGGGGTTGCCAGCATGAACTTCAGCGGATGAAAGAGTCGCATCTCAACTTCATGAAGCGCCCCGGCCCGCGCGCGCACGGCAGCTTCGCCGATGTCGCCGCGCAACATGTTCGCGATTGAGACATCCGCGAGCGGTTGTTTGAAAGCACGCGCAATCGCGTCTTCAACAAGTCCTTCACGCAAACCTATCCGCACATCGCCAGATAAGAGTTTCACCAGATACTTTGCTTCTAATGGCGTTGCCTTCGTCAGGACTTTCGCTAGTAAATCAGTCTTCGCGTTCTTTCCTCGCGTTGCGCTTAAATGCATCAGTAATGCATCGGTATCCGCGAGACTGAGACTCGGCACACTCGCGCCTTTCGCTTCCGTGAACATCTCGAAAGCGACATCACCGGCGTCGCCCCAACGCGCGTAACGGGCGCCCAGGTCGGCGTGCAGTCCGGTTGCGGCGATCAGCGCATCGCTGATGATGCGGCCGCCGACGTTTGTGGTACGCGCATCGTGCAGCGCGAAGACCTGGCCCGCAAAATACCTCGCGGAGCGAGCGAGATCTTCATCAGACAGTCGCTGAAAATACTCGCCAAGAAGCGCGGCCTTCTCGAGTTTCTTCGTAGTGGCTGCGACTTTTTCGGCAACGCGCGCGAACTGTTCGAACGCAGTTGCGGGCAAATCCGGCATGTGTCGAGAGTGGCGCGCCCCTGGCGGTGGTGTCAAACGCCTCGGGACGCGCTACAATCCTTTTCGCATTTTGCGCGTCTAAGCTTCAGGCGGTAACGATGTATCTATTCATTCTCGATTCCCTCGGCAACACGGAACTGCTGTTAATTTTGGCGGCGGCGTTGATTTTCTTTGGTCCGCGGCGCTTGCCACAGTTGGGACGACAGCTTGGCAAGAGTCTCGCTGAGTTTCGGCGCGCGTCCGAAGATTTCAAGCGAACCTGGGAGCGCGAAGTTAATCTCGACAATTTCGAGAAGGGTATCGAGCCGGAATCGAATTTTCTGAACAGCGCCTCGGAAAAAATTCGAGCGGCGCGCGAAGCAGCCGCGCGCGAACTGAATAGCGTCTTTGACGCTGAACGTAGACCGGCCCCACCCGCGGTCACGCCGGTTGATGCGGACCTGGTTGCCCCACGCAACACCGAATCGTCACCCGCCGAAGCAGCAGCGATTGAACAACCGAAACATGAGTGGCTCTGATTACAATTCACAGACTGAAGTCTGTGCCACCTAAAAATGGCCAGCCTGCGCCTAATCAAAAAGCCTGAAAAGAAAGAAGCGAGCGACGAGGACCTCGGCGGTCAGATGTCCTTTCTGGAGCATCTCGACGAGCTGCGCACACGCTTGATTCGCAGCATCGTATTTGTGTTTATCGCCGCCTCGCTTGCATGGATCGTTTCGGATCGCATTTACAACTTTCTCGCGCGACCGGTGCAGCATGCGCTGGCGGAAGCCCAGCAACAAAGACAAGTCTCGATCGACGGGCTCAACGGCAAAGTCTCGACGACAACGTTGAGTTCACTGAAACAGAACGACAAAGTGCGTTTCGTGTTTCCGGAAAATACTCGACTTGGGCCGGCGTCAATTCCCTCCGGCTCTTCAGTTGTGGCGCGCGTCGACAAAGACAGCGCAGGCAATATGGGGTTGTTCACCGACGAGCCGTTGACCGCCGGTAATGAAATTGTGCCGAAAGATGTGAAGCTACCCGTTGACTTAAACAAGGGTTACGAGAAGGTTACTGATCCGAACGACAAACTAATCGTGACCACGGCACTCGAGCCGTTTGCGATTTACGTGAAGGTGTCGCTGTATGCGGCGATTGCGGTGTCTGTGCCGTTCATCCTGTTTCAAATTTGGGCGTTCATCGCCCCCGGGCTTTATCCGCATGAACGCAAATACGTCACACCGTTCATTACGCTGTCGAGCGTCTTTTTTGTTTTGGGCGCGGCCACGGCCTACTACGTAATCTTTCCGCCGGCCGCGAAGTACCTTCTGGGATTGGGCGAAGACTTTCGCTTGTTTCTGAAGGCGGACGACTATTTCGATTTCATCATCCTGCTGATGCTGGGAATGGGATTGGTGGCGCAGATGCCGGCGATCACTTACATTCTGGCGCGCCTCGGAATCGTGACTGCCCGTTGGATGGTCAAAACCTGGCGCATCTCGGTGATCGTGATTTTGGTTCTTGCCGCGGTCATCTCGCCGACGAACGACATTCCGAACATGCTGCTGTTCGCTCTGCCGATGCTCGTGTTGTACGTGATTTCGATTTTTGTGGCGTGGGTTGCGGGCCGGCCGAGAAAGACTGCGTAAGTCCTAGTTGGTCGATGCGGTTGCAGCTTGAGTTGTGCGTCGCCGGCCAAGGCCCGCCGTTTGCAGCAAACTCATCGTGCCCATGTAACCGTAGCCAAAGCAGAAAAGTAGCAGGAAGGCTATCGGTCCCCACATGTGCATTTTCACCGCGTAAGCAATCGCGAGTACGAAATAGACCGCAAAACTGAGCTCGAGCAGCGGTAGCCAGCCGTGTTTGCGTTTGTATTTCTTCCGTTTCCACGATTCGTCTGTGGTCGTTTCGACGCGATATTTTGGCGTGCGCACGAAGTCTGATTTAACCCCGGCCAGGGCTTCGAGTACCGCGCGCGCGTTCGAGAACGCGAGACCAATTCCCAATCCCATGACCAGCGGCAGATGCAGCAGGCGTTTGCGCGTGCGATCGAGATACCAGACGGCGCTGCCATAAAAGAGCACGACCGAAACCGTTGAGAAAAACAGCAGCGGCACATCGAGCACCATTAATTGATATAGTCCCTGGTTGTATCGTACGAGCAGCAGCGGGAACTGCATGAAGCTGGCGACGATCATCAGCGGATAGCTAATGTTGCCGGTCAAGCGAAAAAACATTTCGAGCTTCACGCGCAGAGGCAACGGCGCATACCAGATACGGCGATACAACTTGAACCAAACTTGCAGCACGCCTTTGGCCCAACGTCGCTGTTGCGCCTTGAACGCATTGATTTCGACTGGTATTTCCGCCGGCGCTTCCTCATCGAGCAGGTAGACGAAACGCCAACCCATTAACTGCGCGCGAAAACTGAGGTCGGTATCTTCCGTAAGCGTGTCGTGCTGCCAGCCGCCACTTAATTCAATCGCTTCGCGCCGCAGGATTCCAGCAGTACCGTTGAAGTTGAAGAAGTTACCGCTGCGATTTCGCGTCGTCTGTTCGAGCACGAAATGCCCGTCGAGCATGATGGTTTGCAGACGCGTCAGCAGATTGTAAGAACCGTTGATGTGTGCCCAACGCATTTGCGCGCAGCCGACCGTTGGATCGGTGAAGAAGTGCACGAGCTTGCGCAGAAAGTCCGGCTTCGGGACAAAATCGGCGTCGAAGATCGCCATCAGGTCGCCCTTGGCCGTCTTCATTCCGTTTTCGAGCGCACCGGCTTTAAAGCCGGTGCGATCCTCACGATGAATGTAATGAATGTCGAAACCACGCGCGGCGTACTTCGCGACCGTCGCACTCGCGATCTTCACCGTCTCGTCAGTTGAGTCATCGAGCACCTGAATTTCCAGACGATCGCGTGGGTAATCGATTTCCGTAACAGCTTTGACCAGCCGCTCAACCACGTACATTTCGTTGAAGAGCGGAAGCTGCACCGTCACGAACGGAAGCCCATCTTCATTGAAGTATCCCTTAGGCTTCGGCGGAAATTTTGAGTAGCGCCAGAACTCAATGACCTGCTTGACCCGATACACGCCATAAATTGCCAGCACAAAAAGGATGCCGAAATAGACAATCAGAACCGTCCAGTCAAACGCGTCGAGCTTGTAGAGTGGGCTGATATTCCCGGCTGTCTTGTTCACTACGTCACAGAATCCGGGCCAATCGACGCACGGGTCGCCAGTCAATGGCTGGGGGCAGTTCGTCCCGAATTCCAGACACTTTGACGGAATAACTTCGCTGGCAATGATGGCTAACATCTTGTCGTTCAGAAGAGCCGCGGTATTCGCGGCCAAAAGCGCGCGCGGGTCTTGGATTCTAGCATGATGTAATCGCTTCCCAAATCGGTCGTCGAAGACATGTCAAACTGATGGCTTGAATTGCCAGCGTGACCGATTGAAATGACCGTCTCGACACGGACTTTCGCTTTTCTTTGAGGAAATCTGCTTTGTCCGGTACGGAACACCTCTTGCGATGCGCGAGGTGGGACAGTCCTGCCCCGCCTGCCCGCTTTGGCAAATGTCTCAGTCCCGGCTAAACCAGATCTACATGTACTTCGTCAGCGCCGCCGGCGTCGCGGTGCTGATTTTCTCGCTGCGCGCGTTTCCTCTGACTCACATCACCTGGCCGTTTTTGGTTCTCGCCCTCGCAACCGTTTTAGTCGGACCGAGACTGAGCATTCCGATTCCACACGTCCGGGCGCACATCTCAGTATCAGACACTTTCATATTTCTCGCCCTGCTCTTATTTGGCGGTGAAGCAGCAATCGTACTCGCGACGGCCGAAGCCATCTTCTCATCGATTCGCATCAGCAAGAGAGTTCGAATTTGGGTCTTCAATGCCGGCGCGACGGCTTGCTCGACCTTCGTTACTGTCTGGTCGCTGCGGCTTCTCTTCGGCGAGACCGTCAGTTGGCATGATGCTTATTCGACAAATCATCTGGTGGCGATCTCGGCAATGGCCATCATTCAATACGCCACGAATTCTGTGTTAGTCGCCACGAGCGCTGCCTTAAAGTCCGAAAGTTCCATCTGGACAACGTGGCGAAGGAATTTCCTATGGACGTCGATAACTTATTTTGCCGGTGCATCTGCGGCATCGCTCATCGCCAGATTCATCGGAAACGTCGGCTTCTTTGCTTTCGTCTCGACAATTCCCATCATCGCGATCATCTACTTCACCTACTGGACATACATGAAGAACGTCTCCAACGTCGCGGCACAGGCTCAACAAGCTCGCCAACATGTTGAAGAATTGAATGGCCACATTGCCGAGCAGGAACGTATCAGCAAGGCTCTGCGCGAAACTGAGGAACATTTCCGCAGTGCGTTTGACTACGCGCCGATCGGAATGGCTCTGGTGTCTCCGCAGGGCGCTTGGCTACGCGTCAATCGCTCGTTGTGTGATTTGATGGGCTACACCGAGGAGGAACTGCTGGCGTCGACTTTCCAGGACCTCACGCACCGCGATGATCTCGACAATGATCTCGCAAATCTATATCGCTTGATTCAGGACGAAACGCCCACGTGTCAGGTCGAGAAACGTTACGTTCATCGTTCGGGCATTATCGTTTGGGCCTTGAATAACGTTTCGCTCGTTCGCGAAGACGACGGCACGCCCGTGCATTTCATTTTTCAGATTCAGGACATCACCGAACGCAAGCGTTTCGAGTCCGCCTTGCAGAACCTGTCACTGATCGATGAACTGACAGGTCTTTACAATCGCCGCGGTTTCATGGCTGTGACGGCGCAACACCTGGCGGCAATCCGACG
>DASYPX010000144.1:0-3546 GCA_036006125.1 Pyrinomonadaceae bacterium | reverse complement strand
TCAGCGTTGAGGACCGCAACCCCGCCGGATTTCAAACCCTCGATCAGCTCAGCTTTCATCGCGGCAATTGTCTCGATTGTGCCGAGATGTTCGAGGTGAACGGGCGCCACCATTAATTCCACGCCGATATCCGGCGGCGTGATTTGCACCAACCGCCGGATTTCGTGCGTCGGGGAGGACATGCCCATTTCAAGCACCGCGAGATCGTAATCTTCCGGATGACGACCGCGGCTCACCATCTGCAAAACGGACAAGGGCAAGCCAAGCCCGTTGTTATAATTGCGTTCGCTCTTGAGCACGCGATGACCCGCACGCTGAAGGACGTGCGCCGTCAACTCTTTGGTGGTCGTCTTCCCCGCACTGCCAGTGATGCCAATCACCGGTCGCGCCCAGTGCTCGTACACTTTTCGCGCCAGCGTCTGCAAAGCAGCAATCGCGTCATCAACGAGCAACAATCGATCGGCCAACTTTGCGAGCTTTTCGTCAGCGGCAAATCGATCACGACGCGCGACCGCCGCGACCGCGCCCCCATCGAATGCCGATTGAATGAAATTATGAGCATCGGCAAACTGACCATTGAAGCCTGCGCGTTCGTAGTCGGGTTGAGACAAAGCGAAAAATAATTCGCCCGGCTCGGTCGTGCGCGAATCGATGGAGAAATCAACTATTTCTTTGTCAAAGAGCTCCGGTCGCAGCCTGTTCACGTCTGCGCCCATTAATGCTGCTGCGGTTCGAATATTCACGTTGAGTCAGGACCACCTGCGGAGCGGGTGGTTGATCTTTACTATCGGCTCGATCAGCGTCAGTGATCAACCGCCCGCTACCGCAGGCGGTTCTGACTCAATTCCGTCGGGCGAACTCGACTCGCACTGTCTGTCCCGAACTTAGCTCCGCGCGCGCCGCCGGGTACTGACGAATCGCTTTGCCTTCGCCCTTTGCCTCGAGGTTCAAACCAAGCTGCGAGCACATCCGGAACACATCACGCACACTTTGCCCACGTAAGTCCGGCATCAACGCGCCATGTTTCGTGGCCGGAGTCAATACAACGTCGCCCGAACTGCTACTGAAGTTCTTTGCCATCGTCGGCAAACTCGCCGCGCGTTGTTCCTCGTCCTGAACCTCCTGCGGTGACGGGTTACGACCTTCAGCAATCAACTGTGGCGCGGTCTTGGTCTCGACATCGGGCGTCACACTCAAATCAGGTAGTATCTGCTCGGCAATCTCGCGAAACACCGGGGCAGCCACATCGCCGCCGTGGTACGCGCCCTGGGGTTCGTCAATGACCACAATGATGACGACGGCAGGATCGTTGACAGGCGCAAAACCGACGAATGAGCCGATGTACTTTGTCGCCGAATACCTGTGCGTTTTCGGGTCAATCTTCTGCGCCGTCCCGGTTTTGCCGGCGGCGGTGTAGCCTTCGATTTGCGCTTTTCGGGCCGTGCCGTGAAGGGTGACGCCCTCCATCATGCCGCGCAGCTTCTCAACGGTTCCCGACTTTAAAGCGGGACGCAGTTCCGGCTTCGCCTGAAACAGAATTGAACCGTCAGGCGAACGCATCTCGCGCACGACGTGCGGCTTGACCCAGCTGCCACCATTTGCAATCACTGAATAGGCTGAGGCCATTTGCAATGGCGTCACGCCAACCTCCTGGCCGATAGCGATAGACCCAATCGACGACGGCTGCCAACGACTGACTGGTCGAAAGATCCCCCCGGACTCTCCGGGCAGGTCGATTCCCGTCTTTGATCCGAAGCCCAGTCGCTTGGCGTAGTCATACATCGAGTCGTTGCCCACCAGCAGACCAAGCTTGATCGCACCCACGTTGCTTGATTTCGCGAGCGCGTCCGCGATTGTCAGCACACCATATGCATGACCGTCGTGAATCAACCGGCCGGCAACTGTGATTTGTCCCATTTGGCAATCGATCTTGTCGTCGGGAGTAACGAGACCCTTGTCGATCGCGGCCGAGTACGCGACTACTTTGAAAGTCGATCCCGGCTCATAAATGTTTTGGAGTCCCCAGTTCGTCCGCACTTCGGGTCGCTCGTTCCCGGGCTGGTTCGGATCGAACGCTGGAGCATTGGCGAGCGCAAGAATCTCTCCGGTGTGCGGGTCCATCACGATCGCTGTTCCAGACTTCGCGTGACTACGCGTGACCGCCGCAAGCAACGCCTGCTCAGTTCGATACTGGATGGACTGATCGATCGTTAACACGACTGTCTGGCCTGGATGTGGTTGTACCTCGTAGCTTTCGAAGGCCCGCCGGCGCGCGTCAGTTTCATAAAACACCCGGCCCGACTCGCCGCGAATCTTTTCGTTGTAGAACTGCTCGACACCACCCAAGCCAATCTCGTCGGTGCCAACAAAACCGAGGACGTGAGCGGCCAGACTGTCATTCGGGTAGTAGCGCTTCGGCTCTTTACGGTAATACACGCCGTCGAGCGTCATCGCGTCTAGCTTAGTCGCGGTTTCGAGATCAATCCGCCGAATGAGCCAAATGAATTTCTTGTTCGCATCCTTGGCCTCGCGAATCTTTGCGGTCAGTTCGTCTTTGCTTTGATTAGTTACCGAAGAAATCTTGCGCGCCGTCTCGCTAACATTCTCGATTTCGCGCGGGTCGGCAAAAAACGATGCCGTGTCAACGCTGCGGGCAAGCTCTCGACCCTGACGATCGAGCAAAAGCCCGCGTGTCGGACTTGTTTCGACTGTCCCGAGCTGTTGGTTCTTGGCACGCGCTGAGAGTTCGTCGTGCTGGCTGATTTGAAGTTGCGCCAAACGCGCGCCGACAATCACCATCCAGGCGACGAGCCCGAGCGCCACGAACATTGCGCGGCGACGCGGGTCGGCGGCTTCTCGGTCAATGGTGGCGGAACGAAGGGGCACGCAAGTTCTCCTGACGCTCTGAAAAAACTCTAAATTGGCTTTTTGCGCGAAGGCTTGGCCGGCGTCTGTCCCGGCACCTTGGTAATTGTTTTCGTGCCCGGCTTAGGACTCGGTTTCGCAACATTCTCTTTCGAGCTAATCGTAATGTTGTCTTTCGCGTTGTTCGCGACTTGGCGCAAGGGATCGATTTGCGCGGCTTGGAGTGGCTGCATCCCAAGTCGCTTGGCCGCCTGCTCCAGCTTCACGGGACTGGCTGCTTCTTCGCGCTGCAGAATCAGTCGTCGTTTCTGCTCTGCGAGTTGCTCGTTCTCACGCCGCAAAATTTCGGTCTCGTAACCGTATCTCAGCGCCGTAAAGTGTTGTCGCCCCGCATAAACAAACCCGCACGTCAGTCCCAAGCCCACCACTAACAGGAGCGCGAGTCGAAAAAAAGCTTCGATATCTTTTTCGCGCGTGACAGGTGCATTGCGATGCTTTGAGGGTACTCGGCGAATCATTTTCGCTTCTCCTAAAAACGGTCGCAGCAAAAGGAGGTGATACTAAAGCTTGGCCGCGACTCTCAACTTTGCGCTCCGCGCTCGCGGGTTCTCGGCAATTTCAATCTGGTTAGGCGTCACCGGTCGCCGCGTCATGATTTCGATTGCTTTCCGTGCTCCGCAA
>DASYPX010000143.1:0-4261 GCA_036006125.1 Pyrinomonadaceae bacterium | reverse complement strand
CGGCGGCCGCTCAAACTGCGCGACCGGCGTCGTCGGTGATCCGAAAACATACTACATGGGCACGACTGGTGGCGGCATCTGGAAAACAGATGATATGGGCCTTAGCTGGCGCAACGTGTCCGACGGATTTTTCAAGACCGGTTCAGTCGGCGCGGTGGCCGTCTCTGAAAGCGATCCGAACGTCGTGTACGTTGGCATGGGCGAGCACGCAGTGCGCGGGGTGATGACATCCTCGGGCGATGGTGTTTACAAGTCGACCGACGCCGGGAAGACCTGGAAGAAGGTCGGCCTCGATGAGACGCGGCACATTTCGCGCATCGTGATCGATCCGAAGAATTCGAATATCGTCATCGTGGCGGCCCAGGGCGCGCTCTACGGATCAAATAAGGAGCGCGGCATTTACAAGTCGACGGATGGCGGCGCGACTTGGAAGAACGTGTTGTTCGTGAATGAAAAGACGGGTGCCTCGGAATTGTCGATGGACATGACGAATCCGCGCATTCTCTACGCGGCGATGTGGGAGCACGGACGTTTGCCCTGGAAAGTCATCAGTGGTGGCGCCGGCAGCGGTCTCTACAAATCCACGGACGAGGGCGACACGTGGGAAAAAATGAAAGACGGACTGCCCGAGCAGATGGGCAAGATGGCGATCGCGGTCAGCCGCTCAAATCCCGAGAAGGTTTACGCGTTAATCGAAAGTGATTCAGACAAGGAAGCAGGTGGCCTGTTTGTTTCGAATGATGCAGGAAAGAAGTGGAGCCGCATTACCAACGATCATCGACTGCTCCAAAGGGCATGGTATTACATCGAACTATTTATCGATCCGAAAAATGACGACACGGTGTATGTGATGAGCGCGCCGGCACTGCGATCCACCGATGGCGGCAAGACGTGGGAGACGCTGTCGGGAACACACGGCGACTTTCATGACCTGTGGATTAACCCCGACAATCCGCAAAACATGATCATCTCGAACGATGGCGGATCCGCCATTTCGTTCAATGCCGGCAGAAGCTGGAGCACGCAACTCAACATGCCGACGGGCCAGTTTTATCGAATCAATGTCGACAATCAATTCCCTTACCGCATCTATGGCGGGCAGCAGGACAACACTTCCGTTTCGATCGCGAGCCGGGAGTTGGGCAGCGGTGGCATCACCAACGCAAGTTGGACACCTTCGGCGGGAGGCGAAAGCGCGTTTCTGGCTTTTGATCCGAACGATCCGAAACGGGTCGTCGGTGGGAGCTATCAGGGAACAATCGAAGTGCTGGACGTCAACGCGAAAGGCTCAACCCAAATCATGGCTGCGCCGATTCAATATCTCGGCATGGACGCGAAGGACATTAAGTATCGGTTCAACTGGAACTCGCCGATCATCTGGAGCAAATACGAACCGGGCACGTTTTATCACGGTGCGCAATTTCTTCTGAAGACAAGCGACTGGGGCAAGAGTTGGAAAGAAGTCTCTCCCGACCTGACGCGCAACGAAAAAGAGAAACAGGGAAAACCAGGCGGGCCCTATACGAACGAGGCGGTCGGGGCGGAAAACTACGGGACATTGAGTTACGTGATCGAATCACCACACGAAAAGGGCGTGATTTGGACCGGTAGCGACGACGGACTCGTTTTTTTGACTCGCGACGGCGGTGCGAACTGGAAGAACGTCACACCGAAAGGCCTGGCAGAATGTCTGATCAATGCGATTGAGATTTCGCCGCATGACAAAGCCACCGCTTACATCGCCACTACGCGTTACAAGTTCAACGATCACCGGCCCGGCCTCTACAAAACGATAGACTACGGTGCGACGTGGACGAAAATCGATGACGGAATTCCCGCGAATGCGTTCACACGCGTCGTCCGCGAGGACGATGTTCGCAAAGACCTGCTATTCGCTGGAACCGAGCTTGGCCTGTTCGTTTCATGGGACGGCGGCAAGAACTGGTCACCGTTTCAGTTGAATCTTCCGATTACCCCCATCACCGATCTACGAGTGCACAAAGCGAACCTAATCGCCGCGACGTCAGGCCGAGGGTTTTGGATTCTTGACGATCTTGGCGTACTGCGTCAGTTCAACAAAGGCCTGCCGGTGTTTAGTGTCTATCGGCCGGCCGATGCTTATCTGGTTAACGGCTCGAGTGAGCTCGACGAGACCAGCGCGGATTTCACCGGCGCCAATCGTCTTCGCGGCGTGAATCCTTCGACGGGTGTCGTCGTCTATTACCAACTGCCCGAGTTGAAGAAAGAGGATCAGATCTCATTGGAGATCAAAGACGCTGAAGGCAATCTCGTGCGCGGCTTCTCTTCAAAGGCTGACGAAAAATACAAAAAGTACGAGGGCGCTCCGAAGGAAGAGCCGGTGTTGTCGAAAAACAAGGGACTGAATCGATTCGTCTGGGACGTGCGCTACCAGACCATGCCCGGTGTCCCGGACGTGGACATGGAAACGAGTTATGCCGGACACAAAGCGCCTCCGGGAAGGTATTCCATTGCACTGAAGATGGGCAACCAGACGGTTGCAACCGAAGTTGAGATTCTCGCCAATCCGCTCTATCCAACCGACGCCGCAACGTACAAGCAATATCACAGCACGATGTGGGCGATGGAAAAGGAATTGGCGACGATGCACCTGATGGTGAATGACCTCTACGGCAAACAGAAACAGTTGGAGTCGCTGCTCGCGGCACTGCCCGCAGGCGACAAATACAGTGCGATTAAGAAGGATGGCGAA
This sequence comes from Pyrinomonadaceae bacterium, assembly GCA_036006125.1. GTDB lineage: Bacteria > Acidobacteriota > Blastocatellia > Pyrinomonadales > Pyrinomonadaceae > UBA11740. The sequence continues at coordinate 1,530 of DASYPX010000143.1, read as the reverse complement.
GCGCTGCTAAAGAAAATGAAGGCGTGGGATGAAGACATGGTCCAGCGGAAATCGAAAGCATATGACGACGTGGAAAACTTTCCGAACAAGTTCACCGCAAACTACATGTTTCTCATCAACATGACTGAGAGCGACATACCGCGTGTGAATCAACCGTCGCTCGATCGGCTGAAGGAATTGAATGCTCAATGGGTGTCATTGAAAGCTCGAGGAGACGAAGTCCTCCAAAAAGACATCCCAGGTTTCAACAAGCAACTTTGGGATGCGGGGCTCGGCGCGATTTGGAAATTCTAGTCAACGCTGGAGCGCCGACATCTTGTCGGCGGGTCGCGAGCATCTTGCTCGCGCTATTTACCGGCAGGATGCCGTGTCCCGCACGCAAGGATGCGTGCGCTCCGTTTGCGTTAGATCAACGTTAACAGCTCATCAACAAGGGCCGCCTGACCGAACAACATCTTCTGCTTTGCTACGTCCGGCGGGAACCATTGCGCGCGGTCAACTTCCGGGAAGCTTTTCATGCGACCAGATTTCGGCGGCCACTCTGTTTCGAAGGTGTTGCTGTTAAGCGTTGCTGGATTGAAATCACCTTCGACCGCCCACGCATAAACAATCTTCCCGTTCTTTTGTTTGATTGGCTTTAGCTGGAGGTAATCGCCACCTGGCGGCTTGGCGCCCAACTCCTCTTCGAATTCGCGCTTCGCGGCCGCCAGCGGCTCTTCATCGTCAGCAAATTCGCCCTTGGGAATTGTCCACGCACCATCGTCTCGATTGCGCCAGAAAGGGCCGCCCGGATATACCAACAGCAACTCGATGCCGGTCTTTATAACGCGATACATCAATAGACCTGCACTCTTCTTCGGCATCGTTTATTACGGTAAGCCTATCCTGCCGAAAGAATTTTTCAAGTTTGTCGCAACGATGTAGGAAAGAAGCAGCCCTTTGTTGAGCAGAAAACCGAGAAGGCGAATTCAAGAACACCAGCGTCTCGCGCATGCGATTCAAGGAAGGGTGCAGCAGTCTCAGACTACTTCATCAACGTAAATTGGGTTTAATTCTGACGCAATAACTTCGGCCGCCTCGTCGAGCGACACTTGTGCGCGAGCGTGTGTCGCGAGTTCTTTTTCGGCGTCCAGAATCAGACGCGTCGTCTGCATGACTGTGTCGGGATTCAACGAAATCGAAGTAATTCCTTTGTCCACAAGAAACCGCGCAAACTCGGGATAATCCGACGGCGCCTGGCCGCAGATACCAATCTTCTTGCCGGCGCGATGCGCCGCGTCGATTGCCATCGAAATCATTTTTTCGACGGCACCGTCGCGCTCGTCGAAGAGGTGCGCAACCATTTCGGAATCCCGATCCAGCCCCAGCGTTAATTGGGTCAAATCGTTTGAACCGATTGAGTAACCATCGAACACGCGCAGGAATTCATCGGCGAACACCACATTCGACGGCAGCTCGCACATCGCATAAATCTCCAACTCATTTTCGCCCTGCGTCAAGCCGTTTTCAGCCATTAACTCAATCACTCGC
>DASYPX010000142.1:0-5155 GCA_036006125.1 Pyrinomonadaceae bacterium | reverse complement strand
CGCAATCCGAAGAAGGATGTGTCACGGGCGATTCTTGCCGCCATGGCGATTGGCGCGCTGCTGTATTCGTTGTTGCAAGTGGCGATGATCGGCGGGCTTGATCCACACAATCTCGTCAAAGGTTGGGCACAGCCGTTGGGGACTGATCCTTCAGACTATGGCGCGTGGTATACGGTGGCGTTGGCGGTCGGGGCAGGATGGCTCGCGAAAGTAATTCTTGTCGATGCGGTGATCTCACCGGCGGGCACCGGCATTGTCTATGTAGCGACGAGTGCCAGACTTTCGTACGCACTCGGGGAAGAACGCGAACTCCCATCCGTGTTGACTCGAACCAATCAAAAGAAAGTGCCGGTCGCGTCGATCTTATTGTCGACGGTTATTGGATTGATTGCTTTCGGGCCGTTCAAGAGCTGGGCTGCGCTGGTAAATGTCATCACCGCAGCCACTGCCATCATGTACGCGTTCGCGCCGATCGCGTTGGCAGCGCTTCATAAGGTCGACGCCGATCGACCACGCTCCTACCGCGTGCCGCTGCCGGCGATCCTTTTGCCGACGGCATTCTGTTCGGCCAATCTGATTATTTATTGGGGCGGCTTCGACATTACCTGGAAGCTCGCGTGCGCGATTGCCGTCGGGCTCGTGCTATTCGCCCTAGGGGCCTGGCGTGCGCGAACAGGCGCCATGCGGACGTTGCGCAACGCTTTATGGATTGGGCCGTGGTTGTGCGGTCAGGTCTTGCTTGGCTGGCTGGGTCGTTACGGGAACGGCGCGCAAAACCTTCTGCCTGAATGGCTGGACCTCGCGACGGTGATTGGCTTCGCGTTATTGATCTTCTACTGGGCTGTAGCCGTCTCGAACCCAAGATCCGAGGCTGCTGCTGCAATCGACAAGGACGCTGAGCAATTGCAATCGGTGAAGGCCGCCTAATTGAGGCATCTGAGCGATCCCCAGGCGGGAACCCGGGTTTCCGCCACGGTTCCACGCCCACAACTCCACGAACCCGCGACATAATATGTATTATCAGACGCGCCTAGTATGAGCGTCTCCATGGCCCGGATTTGTGGTTCATCTTCCCTTGCGAGGTTCGCTAGTTAGGAGTCGACCTCACGCCTGATGGTGTTTTGGCACACTGGGTAGATGACGACTGGGCTTGTCTCACTGTTTTGTTCGGTGCGCGGCGTACGTTTGTGTTAATTCGCCGATGGAGGGCTTGCCATCGATCCATTGGAGCCGCGCAAACCGGAGCGCGTCCTCGGTTGACGCGGAGTGCATGCGTTGCCTACAGTGCTCTTCTCTAACAACACATTTTCATTTTTGTTTAGGCGATGCCGATTAAGATTGAGAATCAGTACGAGGGAAAACTGCCGCGTAATGCTCTGGTCAACGTCGAGAGTGCCTTGGCCAGCGTGCCGCGCGAACATTTGCGAGGCGTTGAACGGCTGCGTTTAGTCAACACCGTGATTGAACCAAGGGCTTTGATCGCGGCGAAGGGTCAGGAACTTCCCGGGCTTTATCATCCCCGGCAAGGCGTGAAAGGTGCCTGGTTCGAAATAGCCATTTCGCCGTTAGTCTCTGCGAACAAGCCTTTTCACAAACAGATCATCCCGCGCCTGTCGTTCAAGGGAAATCTCGCGGCCGTCATCTTCTCGTTAGTTGCGCAGCACTATTACCTTACTCTGCGACACTCGGTAAAGCGCGGCCAGATCGAACCGGCGGTGCGTGCCTACACCGAAAAGCAACTCAAGGCGTGGAACGAGAAGCAGCACAAGTTTCGCGCGAAGCTGTTCAAGCCGATTCAGCCGACACTCGAACGCTGGAGCAAATCTTTGGCAAAGAAAGCCGCGGCGGAAAAGAAAAAGAAGGGATAGTTTTTGGAGTGCGGCGGCTGGACGCCGCTTTCTGATTCACGTCGCGGTTAGACCGTCGGAAGCGGTCAGCAAGGAATGACAAAGCGGCGTCAAGCCGCCGCACTCCAAATCACATCGCTTCGTCGATGTTCTGCGCGGCGTCATTCAGCGCTTCGAATAACTCTTCGGTCGAAACGTCCGCCTTCTTGAACTTCACCTCAACGCGAAATTCCTTGCCGGGGGCTTCGTATTTGTAAACGAACGGTTCCGAGCTGCCGGTGGGATCGACGTAGGCGCGTCGTGCTTTGCGCGCGCCGTCACGAGTCAGTCCCTGCTCGGCAATCTGCTGTGCCATCACGCGCATTGAGTCATCATCGGGCTGTCGCACGATTTGCAACAGCAATGATTTCGACGTGATCTCCGCATCGCGGCACATTTCACGGACGTCTTCCGGCATCGACGCGATCGATAAGGCCTCAGTCACGGTGCTGCGGCTCTTTCCGACCTTGCGTGCAACGTCCTCATGCGTGTAACCGAAACGTTCACACAGTGCGCGCAGACCGTCGGCCTCTTCCCACGGCGTCAGGTCCTTGCGCTGCATGTTTTCGATCAGCGCGATCTCAGCAACGGCGCTGTCGTCAACATCCATCTCGATACAAGGGACTTCCGTGAGGCCGGCTGTCTTCGCAGCGCGCCAACGTCGCTCGCCGGCGATGATCATCCAACGACCAAAAGTCGGCTTGACGAGGAGCGGTTCCAGCACGCCTTTTTCTTTGATTGATGCGGTCAGCTCAGTGAGATCGCCGATTTCACTGCGCGGCTGGTCGGGATTTGGATCAAGTTTGTCGATCGGAATTACCCGGCCGACATGACTGACGCGCTCGGACGTCAATTCCTCAACGTAGTGCGCATCGTGACGCATACTCAGCCCCGCGGGTAAGCCTCTTCTAGACACGGCTCAGTACCTCTTTGCAAAGTTTTTCATACTCAACAGCGCCGGATGATTGCGGCGCGAAGGTGAAGATTGATTCCTTGTAGGCCGGCGACTCTTCCAAACGAACGCTCTTTGTGATCACGGTATTGAAAAGTTTTGGTCCGAATACGCGGCGGATCTGCTCGTAAACCTCTTTGCCCAGCGTCGTCCGCTTGTCGTGAAGTGTGACGAGGACACCGAGCATCTCCAGATTCGGATTCGGCCGGGCTTTCACTTTCTCAATTGTTTCCAACAGGTCGTCAGTTCCCTCGAGCGCGAAATACGACGATTGAATCGGAATCAGCACGTGCGTCGATGCCACCAGTGCGTTCACAGTAATCAATCCAAGCGTTGGTGGCGTGTCGATCACGATGACCTTGTAGTTCTTCTTCACCGGCTCCAGCCGGTCCTTCAAACGAAACGGCGCATCGAAATCGCCGACGAGCTTGGATTCGAGTTTCGCCAGGCTAATACGCGCCGGAATGAGATCGAGATCTGCGACCGACGTTTTGTAAACCGGCAGCTCGGCGCCTCCCTGCCCGTCCATCATCAAATCGTAAGCCGAACGATCCACGGACAATGGATCGAGAAACGAGATGGAACTATTGCCCTGGGGATCGAGATCGAGGAGAAGCGTCTTTGAGCCGCGTCTGGCGAAGGCAGCAGCGAGGTTGATGGCGGTGGTCGTTTTGCCGACGCCGCCTTTCTGGTTCGCGATGGCGATTATCACTCTCGGTCGTTATACCTCATCAATTCGTCCGTATCTTACATCGGAAGGTCGCCCGCGTCACCAATTACTTCAGGCCACTCTTCTTCGGCCGTCGCGGAAATCTCTGCATCTTCCTCTTCGGTGGCGATGGAGTTTCGCGACGCCTGGATCACTTCGAGGTCGACGAAGATCGGACAATCAGCGCGCAGCGCCAAAGCGATCGCATCTGATGGCCGCGAATCGAGACGCATCGGGTCGCCATTGCCTGAACTCAATTCGATGACAGCGTAAAAAGTATTGTCGCGCAGCGAAGTGACGACGACGCGCTCTACGGTCATCCCGAGTTCGACGATCAAATTACGCAACAGATCGTGAGTCATCGGACGCGGTGGCGCAATCTTTTCAATCTCGAGCGCGATCGCGTTTGCCTCGTACGCGCCAACCCAGATAGGGAGCATAGTTTCGCTGTTTACGTCCTTCAAAATAATAATCGGAGTGCCGCTATTCGGATCCATCATCAACGCCCGAATTTTGACCTCGATTTCCATGTTTATTCTCCCGCTGGTTCTCGTGTTTACGCCGCGATTGTTTCTCCGTAGAGGCTGTTCTGTTTCGCTTTGGTAATTTTGATTCGGGTGATTTCGCCGAGGTTCAATTCGTGACGCGGAAAATTCACTACCTTGTGACAAGTTGTGTGTCCAGTGAAGTCTGATTTCGATTTCGCGCTCACTGATTCGGCGAGCACCTTAACCTCGCGCCCGATGTAACTTTCATAGATCGCTTTCTGCTGTCGTTGCTGCAACGTTTCGAGTTCCAGAAATCGTGATCGCTTTTCGCTCCTGCTGACGTCGTCGGGCAACTTGGCTGCCGGGGTGCCGGGCCGCTCAGAGTATTTGAAAATGTAAAGCCCGTCGTATTTGACGTTATCAACCAACGACATCGTGTCGCGAAAGTCCTGTTCAGTCTCGCCGGGGAACCCGACAATAATATCACTGGTGATGGCAATCTGCCGCCGCGCGTTTTTGATCGTTTCGATGCGACGCAGATAATCCGCGGTCGTATGACCCCGTCGCATCAGACGCAGGATGCGATCGCTGCCCGACTGTACCGGCAGGTGCACCCAATTGCAGAGGTTCTCGTGCTCTTCGATGGCCGCGACAATGTCCGGATGAAAATCGCGCGGGAAAGATGTGGTGAACTTGATTCGCGCCATGCCTGTCGCAGCGACGGCGCGCAACAAACGTGAAAACATCGTCGCGCCTTTCACGTTCTCCAGCCCGACCTCAGACTTCGGACGATAGCTGTTCACGTTCTGCCCGATGAGATGGATTTCACGATAGCCGTAATCACGAAGCTGCTTCACCTCAGCGACGATCTGGGTGGCCGTGCGGCTCTTCTCGCGGCCACGTGAAAAAGGCACGATGCAGTAGGTGCAGAACTTGTTACAGCCCTCGATGATTGGGACGAAGGCTACGTACGGCGAAGTGCGAGACGCTGCAGGAACATCCCAGGTGTCAGTGTCGCCACGCTCCTCGAGGTCGATTACTCTGCGCTGGCGATCGAGCGCCTGATCGATCAAAGCAGGCAGACGATCCGTCGCGCGCGTACCGACAACGAGATTGACCG
>DASYPX010000141.1:0-16334 GCA_036006125.1 Pyrinomonadaceae bacterium | reverse complement strand
GTCCGTGCAGTTGGGGAGCTGCTCGAAAATCAGTTCCGCATCGGCCTCGAGCGCATGGAACGTGCAATCAAGGAAAAGATGTCGATCCATCAGGAGATGCAGACGACGATGCCGCGCGACCTCATCAACGCGAAGCCGGTGACGGCTGCGGTGCGCGAGTTCTTCGGTTCGTCACAATTGTCGCAGTTCATGGATCAGACAAACCCCCTGTCTGAGATCACGCACAAGCGTCGTCTCTCAGCACTGGGACCGGGCGGTCTAAGTCGTGAGCGGGCCGGGTTCGAAGTGCGCGACGTGCACCCGACACACTATGGCCGCATCTGCCCGATCGAGACGCCTGAAGGTCCGAACATTGGTCTGATTTCGTCTCTGTCGTGCTACGCGCGCATTAACGAATTCGGATTTATCGAATCGCCGTATCGCAAAGTCGTCAACGGTGTAGTTACTGAGTATGTACGCGTGAGAAATGGCGGCGATACAAAATTCAAGCCGAACGATCACGTACCCCAAGAAGATGTCGAGAAAGCGAACAAGCGTGTGGGCGCTGACGGTAAAGCGAGCTACGAGCCTTATCCGTTCTATCTGACGGCGTGGGAAGAAGACAAACACGTTGTCGGCCAGGCGAATATCGAACTCGATGAGAACGGCTACATCGTCAACGAGCGAAACGCCGCGCGAAAAGCCGGAGAGTTCATCCTCGCCCATCGCGACGACATTGAATTCGTCGACGTCTCGCCTAAGCAACTTGTTTCGGTCGCGGCCTCGCTGATTCCGTTCCTCGAGAACGACGACGCGAACCGCGCCTTGATGGGCTCTAACATGCAACGCCAGTCAGTGCCGCTGCTGCGGGCGGAAGCGCCTTACATCGGCACGGGCATGGAAGACGTGACGGCGCGCGATTCAGGCGCGGTCGTAATTGCGCGGCGCGATGGCGTGGTCGATTACGTCGACTCTGAGCGCATCATCGTCAAGGCCGACCATAACGTCGACGGCACCATTTCGCGTGAAGTGACTGCGGACATCTACACGCTGATCAAATTCAAGCGTTCGAACCAGAACACCTGCATCAATCAGCGTCCGATCGTTCACGTCGGCGAGCGGGTGAATAAAGGCCAGGTCATCGCCGATGGTCCGTGCACGGATCGCGGTGAATTGGCGCTGGGCCGAAACATCCTGGTCGCCTTCATGCCCTGGCGCGGCTACAACTTTGAAGATGCGATTCTGGTTTCCGAGCGGCTGGTGAAAGAGGACTACTACACCTCGATTCACATCGAGGAGCTGGAAATCGAGGCGCGTGACACGAAGTTGGGACCGGAAGAAATCACGCGCGATATTCCCAACGTCGGCGAAAACATGCTGCGTGACCTCGACGAAAGCGGCATCATCCGCATCGGCGCACAGGTCAAGCCTGGCTCGATTCTGGTCGGCAAAGTCACGCCGAAAGGCGAAACACAACTGACCGCGGAAGAGAAACTGCTGCGTGCGATCTTCGGCGAGAAGGCCGCCGATGTGAAAGATGCTTCGCTCGTGTCGCCGCCGGGCATCGACGGCACGGTGGTCGATGTGCAGGTCTTCACGCGCAAAGGGCAGGAAAAGGATCAGCGTTCGCTGGCGATCGAGCAGACTGAGGAAGAGCGTCTGCGCCGGGACCTCGAGGACGAAATCCGCATCCTGCAAGAGCAGCGCAACGAACGCATTTATGAACTGTTCGAAGGCCGCAAGCTTTCGGCCGACCTGACAGATCATCGCGAGGTCATCATTCCGAAAGGCGAGACGATCACTCGCGAGATGCTGACCGGCATCGAGCCGAAGCTGCTGCGCAAGGCTTCAATTGCCGGTTCGCGTGTCGACGCGGCGACGGAAGTCAAATCGTACGAAGACCGCACTGAACGACAAGTCAAAATTCTCTCGGACATTTACGAGGAGAAGATTGCCAAGCTGCGCCAGGGCGATGAACTTTCACCGGGCGTCATCAAGATGGTCAAGGTCTTCATCGCGATGAAGCGCAAGCTTTCGGTGGGTGACAAGATGGCCGGCCGTCACGGTAATAAGGGCGTCATCGCGCGCATCCTGCCGGAAGAAGACATGCCGTATTTGCCCGACGGCACTCCGGTCGAGATCGTGCTCAATCCCTTGGGTGTACCGTCGCGTATGAACGTCGGCCAGATTCTGGAGACGCACCTCGGCTGGGCCGCGCGCGTGCTGGGTCTGCACTTCGCGACGCCGGTGTTCGACGGCGCGACCGAAAAAGAGATCAAGAAGAAGCTTGAAGAAGCCGGCGCGCGGGCGAACGAGCTCGGCTTGCCCGAGATCGTGAACGCGTCAGGCAAGGCCGTGCTGTACGACGGCCTGACCGGCGAAGCGTTCGAACAGAAGGTGACGGTTGGCTACATTTACATGCTGAAACTGTCGCACCTGGTGGACGATAAGATTCACGCGCGATCGATCGGACCCTACTCGCTGATTACGCAACAGCCCCTCGGCGGCAAGGCGCAATTCGGCGGACAGCGCTTCGGCGAAATGGAGGTGTGGGCGCTTGAGGCCTACGGCGCGGCGCACATTCTTCAGGAGTTGCTGACTGCGAAATCTGACGACGTCGCCGGACGCTCAAAGATTTACGAGGCGATCGTTAAAGGCGAAGCCGACTTTGATCCAGGTTTGCCGGAAAGCTTCAACGTGCTCGTACGCGAGTTGCAATCGCTCTGCCTCGATGTCGAGCTGGTGAAGAAGGACGGCACACCGGACGAGACGATTGCTGAGCCGTTGATTACGTCGGGAATTTAGGATTGCCGATTTCCGATTGCCAATTGCCGATTGGAATCGGACGCGAATCGAGCGGTTTTTAAGTGGACGTTCCTAACAAGTCCGATATCGATCAGCCAATCGGCAATTGGCAATCGACAATCGGCAATGGAGAAAATCGTGTTTCGATTTCATCAAGAAAAAACGCAACTCGCGCCTGACTTCGAGGCGATTCGCATCTCGCTCGCTTCCCCGGACAAGATCCGCCAGTGGTCGCACGGTGAAGTAACCAAGCCCGAGACGATCAACTACCGCACGTTCAAACCGGAGCGCGACGGACTTTTCTGCGCGCGCATCTTCGGCCCCGTCGCGGACTGGGAGTGTCTCTGCGGCAAGTACAAGCGGATGAAGCACCGCGGCGTGATCTGCGACAAATGCGGCGTCGAAGTCACTCAAGCGAAAGTCCGTCGCGAACGACTCGGCCATATCGATCTCGCCAGCCCGTGCTCGCACGTGTGGTTCTTCAAGGGGCTGCCGTCGCGCATCGGCCACTTGCTGGATATTCCGCTGCGCGAGCTGGAGAAGGTTCTTTACTTCGAGTCCTACATCGTCATCGATCCCGGCGATCTGAAAGAGATCAAAGAGCGCGAGCTGCTCACCGACGAACGTTATCGCGAATTGACGCGTGATTATCCGGGCCAGTTCCTTGCGAAGATGGGCGCCGAGGCGATCAAGGAATTGCTGGCCACTGTCAACGTCGAGGAACTCGCCGTCGAATTGCGCCGGCGCATGCGCGAAGAGACTTCGCAGCAGAAGAAGCTGAAGTTTTCCAAGCGGCTCAAGGTTGCCACTTCATTCCTCAAGTCTGGGAATCATCCGGACTGGATGATCCTCGACGTAATTCCGGTCATTCCGCCTGAGTTGCGCCCGCTGGTGCCGCTCGATGGTGGACGCTTTGCGACGTCTGACTTAAACGACCTCTATCGCCGTGTCATTAATCGCAACAACCGTCTGAAGAAGCTGATGGAATTGCGCGCGCCGGAAGTCATCGTGCGCAACGAAAAGCGCATGCTTCAGGAAGCAGTCGATGCGCTGTTCGACAATGGCCGTCGCGGTCGCGTGTTGCGCGGCGTAAACAATCGGCCGCTGAAGTCTTTGTCGGGAACTTTGAAAGGGAAGCAGGGACGTTTTCGCCAGAATCTGCTCGGCAAGCGTGTCGACTACTCTGGGCGTTCTGTGATCGTGGTCGGACCCGAACTCAAGCTGCACCAATGCGGTTTGCCGAAGAAGATGGCGCTCGAGCTGTTCAAGCCGTTCATCTACAACCAGCTCGAAAAGCAGCAGCATGCCGCGACCATCAAGCAGGCACGTGAAATGGTTGAACGGCAGGAGCCCGTCGTTTGGGACATCCTTGAGGAAGTGATTCGCGAGCATCCGGTGCTTTTGAACCGCGCGCCGACGCTGCACCGCCTCGGCATTCAGGCATTTGAGCCGGTGCTGGTCGAAGGCAAAGCGATCAAGATCCATCCGCTCGTCTGCACTGCTTTCAACGCGGACTTCGACGGCGACCAGATGGCGGTGCACATTCCGCTTTCGCCGGAAGCACAGATTGAAGCGGCCGTGTTGATGCTGTCTTCGAACAACATTCTCAGTCCCGCAAGCGGCCAGCCGATCGCCGTGCCGTCGCAGGACATTGTCCTCGGCATCTATTACCTGACGCGCGAGAAGGAAGGCGCGAAGGGCGAAGGTCGTGTGTTCTCTGGAATGGACGAAGTGTTCCTCGCGCTCGACGCGAAGGAAGTCACGACGCAGACGCCGATTAAACTGCGCATCACCGGCGACTTGATCGATCTGACTCAGGAGCATGACACGCAGGACATTCTGCGCGGCACCGTGCAGGAAGACATCAAACGCGTCATCAACACTACCGTCGGCCGCGTGATTTTCAACGACGCGATTCCGTCGGGCTTGCCGTACATCAACGGCACGCTCCGCAAGAAGGGCCTGCAGTCGCTTGTTAATTATTCGCACATTCGTCTTGGTCACGAGATGACCGTGAAGATGCTCGACGATCTGAAGAACCTGGGCTTCCTCTATGCGACGAAGGCCGGCGTTTCGATCGGCATCGACGACCTGGTGACGCCGCCTTCCAAGCGCGAAATCGTCGGCAAAGCCGAGAAGGACGTGATCACCGTCGAGCAGCAGTATCGCGACGGTGTGATTACCAACGGCGAACGCTACAACAAAGTCATCGCGATTTGGTCGGAAGCGACCGACAAGGTTGCGAAAGAAATGTTCAAGGCGATGGACGATCGCGAGAAAGCGTCCAACGAAATGAATCCGATCCTAATCATGTCGGATTCCGGCGCGCGCGGTTCGGCACAGCAGATTCGCCAACTCGCCGGCATGCGCGGCTTGATGGCGCGTCCCTCGGGAGAAATTATCGAGACGCCGATTCAATCGAACTTCCGCGAAGGCCTGAACGTGTTGCAGTACTTCATCTCGACGCACGGCGCACGCAAAGGTTTGGCGGACACCGCGCTGAAGACGGCCGACTCCGGATACCTGACGCGGCGTCTGGTCGACGTGGCACAAGACGTAATCATCAGCGAACAGGACTGCGGCACGTTGAAGGGCATCTCGGCGACGGCGATCGTCGAAGGCGGCGAGGAAATCGAAAGCTTGCGCGATCGTATCGTCGGCCGTACGGCGCTCGAAGACGTGATCGATCCGGTTGAAGGCACGGTCATCGTCGAGAGTAATCAGGAGATTGACGAGGATTTGGCGGCCGAAATTCAACGCTCGGGCGTGCAACGGGTGCGCATCCGTTCGGTCTTGACCTGCGAATCGCGGCGCGGATGCTGCATCAAGTGCTACGGACGGAACCTGGCTACGGGTCGCCCGGTCGACATCGGCGAAGCGGTCGGTGTGATCGCCGCCCAATCAATTGGCGAGCCCGGTACCCAACTTACGATGCGGACGTTCCACATCGGTGGTACGGCGCGTCTGGAAGAGTCTTCGAAACATGAAGCTCGCGTCGAAGGCAAGATCAAGTACGTCGAGCTGCAAACCGTGAAGACCCGCAAGGGCGAGCGCGTGGCGATGAATCGCAACGGTGCATTGACGATCATCGATGAGCGCGGCCGCGAGGTGGCTCGTTATCAGATCGTGTACGGCGCGCACATTCTGGTCGAAGACGGCCAGCAAGTCGCTGAAGACCAGTTGCTCGCGACGTGGGACCCGTTCACGTTCGCTATCCTGACGGAAGTCGGCGGCACCGTGAAGTTCCAGGACCTGAAGGAAGGCGTGACTTACGAAGAAGAGACTGACCAGGTGACCGGTCTTTCGCACATGGTGGTCAAGGATTCGCCGGATGAAAAGAAACAGCCGCGTCTGGAAATCCGCAACGCCAGCAACAAGGTCCAGAAGACCTACCAGATGCCGGTCCGCGCAAACCTGATGGTGAACGACGGCGAGCAGGTCGAGCCGGGCGACGTCATTGCTAAGATTCCGCGCGAGACCACCAAGACCAAGGACATCACCGGCGGTTTGCCCCGCGTCGTTGAGTTGTTCGAAGCTCGCCGTCCGGGCGAAGCCGCGGTCATGTCGGAAATCGACGGCACGGTTAAGCTCGGGCCGATCTCGAAGGGCAAACGCAAACTCATCATTACCGGCGACGATGGCGAAGAGCGCGAGTACGATATCCCGCGCGGCACGCACATCAACGTGCAGGAAGGTGACCGCGTGCGCGCCGGCGAGGCGTTGCAGGATGGACCGCTGAACCCGCACGACATTCTGCGCGTGCTCGGTATGAATCGTTTGCAGGAATACCTGACGAACGAAATTCAGGAGGTCTATCGCCTGCAGGGTGTAAATATCAACGATAAGCACATCGAAGTGATTGTTCGCCAGATGCTCCGCTGGGTGAAGATCAAGGAAGTCGGCGATACAGAGTTTCTGCTCGAAGAGCAGGTCGATCGCTTCCGCTTTACGGACGAGAACGAGCGCGTGAAGGGCGAGAAGGGCGAAGTCGCACAGGCTGAACCTTTGTTACTCGGCATCACCAAGGCTTCGTTGTCGACCGACTCGTTCATCTCAGCGGCCTCGTTCCAGGAGACGACGCGCGTGCTCACGGAAGCGGCGATTTCCGGTCGCGTGGATTACCTGCGCGGTCTGAAAGAGAACGTGATCATGGGCCGCCTCATTCCCGCCGGCACCGGCATGGAGTACTACCGCAACGTCGACATCGAACGCGACGAGACGGTGGGCGAAGCCGAGCGTGAAGAGGAGTTTCCAGAGATTCTCGGCGGCGTCGAAATTCCTCCATCACCGCATACCGTGTTGCCGACAACGGGCGATGGCGACATCGTCGGTGAAGTGGCCGAACCGGAAGAAGAAACGGTTGAGGTGGGCGAACCGGGAGACGAGTAATTAGCCCTTTCCTATGGGAGAGGATTGGGTGAAGGTGCGAAGCCTGGCCCGACTTAGGTAACTGATTGTTGATCCGGCGTGGCGAAAGCCGCGCCGGTTTTTTGTAAGGACGTCACTGTGCGGCGCTGAAACTGCGCCCTCCCTATCGACCACCCCACGCGGGCTGCCCGCGCGGGGACCCCAGTTGGTGGGGCTACTGCCCCAATCTCCGTTGCGTTATCATTGCTTACGCCATGTCTCGACACATCGACATCGCAACTTGGCCCCGACGCGATACCTTTGAATTCTTTCGCGAATACGACAAGCCGTTCTTCAACGTCGGCACGTCGCTCGACGTGACGAATCTCGTCGCCGAAATAAAGAATCGGCCCGGTTTCAGCCTCTCACTCGCCTATCATTACTTCGCGCTGCGCATGGTGAACGAAATCGAGCCGTTTCGTTATCGCCTGCGGGGCGATCAAGTCCTGGTTCACGACGTGATCCATGGCGGAACGACGCTCTTGCTGCCGAACGAAACATTCATCATGGCGTACTTCGATTACCAGGAAGACTTCGAGCAGTTCATGCGTGACGCGATGAAGGCAATCGACGAACAGCGCGCGGCCGCAGCGTTTGATCCGCGGCCCGAAGACAACCGGATTCACTTCAGCGTCCTGCCGTGGATTTCTTTCACGAGTTTTTCGCATGCACGGAATTGGGGGCGCGAGGATTCGGTGCCGAAAATGGCGTTCGGAAAAATTGGCGACGTGGACGGACGCAGAATTATGCCGTTCTCAGTCGAAGTTCATCACGCCATGATGGATGGCATTACCGTCGGGCGATATCTTGATCGGTTGCAGGAGGTACTATTGAACCCCGCTGACTACATTTCGATTGCCCGCGCTGCCGAGAGGTAACGGTGTTGGGTGTCGGCTTTTGGGTGTCGGGTGTCCGGTGTGACACACCCACCGGGCATAGAGGATGCGCAGAAGACACAGAGAGTTCACGCAAAGACGCAAAACGGCAAAGGAACGCAACAGAGATCTGTTTGCATCACGAATAATCCAATACGCCAGTGTGCATGGTCATCTTCCACTCGTCGTCGACTTTTGAATAGACTTTGCAAACGCGGCCCTGCCAACGGTTCTCTTGACCCGCAGCATCGATCCAGAGGGTGTCGATGTCGACCACGGCGAGCGCGCCATCGCCTTCTTTGGAAATCTCTATTTTGCGAATAGTCCGCCTATTGTGAGCGAGCCGGTGGGTGTCGAATAACTTCTGCCACCCTCCCTTCCAACGTTCATAGTCGAAACGTCCCCACTCGATCACCCAATCCATCGGATCGTGTGATTGCGGTGTGGGCGGCCACGGCCAAACCATGTCCGGATGAAAGATAGTCATCAAGAGATCCACATCCTGCGTGTCCCACGCGCGCGTTTCGCGATTCACGATTTCTTCGATTTCCGTTTTTGGGTCAGTCATAAGAAAGCCACGGAGACACCGAGTCACAGAGATCAAAACCCTTAACAATGCCTCTGTGACTCAGTACCTCTGTGGCTGATGACGCTTTCAGTCTAGAACAAGAACCGAATCGCCAACTGCAACTGCCGCGGATCGCCCACTCCCTGTCGCAGGAAGCCGTCGAAGTTAAAGAGGCTGGGCGCGGTCAGCGAGTTCTGATTTCCCGCACCGGAAAGCGAGTTGATGCGGTTATCGTTGTTGAAGGTATTGAACATCTCCATCGTCGGGATCAATTGGTAACGTTCGCCGAATTTGAAAGCCCGTGCCAGCCGCCAATCGAACGAGAAGTAGTCGTTGTCCTTCCGCAGTGTATTGCGATTCGTCGCTGTGCGTGTGGCGGGCGTCGCCGGCTGTGCCCCCCGTGCCTGGATGCGCGGCACAAACTCAAATCCCCACGGCAATAGGGAATACATGTAGAAGTTGAACTTGTGCCGAATGTCCCGATCAGACAGTGCATAGTCGAGTTGCAGGTTGTTGATGTCGAAGGATCGGTCCGTAAACGGATCGCGCTCGTTCGAGTCGTCGTCTTTGTCTTTCGAGAGCACGTAGTTCGCTTCGAACTGGTAGTGGTTGCTGAAACGCTTGCGGACGCCAGCGGTGAATCCGTTGTACATGGATTTCCCGACGGCGCTTTCAACCATTGTTTCCCCAAGGAAGGGGGCAACGAACCCCTTTTTGCTGAAATCCAGGAACCTGGTCATGTGCACGCCTTGCGAGTGAGTAAAGTCGAAATAGATCGAGAGATGGGGCGCGACTTCCTGCTCGAACTGCGCATTCGTCGTATATATGCGCGGATTTGCATAGTCTTTGCTGAAGACACGCACACCACTAAAGCAGGGGAATGGATTGGTTCGGCCCCCCGACGTGCAGGATGACGCGGTTGGTGTCACGAGGCCAGGCCAGACGGGGCCCGGCACACCGCTCGAAATAATCGGCGTGTTAAGAAAGATCGTTTGTTGCTGCACGCCATTGGTGGTAATCGAACCGACCTGCGAAAGCATGTTCTGCCGGCCATAGAAAATTCCATAGCTCGCGCGCAAAACTGAGCGTCCGTTGTTTGCAATATCCCAGGCGAAGCCGACGCGCGGCTGAAACTCCTTCTTCGGACTATGGAGTGTTCCATCGGACGGAAAACGCGGGTCGTTCAGAAACATGCCGTAAGCGGTGTCGGCTGGAGCGACTACGACACTCGGAAAGATCTGCGCTTCCCAACGCAAGCCGTAGTTGAGCGTGAAATTCGATTTGATCCGCCAACTATCCTGGCCAAACAGAGCGAAGTCTTCGTTCTTGATGTTCGATGCACCGGCGGCGTCAGTTGCCGGGCCGGTACGTCCCGCGCCTTGCAGGAAGAGAAGAAGCGGTCCCCCGTTCGCCGTTGTGCCTGCTGGGCACGTCGTCGGGGCTGTTACAAACGAAACAACTCCGCCCGCCGTTTGGCACTCGACGGTGTTAGGCCCAAAACCTCCAGCGGCAGGGGCTGACGCATAACGTATGAATCCGGGCACGCTGTCGAAGATGTAACGTCCTTCAAAGAAACCACGGAAGACCTGATCGTTGAGCGTGTGAATCCACTCTCCGCCGAATTTTATGGTGTGATTTCCATGGATGATCGAGAAGTTGTCCCTGAGATGCGTGCGCCAGAGAAGCTCGTCAATGTCAGGACCCAGAAAGAACGGATTTCCAAAACGGAAGGTGGTCACAAAGCCCATCGCGGTATCAGCCGGCACATTCGAAGGAATAGCCGAACGTGGACGTTTTTCCCGCGTGTACGAGAAATGACCTTCGTTCATCATGGTCGCAGAAACCGTGCTGTTCAGGTTAATGTTCAGATTGTGGATTTTCGACGGGCCTTCAATGCCGTTCGCAGAGTTGCCGTAGGTGGCGACGTCGAACGTTTGGTTGGTGTTCTTCGAATAATCGAAGTTGTACGAGATACCCAATTTGTTCGCGTCGTTCAGGTTCCAATCGGTCTTGCCCAGAAACGCCTGGTTCCTGACTTTGTGTTCGACGGGTAGGCCTTCCTCCTGGTTCCGCGTGGTGTGGAAAAAGTTCAGCAGCGCCAGACGTTGACAATCGGCACTGCCGTTTATCAACCCCTCGTTGGCGGGAACGGTTGGGGTTGTCACTGAACAGGGCGCGCCGATGGGTACGCTCAAATTGTCGCGGGAAAGTTTTTCCGCGATTCCTTCAAACGATAAAAAGTAAAAGGCCTTGTCCCGTCGAAAGGGACCGCCAACCGTCCCGCCATACTGCGAGCGATTGAAGTCTTTCAACTCCTTATTGTCCGGTTTTGTGTTCGCGGTCAGCGCTTCGAGACGTTGGAAGTAAAAGACACTGCCGTGTACATCGTTCGAACCGGACTTGGAAATCACATTGACGATGCCCGCGGCGGTGCGACCAAACTCCGCGGTCGCGCCCGTCGCGACGACCTGAAACTCTTTCACGGCATCGAGAGGTATATCGATCGCCGCGCGCTGTCCACCGAGTTGTTCGCCAAAGAAGCCGTTGTTGTAATCGCCGCCATCGAGGCTGACATTGTTGAAAATGCCGCGCTGACCCGCGAAGTTAATTTCGTCGCCATCAGGTCCTTGGGTGATGCTAACGCCGGGCGTCAGAGTGAGCAGGTCTTCGAACTTTCTTCCGAGAATCGGGGTCGCACTGACCGCGCGCTCGTTGAGTGTGGTGCTGGATTCAGTCTTCACCGTGTCGACTGTCGGCGCGGCGATCGTAACCTGCGCCTCAACGCCGGAAATCTTCATCGCCACCGGGATTTTTAAAGCCTGTCCGACGGTCAGCTCCAATCTGGGCGCCTGGGCCGTCGCGAAACCTTGCTTTGATACCGTCACCGAGTAGTTGCCGGGCTGCAAAGCGAGCGCGACAAAGCGTCCGGTCTCGTCGGTCGTTAAGGTGCGCGAGGCATTCGTGTCGAGATTCTTGATTTCGACGCTAGCTCCGGGAACCACGGCGCCTTGTTCGTCAGTAACGGTACCTTCAATGGTTCCAGCGTTACTCTGCGTCTGTGACTGGCCGGTGAACGAGGCGGCACACACGACGATTATCGCAAACATGAAAGAACTTCCCACTTGCCAAAGCCGATCGAACGTATTTTTTCGCATTTTCTGCTCCTATTCGTTGAAGGGCGAGCTTTTGAGTTGGTCGCGGAATTATGAGCACCTGTGGTGACCGCAATCTTGGGCGAAGCGAGGATTTGCCTCTAAAGTCGTCCGCATCTTATTTAACCCCAACAGATGTGTCAACGAATTATGCTTTTCAAGTCACGGTTTTTTGCGCTATGATGCCGCCGAGGCGCTGGTCCCCGCGGCCTCGTTGAACGTTCCCCCGACCTGCCGCATGTTCTGGCCAACAAGCGAGCGAGTGAACTTTCCTTCGTGCACGCCTTTCGTGTGGATGCTTGCCTGAGGCTTGCGCACCGGTTGTCGGTTTTCGCCAGGAGGTTTGCAGTGAAAAGCATTTTCCCCCGCTTCGTCGTCGTTCTGTCTCTATTTCTCTTCGGTTGTTCAACTTACGCACAAGATTCCGCCTCTCCCCGCGAGCGGGGAGCGGACCGGGGTGCGGTTGCGACGCGCGATAATCTCTCCCCTAACCCCTCTCCGCAGGTTGAGAGGGGAACAACCGTACCCGCAGCCGAGTCGCTGCCTGACTTGATCCGTCGGGTTAAGCCTTCGGTTGTCTCGATCCTGACGTACGACTCGAAGGGAGAGCCGCTCATCAGCGGCAGTGGCTTCTTCATTCGTCCCGGCGAAGTCGTGACGAACATGCACGTCATCAAAGGCGCGCAACGCGTCGAGATTCACACGCTGGACGGCAAGGGACGAACTTATCCGGTCGCCGGCGCGCTGGCGATCGATGAAGAAGCTGACCTCGCTTTGTTGAGCGTCAGTCTGCCGGAAGAGAAGTCGCGACCGTTGCCGGTGGCAAGCGCGTTGCCCGAGGAAGGCGAGGCGATTTTCCTGATCGGCAATCCGCTGCGATTGGAAGGTTCGATTAGCAACGGAATAGTCTCCGCGATTCGCGAAGTTCCAGCGTTAGGACGCATCATTCAGATCACCGCGCCTGTTTCGCACGGCAATAGCGGCAGTCCGCTGCTCAACATGCGTGGGCAAGTGATCGGAATCGTTACCGTCAAAGTTACTAACGGGCAGAACATCAATCTGGCGCTTGGCGCTTCTCGCATCGCGGCGCTCGAACGCGGACCGCTAATGTCGTTCGATCAGATCGTAACCAGAGCGCGATCCAGCCAGGGCGAAGCGCTCGCCGATCTTTGGTATCGTGGCGGGATCGACTCGATGTGGTTGGGGAATTACGACAACGCGCTCAATTACTTCGAGACGGCCGCAAACCGAAATCCGCGTCGCCCGGAAACCTGGATTCAAATCGGCTACTGCAAGGTGAAGCAAGGGCGCACGGATGACGCGATTCGCGCCTATCAACGCGCACTACAGTTGCGACCAAATTCCGCGGACGCTCAGAACAAGCTGGGCGATGCGTACTTCTTCGCCGGCAGATTCAGTGAGGCAATCGCGGCCTATCAGCAGGCAGCGCGGCTGCGGCCAAGCGAAGGCGAAGCCTACTACAATCTCGCACTGGCATATCTTGAGATTGGCGACCGCGAAGCGGCCATGGCACAGAGCCGGCTGCTTGCGTCCGTTGATGTGGAGCTGAACAAAAAACTGATCAGTGAAATGCAGCGATAGATCAGAGTTATCCGCCGATTACCCAGATTCCACAGATAAAGAGTCAGCCACAAAAAGGTACAAGAAGCACAAAAGCGAGTAATCGCGCTTCTTTTTTGTGCTTTTCCGTGGCTGATTTTTCTGTGTAATCTGCGTAATCTGCGGATTATTCAATAGTTCGTCAGGATATCTTCCGCAGGAAAGCCCATCTGCTGTAGGCGATCTTTCGTCTGCGTGATCATTTCGCGCGAGCCGCAGACCAATGCCACCGGCCACTGCAAATCCGGTAGTACGTGATCGAGCAACGACTGAACATAGCCGGTACGGCCTGACCAGTCGTGACCGTCGGGGCGGGAGATGACCCGCCGCAGCTCTACACCCGCGTTCTCCCAATCGTCCACTTCGTCGCGATAACAGAATTCATCCGGGGTGCGGGCGCCGTACAGCACGACCAACTGGCCGAATCTTTCGCGCCGATTTACGACGCACCTGAGCGCAGATCTCAGGGGCGCTACGCCGGTTCCCATGGCGACGAAAACCAAGTCGCGTCCGGCTTGCGCCTCCAGGTCGAAACCATTGCCGGCCACCCCGATAAGCTCGACAGCGTCTCCTTCGGTCATTTGAAACAGGGCGATGCTCGCGCCGATTGTGCGCTTCACCAGGATTTCAAGTTCGGTATCTTCCGGAGAGCTTGCGAACGCGAAGTACGCCGCCTCCTCGTTTCGCACGCGCAGGATTGCGACTTGGCCTGGCCTGAAAGCAACTGATGAGCGGTCAGACGGGACTAGATCGAACGAGCGAATGTCGCGCGCCTGTTCTCGAATTCCAGTGATAACAAGTTGGCGTGGGCCTTCTGACGACATTTGTGACTGAGTTTAGTTCACCGAGACGGAAACAAAGAAGCGACGAAACATGTACGTTACGTGTGGCCGGGTGTAGAATGCGTCGCTAGCATGTCACCCCGCCCCGGTCGAAGATTTCTGTTCATTGTCGCTGCGCTCGTCGCCTTGGGGACTGTTGTTGCGGCGCAGTCCGGCCGTCGCAGCACATCGAAGCCATCAACTCCATCGATTCCGCCGAGCAGT
Source organism: Pyrinomonadaceae bacterium (assembly GCA_036006125.1). Lineage (GTDB taxonomy): Bacteria > Acidobacteriota > Blastocatellia > Pyrinomonadales > Pyrinomonadaceae > UBA11740. The sequence goes on along the minus strand of DASYPX010000141.1, from coordinate 1,882 downwards.
TCTCCTGCTACAACGGAGAGTAATCCAACTGAATCATCAACAAAGAAAGCGCCGGCAATTCAGTTACTCGTCGGGGTTGACGACCCAAATCCGATCTCGGGCATACCGCGATATTTTGCGGACACAGTACTCGATGTATGCGTGCACCGTTTGAGTCAGCCAGCTGGAGTTCAAGTAACTGCCGGCCCACGAACACTTACGCGAAGCGAAGCCACTAAGGCTGCAAAAGCTGAAACGACTCGTTATGTTGTGTGGTTGCAAGTCGGAAACTCGGTGGCTGATAGCGGTCGCGCAGCCAGTGGCACCGCTGATGAATATTATGTGAACTTTATGCTGCTCGAGCCGGGAACTGCCAAGATAAAGCAATCCGGACATGTGCTGGCGGGAGGACGTAGAGTGGGAAACGTCGGCGTCGGTTTGCCACCCGCGTCGAGCGGCAGTCCGCTCTATCTCGAATACATTATCAAAGACGAGGCGCGGCAAGCAGCAGAGCGGATTCTGTCAGCGCTGGGGATCAAAGACACTGAGTGGCCGCGCGCATAAGAACTTAGCTTTGCAACCGACTACCCGCCGATCACTTCTTCATTCCAGCCATGATCACTCATTGACCGGTCGTCTGCGTAGAGTTGATTGATCAATACCCGGTACTTTTCATCGATCACGCGTCGTTTCACTTTCAAGGTAGGAGTCATTTCACCTCCTTCGACTGTGAATTCATGATCGAGTAGTGCAATCTTCTTGATCTTTTCGAATTGGGCAAGCGATTGAGTGCGCGCGGCAATCTGGCGCTCGAACAGATTGATGATGCGCGGGCAGTGACAGAAATCAGCGCGCGAGTTGAGATTGTCGATCCCCTTGTACTTGGCATACGCTTCGAGTTGGTCCCAATCGGGCACGATCAGAGCAGACGCAAATTTGCGATCATTGCCAATGACCACGACCTGATTAACGAATCGTGAACCTTTGATCAGCTGCTCGATTGGTTGCGGCGCAATGTATTTGCCCCCAGAGGTTTTCAGCAGTTCCTTCTTGCGGTCAGTAATCGCCAGAAAGCCGTCTGCATCTAAACTGCCGATGTCGCCGGTTTTGAACCAGCCGTCATCGCTGATGACTGCACTCGTCTCATCAGGCTTGTGCCAGTAACCCTGCATCACGTGCGGCCCGCGCGTTTCGATTTCGCCGTCGGCAGCGATGCGAACTTCAACATTGCGAATTGGTTTGCCTGAGGTGCCGATGCGGATGTCATGAAGTTGCCCGGCGCTTATCACCGGCGAAGTCTCGGTAAGTCCGTAGCCCTGCACAATTGGCAATCCGGCGCCCAAAAACGCGAGCGAAACTTCATTCGACAACGCGGCGCCGCCAGAGACAAGAATGCGAATCCGCCCTCCCATCGCGTTGCGGAGCTTTTCGAAGAGAATCAAATCGGCAAACTTATGCTGCAGCGAAAGGCCGAACGAAATCCGTTTTCGATCAGAGATTTGTTGCGCCCAACTCTTGCCCACTTCTACGGCCCAATGAACGAGCGCGGCGTTTAGCTTCCCTTTGGCCATCGCGCGATCCTGAACGCGCGCCAGAATCTTTTCGTAAATGCGTGGCACGCCGACAAAAACCGTGGGCTTCACTTCGCGCAGGTAGTCGCCAAGCGTTTCGAGTTCGCCGAAGTAGACGCTCATGCCGTGATGGAGATACATGTTCATCGCCTGGCGTTCGAAGCTGTGCGACAGCGGCAGCACCGAAAGGGCAGAATCCTTCGCCCCGAACTCCAGGTGATTCGATGAATCGATCAGGTTCGAGACCATGTTCGCATGCGACAGCATGACGCCTTTCGGCTCGCCCGTTGTTCCCGAGGTGTAGATTATGGTTGCCAGATCGTCCGGTCGTG
>DASYPX010000140.1:0-8081 GCA_036006125.1 Pyrinomonadaceae bacterium | reverse complement strand
CTGACATCGCGACCGACGGCCTCGCCTGGTCGCCAGACGGAACGAAGATCGTTTTCGTTTCCGGCGACCTCTTCACGATGGATTCCGACGGCAGCAACATCACAAGACTTACCAACACCCCTTACGACGATCACAAAGGGGAGCCGTCATGGCAGCCGCTGGCGCCCATCGCGTGTGCCTCCGCCAACCCTATTGACTGTCCCGACTTTTTCATCAGTCAGCAATACCGCGATTTTCTCGCTCGTGATCCTGAGCCGTCTTGCCCGCCAGGTCAGTGTGGGCTGGATTTCTATCTGCCGATTCTGAATGGCTGTGCAGCTTCAGACGCCGAGTGCATCAGGTACACGCGCGGCGCATTGTCCGCGAACTTCTTCCGCTCGCCGGAATTCCAGGCGAAAGGCTCGTACGTGATGTATCTGTACCTGGTGGCGATTGGCCAGCGTCCGCTGACGGTGGCGGAACTTCAGGATGCAAGCAAGATTGAAAGACCGCATTACACTGAGTTCATGGCCGACATGGCGGCCATCAGCAGCCCGAATGATCGCAACGGTCCTGACCCGGCCAAGAAAGCGGCGCTTACACAGGACTTTGTGCAGCGTGCGGAGATGGTCGCCAAGTATCCCACCGGCACTTATCCGACACTGGTGTCGTTTGGCAATGCGCTGGCGGCGACGGCGGGCGTGACTTTGTCATCCGCGACGCAGAGCGCGATTGCGGCGGCGACCACTCGCGCCGAAGTGTTACAGATTGTTGCGGAAAGCGAGGAAGTAAACACCAAGTTCTACCAGCCGACGTTTGTCACCATGGAGTATTTTGGCTATCTGCGGCGAGATCCGGAGAATTGCCACGATCCGGCGAACTGGTGGGGTCTGCCGGACGCGCGAGATTGCGGCTATATCTATCACAACCGCCGCTTTAATGAGCTGTTGCCGCAGCTTGGTTCGGACTTGACCCAGAACTTTATTGTGCGCGGATTTATCGAATCGCCGGAATACCGCCGACGGTTTGGACTTTAAAGATTTAGTCGCTGCCGTAACTGATCTCCATGCGGCGAATACGCGAACCCGCCGCAATCAGCACAATCGCTGTGACAATCAGCAGTCCGGGAATGGCAATGTAGGCAGGCGTCGGTTCGGCGACGACGCCGAGTGGGCCAACTGATAACGGTACAGGCATCAGCGAATTCAAATAGTGAATGACACTGATCTTTTTCAGCAAGGGCGGGAGCAGAAAGTTGATGCCTTCCCAACCATAAAGCAGCAATGCAGGGATAATCGGATTGCGGATGAACAATCCGACCACAAGAAAGAATGCGCCGTAGCCAATACACGCGAGCAGTGTGATCAAGACGTACCAGAACAACTGTGAAAGCCCCGGTCCTTCGAAAAAGAAGCGCATGCTGGCTGAGTAAAAATGCGGGAAGAACATCAGCAACATCGAAACAACTGTCACGCCTACAAACAAAATGCTTGAGGTCACTAATCCGGAAATATACTTGCCCGCGACCAGGACTTCGCGATGCACTGACGAAAGAAAGTAGTAGTGCAGGCTGCGATCGACAGTCTCGCCGCGAAACAGGTTCATGAAGATCCATGCGCAGCCAAAAAAGATCACCGCGCGCAGGATCAGAGCATTGTAGAGACCGGAGAAGATTTTTGGATAAGCAGTAAAATCGAGCCATTCGCGCGCGGCGGGAGGCAAGATGGCGATGAGGAGCAGCAAGCCGACCGGCATCATCGCCAGCAAATAAACCAGCACGGCGCGCTTGCCAAAAAAATTCTTCTTCAACTCCAGCCGCATGATCGCGGCGATTTGCCGCAGCCACAGTTGAATGGGCGCACGTTGCGTTCGGGTAACTGAAAATGTTGCTTCGGCTGAACTCATAACTTTACAGCGGCTTTGCCGCCTGATGTGCGGAAGGCCTGAGGCCTTCCGAAAATATCCATTTGAGTAATGGGCTATGCCCGCTCTGTCAATCCGAGGCGGAGCCCCGAATTGATTTTCAATCATTACGGAAGGTCACAGACCTTCCGCACATCAAGTGGCAGAGCCACACGCGTTACTGTGATCCAATCAAATACTCGTAAACCGCGCTGAGATCATCATCGACCGGCGCCACGGATTCGACTTCGATCTCGCCTTTCGCCACCACTTCATTCAAAAGCAAATAAAACTTGTCCGGATCCCGTGTCTTCACAAACAAGCCGTGTCGATCGTCGTGCATGCGAGCTTCGACCAGATGGTCGCTGGTAAACATCCGCGCCGCGAGTACTGACGGCTTGTCGCAACGAATCAGAATCTGCATTGGATGCTCGGCGTCAACTTCGTCGCGCACCCCATGAATTGCTCCTTCGGCCACGACGTAACCGTTGTTCAGCAGCACCACGCGATCCGACATCATGTCGACTTCGTGCAAAATGTGACTCGAGATAATCAGGTGCAGACCTTCGCCGGCAAGCTGTTTGAATAACGCGATCGTCTCAGCGCGCACCATCGGGTCCAGACCGTTCAAAGGCTCGTCCAGAATCAGAACCGACGGTTGATGCGCGATCGATTGTGCGAGGCGCACGCGCTGACGCATACCCTTGCTGTAGGCGCCAATCTTTCGATTGGCCGCAGGTAACAGGTCCACACGCTCGAGGGCCTTCGTCGTAAGTTCCTCAGCTTCGGGTTTCGAGAACCCGGAAACCATGAGAAAAGATCGGATGAACTCGCGACCCGTGAGACCTCGCGGGAACGAATCAAACTGTGAGCAGTAACCAACTTTGCGAAACAGTGCCTCCGGCTGATCGGTCGGAATCCCGAGAACTGTCACCGTGCCGCGCGTTGGGCGCAGCAATCCAGTCATCAAATTCATCAAAGTGGTTTTGCCGGCGCCGTTGGGTCCGACCAGACTTGTGATGCCGGGCGGGATAGACAGCGTCACGCGATTCACGCCGAGTATCTCGCCGTAAAATTTCGAGACGTTGTCGAACACAATCTCCGATTGCGGATTGTCGATTGCGGATCGCGGATTTGAGGTCTCACTATTCATCTCGACATCGTTGGTCATCTGCTTCATTCCGCAATCCGAATTCCGAACTCAGCAATCATTTCACCACTTCATATGCCTTAACTTTTCTCGACAACAAACCCAGGCACGCCGCGCAGATCAAAAACATGACGAGCCACGATGCCCATAACGGTGGCGCACTAGCGAGTGGATCGATCTGTTCCGCACCCATGGTATCGATGACCGTCTGTTGCCCCACAAATTGACCGAATAGCCCGCTCCAGATATTCCAGATGAGCGCTTGCAGGTCGAACAAGTAGCCCCACTGGGTGCGAAAGATCTCGTTCACCACCACCGAGAAAATCGACGGGATAAAGAACACACCCAGCAGGACCGCCCGCGATGCGAGGCGCCAGCGCACCCAGGCAGAAATTGTCTGCGTCATTAGCGCCAGCAGAAGAATCCAGACCAAACTGCCTATGAAGATCGCGCTCGCGATGGGAATGTTTTGCGAAAACCACGACCAACCTTCCAGGTAACTTTGCAGCAAAAACAGAATCAGTCCCGGCGCCCAGGTGATCGCCGACAGCAGGATGATCACGATCGACATTTTGCCTGCGACGTATTCCGTGCGACTGAACGGCCGCGATAAGACCAGTGGCAGAGCATTGTTTGTCAGATCGCGCGAGACTTGTGATGGGCCAACGAGCATCGCCAGAAAGAACCCGAGGTAACCCTGCGGCACTACGATCCATAAGCGAAAGAACGTAGCATCGATTGACACGAGGTCGCGCAAAGGTATTTGAAGACCGGTCAAGGCCGCCACGTTGTGATGCAGGTAAATCAGAATGGCGCACACCAGTGGCCAGACAAACGAAAACAAGAACAGTCCCGTGAAGATCTTCGAACGGAACACGTCGCGCAAAGCATCTCTCGGGATGATGAGAAAACGGCTCCACTGCGGCGACAGCGGGCCGACATAGGGTTTGTATGCGCGTTCGAGGACTGCCATATGATTGTGTCAGAAGCCCGAGCGTAAGCGAGGGCAACTATCGTTACAAAAGACGACGTCAGCGTCGGTTGCCCTCCCTTATGGTCGGGCTTCTGACACCTCCCCGTTCTCCATCGCCTTTAAAAAGATGTCTTCCAGCGAATCTCGCTTGTAACTCAGCCGGCGAATCTGCACGTTCGTCTGCGCCGCCAGCCGGTAAATATCCCGAACTTCGGTTTGTTCCTGCAGAATTAATTTCACCCGATGATCTCCCGTCAGTGCGTACTCGCAATCGAGTTCGTTCACTGCTGACACAAATGGTTTCAGATCGCCGCGGGTTTCAAGCATCAGGAATTTCTTGTTGGCGCGGCGCTCTTCTTCGAGGTTGCAATAGGTGACCAGCCGCCCGTCTTTCAGAATCACGATTTCTTCGCAACACTCTTCGACATCGCGCAGCAAGTGTGACGACAGCACGATGTTCGCTTCGCCACTGTCGCGAATCTCGCGAATCATTTTGATCATGCGTGTGCGCGCCGGCGGGTCGAGGCCGTTCGTCGGCTCATCGAGAAAGATCAACTTCGGCCCATGAACGATTGCCTGCGCCAACTTCGCTAGTTGCTTCATGCCGAGAGAGAAGGTGTCGAGATTTCGATAACGCGCTTCGCCCAGACCAACGAAGAACAGCGCCTCATGGGCGCGCTCGAGCGCCGCCGCGGGCGGCAGGCCGGAAAGCTCGGCCAGATATCGGACGAAATGGACGCACGACATTTTCGCGATAAAGGCATCACGTTCCGGCATGTAGCCCACCAGACCCTTGATTTGATTGGCATCGCCGCGGATGTCGCGGCCAAAGATACTTGCGGTGCCGGCGGATGGTGCGTGAAAGCCGAGCAGCGTGTGAATCAGCGTCGTCTTGCCGGCGCCGTTCGGACCCAGCAGACCGATCGCACGCCCACGCAATTGCCCGTTGAGTTCACGCAGAATGGGGCGGCCACCGAACGTGACCGACAGCCCTTGCAGATCAATAACCGGAGGTTCGGCGTTCGTAGTTGGCGAGACCTTGATTGATGCGGCGGTGTCTGGCATCGAAGCGTTTCAGCGCCCGCATGCTGCGGACGAATCCGGGACCATGCAAAACCAGCATGAACGCGCCCCAGAATAACCCTACGAACACCCGCGCGAAAAGGTTTCCCCAACTATCGAGGACAAAAATAGAAACGCCGAGCGCAATTAGCGTGACGGCGTTTATGAGAACTGAGCGGTCGGCGGACGAGATCGGTTTGAGTGATGACATGGGCACCCCTGTAATGAAGAGAATGTCAGAAGCCCGGCGTTCGGAGAGAAACGTTGCGTGGATAATCGGCCAATTCCCAAGTCGTCTTGCTCGCACGCGGGCTTCTGACAAAGCCTCTGTCTTTGCTGAGCCGAAAGCGCTAACGAGTAGCAACGTCACGCGCACGAGTAACTACTCGCTCTGCCCGACGCTTCCACTGCGGCTCAGGCGAAACCGCATTTGAGGTCTTCGGCTGCGGTGATTCCTTCGGCTCTTCGGTTTTCGTTTGCGGCTCTTCCTGCTTCGGCTGTGAGTCCGATTTCACTCCGTGGTCGAGCACGTTGTGTAGTTCGAAAGCGTTCGGCATTCCGAGCAGCGTCGCCGGACTTAGTCCGAATGGTCCGCCGTCCGTGTTGGCAGCCACTTCCATGTGATCGCCGTAAGCATAGGCGTAAGCCAAAGTGGGCTCCATCATCGCCGCCATCGTCATCGCTTTTTGCGGGCCGGATGGCATGTTCGCTCCGCCTAGTGTCTTGGCAAACGGTTGCACCAATGACGCGATATTGTGATAGACAAACGCCGAGAAATTCACCTGTCCATCCGCCGGCAATCCGGCCGTAAACTTCGGTGAAGTCTTCAGCGTCGTTCCCGAATCGTGATAGCGCAGAGCCTGCTCGACCAGCGCGCGCGACGGACCGGCAATCAGGTAGCCGTTGGCAAACACGTAATTCACCTCGAAACCAAAGTCTGCCGAACGCAGGGTGTAGAACGTGCGTCCACTGACGTCGGCGCGATCCCACTCTAGACCTTTCTTCCCTTCCTTCGCGGCTTCGGCGTTCACTTCATTCACGACACGCTCGAATGTCTGTTGCAGATGTGCCGGATCGTTCACCTGGAACACAAGCTTCCACGAAGGCGTCGGCAGAATTGGCCCATCGATGGCAAACGCGTACTCACCGCCGAGCGGCGCCGCGATATCACTACGAAGATTGAGGCCGTGGTTCTTCTCCAGGTCCTCAAGGTGTTTGTTTAGGTCGGGGCAGACTGAGTTGATAACGCTGAGCAGATCGTCAACGACCGCAGTCGGATTCTTGATCACAAAGCCGGCAGCGATGTTCGCGTCCGGGGAAATGTAATCGATCGAACCCATCGGGCCCGGCTGTGCCAGCCATGCGGTAATTCCATGATCGGCTTTGTCGTAACCCAACACCGCGCGTGTGTGCGTTTTGCCTTCGGTTTTCTTTTGATCGAGCACGAACGTCTTCAAGTTCATCACCCCGAGCTGTGTCAGTGCTTGTTCGTGCTTCGTCGCATCGCCGGTATTCTTGTGTTCGGTCTTCACGCGCGCGAGGATCTTTTCGAGATCAGCGCCCACGACAATGCCCGCGCCTTCGCGATAAACGTCGGCGATGCGATTGCGAAAAGCGGTTGAAGCAAAGCTCGACTGCGGAGTGTTGGCGATGCGCTGCAATTCATCCAGCTTCGGCGAGGCCACGAGCACGTCGCCATTTATCCAGACGTAAACTTTGTCACTCGATTTGGTATCGACCGTTGCTGGCGCTGATCGTGGATCGTCAATCCAATTAACCTGGGGGCGATTCTTTCCGTCAGCATTCAGCTTCTGCATTTCCGCGTCAAAGAACGCGCGGAAGTTACCGGGATTCTTCAGTTCAGCCAGCACGATGGGCGCAACCGGCTCGCCCTTGTCGTCCATACCGGCGCCGACTGCGATCTCCTCGCCAAGCTGATCGCCAAAATCGCGAATCGCGTTCATCGCCGTGTTCATGCCGGGTTCGCGACGGTTCTGGAACCAGTCATGCAGCGCTGGATTCTGCTGAATCTTCTCTTCAATGATCCGATTTGATTCAACAATTGACGCGGCCAGATTCGGCACCGCGGCATAGAGCACGGTGTTCTCGGGCATCATGTCGAGCAGACGCGTCGAGTAACGCACATCCGGCTGCTGCACCGCGTTCAGTTGTTTGTTCAGTGCCGCTAGCGCATCCAATGTCTGCGTGTAACGCGCGGCGTTGCGACTCCATGCGACTTCATCTTTTACCGGGATCGTTTCGATGGTATTGCTGGTGGTCGCCTGCTCCCCGGCTTTCAGAGTGCGTTCATTGCCGTTGTGATCGAGATTGACACTGCCTTCGATCACGCTCACGCGCGAACCCTTCGTGCCGGCATTCGCCGAGAAGATGGTGCCCGTTACCGCAACGAGTGAATCGCCCGTATCGACGTACAAATGGTCTTTCTGCCTGGCCGCTTCGACAATCACACTTCCCGAACCAAGATGAATGGTGGTGCCGCGCAGCGTCTGGTTGATCGAGAACTCCGACCTTTCTTTCATTTCGATCGTCGTGCCATCCTTCAGACGAACCACTGCATGCGCGTCTTTGGCGGTGCGAATCACCTGACCGCGCGACAACTTCGCGCCATTCGTCAGCGGATTCGTCTTGGCATCTTCAACCAGGTAGACCGGGCCTTCAGCGGCTTGCACCGTCGCCTCGATCGAGCCAACCGGCAGATAACGCTGAACCAGCGGCCACGCAACCAGGCCGACGCCAATCAACAGCGCTGCGGCGATTCCCCAACGCAGGATCACTGGATTCACGTTGTATCGCGACGACTTGCCAGTCTGTCGCCGTGGCGCAACTGCCGCCGCAACCCGCGCGGTGCGCGCTTGCTTCAAGGCCCTGCGGCAGGGAATGCACTCATGGGTGTGATCGACCAGCAGCAGCGCGCGAGCTTCGGACAGCTCGTTCCGCAGGTAAGCGGGCATCAACGACTGAAAGTCAGCACAACCTTCGATTCGTTCGGCCGGA
>DASYPX010000139.1:0-23701 GCA_036006125.1 Pyrinomonadaceae bacterium | reverse complement strand
CCGCAAATGCGTATGCGTTTGTCATCAGATGACACTGCGCGTCGCGAATTTGCAAAGAACCTGCGCGACCTGTTTGCCGTCGCTGACGAAGCGCGTGCGAAGGGTTTCGCGAACCGGCCTGAAGTCAAACGACAGCTCGAGCTGATGCGCGCATTCATCATTTCGCAGAACTACTCGACGAGCCAGAATGCCGCGCCGGCGTCAGACGCAGACGTGGAAAACTTCTTCAAAGAGCCCGGCCAGGAAGATCGGCTGAAGCAGTTCATCGCCGACGCACAAGCGCGGAATCCCATGATGAAGGGGCAACAGATTCCGCCTGAGCAAATGCAGGAGATTCGGCAACAGTTTGGGCAGGTGTTGCTCGCCGAACGCAAGGGACTCGCTGCCGGCGTCGATAAGCAACGAAAGACGCAGTTGCAAATCATGCTGCAACAGGCGCGCTTGCTCGCTTCGATGTACGAAGAAGAGAGCCTCGCTAAATCAGTCAAAGCGTCGCAGGCTGAAATTGATGAATACATGAAGTCGCACCCTGAAGAACAGGTGCACGCGCGCCACATTTTGATTTCGGTCAAGTCACCTGAGGCGTCGACAGAAGAAGGTCTCGACAAACCAGCGGCGCGGGCGAAGGCCGAAGAAGTTTTGAAGCGCGTTAAAGCCGGCGAGAACTTTGAATCGCTGGCGAAAGAGTACTCGACAGATCCCGGCAGCAAAGAGAACGGCGGCGACCTTGGTTGGTTTGGCCGCGGTCGCATGGTGCCGGATTTTGAGAAGGCCGCGTTTGCGTTACAGCCGGGACAAGTCAGCGACATCGTTGAATCGCCGTTCGGTTTTCACATCATCAAAGTCGAAGGCCGTCGCAATGGGGATCCACAGGCCGCCGCACAGGAAGTCGAACAGGAAAAAGAGAAGAAGCTAATCGACGAGATCGTGAAGCGACAAAGCGGTCACATCACCATCGCTGAAAACTTTGCCGTGCAGCCCCCGCCGCAACAGCAAATGCAACCAGGACTGCCATTCGCGATGCAACCGCCGCCGACATCGACTCCTGCGCCGAAAGGGAAGAGTTCTCCGGCCAAGAAGCACTAATTCTGATCCGCGATGAAGTTTGGAGATTATCGCGTCGAGATCGTGCCCGATTGCGAATTTCGGCTTGATGGCGGGGCAATGTTTGGCGTTGTTCCGCGCAACCTCTGGTCGCGATTCTGCCCGCCAGACGAGGAAAATCGAATTCGCATGAGCATGAATTGCGTGTTCATCGATACCGGAAGCGAACGAGTGCTCATCGAAACGGGTATTGGCGACAAATGGTCGGAAAAGCACGTGGCGATGTATGGCATCGATCGGAAACGGTCACTGGCTGAGTCGGTGCAGGCACTCACCGGGACCGCACCTGAGGACGTCACGATTGTCGTCAACACGCACCTGCACTTTGATCACTGCGGCGGCAACACCATGCGAGGCGAATCAGGAGACGTACGCGCGCAGTTTCCGAATGCTCGCTATTTCATTTCTCACGCTGAGTATGAGCACGCAGAGTCGCCAAGCGATCGAGACAGAGCGAGTTACTTTCCTGAGAACTGGCGGCCCTTGAAAGCCAGCGGTCAATTGGAACTGAAGCCGGAATGTTACGAAGTCGTGCGTGGACTGACGATGGAGACGCACCCCGGCCACAATCGTTCGATGCAGTGTTGGCGTCTGCAGCAAAATGGAAAGACGCTTTTTGGTTTCGCGGATCTTGTACCGATGCGCGCCCATGTGCCATTAGCGTGGGTGATGGGATATGACCTTTACCCGGTAGAAACGGTAGAAGCGAAAAAGGAATTACTGCCTCAAGCGGCCCGTGAAGACTGGACTTGCCTGTTTTACCACGATCCGGATCAGCCTTTGGCGCGCATTGTCGAACAAGACGGAAAGTTCATCGCAAAGCCAATTCCCTAAACAAATCTATGACAGCGGCGAAAATCGGAATAATTGGCGGCAGCGGGCTTTATCAAATGCCGGAACTCACGGACATCGAAGAGATGTCGGTGCAGACTCCGTTCGGAAATCCATCTGACAAATTTGTTCTCGGGACGCTCGAAGGTGAACGCGTGGCCTTTCTGCCGCGTCACGCCGCTGGACATCGTTTCACGCCGACTGAAGTTCCGTTTCGCGCGAACATCTATGCGATGAAGTTGCTCGGCGTCGAGCGCATCTTGTCTGCTTCCGCGGTGGGATCGTTGCAGGAGAAGTATGCGCCACTCGACATGGTAATTCCCGACCAGTTTTTCGATCGCACGCGCGGTCGTGTGAGCGAATCGACTTTCTTCGGCGAAGGCGTGGTGGCGCATATCGCGTTTGCGCACCCCGTCTGTTCAGCTTTGGGGGATGCGCTGGAAGCGTCATGCAAAGGAGTCAAGGTTAACGTTCATCGCGGGGGAACTTACCTTTGCATGGAGGGACCGGCATTTTCGACCGTCGCCGAGTCAAACGTCTATCGATCGTGGGGCATGGATGTGATCGGCATGACGAACTTGCAGGAAGCCAAGCTCGCGCGCGAAGCGGAAATCTGTTACGCGACGCTGGCGCTGGTGACTGACTACGATTGCTGGCATCCAGGACACGACGCAGTTACGGTGGAAACCGTGATCAATTACCTGACACAAAACGTACGCAACGCGCAATTGATCATTCGTGGTGCGGTCAGGAGATTGTCTGACGCTCCCCGAGACTGCAAGTGTGGAAGCGCGCTGAAAAATGCTATTTTCACGGCGCCTAATCTGTGGCCGGAAGCAACCACGAGGAAGCTGCAAGCCATCATTGGAAAGTACAAGAAATAGTTTCGAGTTTTGAGTTTGGAGTTTCGAGTTGGAGTGAATATGAAAAAGCCTGTTCTAACAATAGTGGCCGTTGCGTTGCTCTTTTGCGCGTCGTCGATCGTTTCTGGGCAGGGTGGTGCGAAGCAAGGCCCACAAATCGCACGGGACGCCGATCTCGAAAAGGATTCTCTGCACAACCTCGAGGTCGCGCGTCATTATTTCAAAACAAGAAAAGCCTACGTTGCCGCGTTGCAACGATGCGAGGAAATCCTTGCCGCCAATCCCGCGTTCTCGAAAATTGATGAAGTGCTGTTTATGGCGGGCGAGAGCAGCCTCCATCTCGCGGAAGGCAAAGGCAAGCAAGAACCCTCGCTTTACGTGATCCATGATGGCGATACGAAGAAAACGTTGACGCCTGATCAGTTTCGCGATCTGGCGCGCGATTATTTCTCGCAACTCGTTAACAGTTATCCCGACAGCACGTATCGCAGTCAGGCCGAAAATGATCTGCGTTCACTGGGCGGGCCAAAGCCGAAAGTCAGCGGGCAGTAGGCAGTAGCAAGCAATGTTGTTGGCTGCGACTTGCGGAACGACAATGGTTTAGTTCTAGATTTCCAAATTCAAAATTCCAAACTCAAAAATCAAAATTAACAATATGTCTCTTCTCGTAGTTGGTTCCGTTGCCTTCGATGCAGTCGAAACGCCATTCGGCAAGCGCGAGCAGATGCTGGGAGGCTCTGCTTCACACTTTTCCATCTCCGCGAGTTTCTTTACCGACGTTCGTGTAGTCGCCGTCGTCGGCGGAGATTTTGGGCTGGAAGAGCGCGCCGTGTTCGAGCGACATCACGTTGACACTACCGATCTCGAAGTCGTTCGCGACGGCAAGACTTTCCGCTGGTTCGGCCGCTACGAATACGATTTGAACGTGGCGCATACGCTTGACACGCATTTAAATGTCTTCGCCGGTTTCGAGCCGAAGCTGTCCGAAGGATCGAAGCAGTCGCGTTTGGTATTTCTTGGAAACATTCAGCCTGACCTGCAGCGCGGCGTGCGCGAGCAAGTGCCCGACGCCGAGCTGGTGGCACTCGACACGATGAATCTTTGGATAAATACCACGCGCGAAGCATTGCAGAAGGCGATTGAGGTTGTGGACCTACTGATTGTGAATGACGCCGAAGCGCGTCAACTTACGGAAGAACCAAATTTGATCAAGGCCGCCCGCAAGATTCTGTCGTGGGGTCCGCGCACTCTAATCGTCAAACGAGGTGAATATGGTGCGGCAATGTTCACGAAGGACGCCTATTTTGCGATTCCCGCTTACCCGCTTGAATCTGTTTTCGATCCGACGGGCGCCGGTGACACCTTCGCCGGCGGCTTGATGGGTTATCTTGCGAGCCAGGAGGAACTCGATGAAGCCGCGTTGCGTCGCGCGATGATCTTCGGGTCAGTCATGGCATCGTTCAACGTGGAAGAGTTCGGTACTGAGCGTGTTCAGCGACTAACCCACGAAGAGATCAACCAACGGTTCAGCGACTTCAAGCAGTTTACTAACTTCGAAGAAATCCCTTTCGAACGGGCTGCGCAAGTTAGTTAAATGGAGACTGGAGACTGGAGGCTGGAGACTGGAGGCTAGAGGCTCTAACCTCTAGTCTCTAGCCTCCAACCTCCAGTCTCTAGCCTCTGACTGGTAGAATTCAGACGATGCGAGTTCTGATCGTTAGGCTATCGTCGATGGGTGACGTCGTTCACACGCTGCCGGCGTTGAGCGATGCGGCCCGCGCAATCCCGGCGATCAAATTCGATTGGGCCGTTGACGAATCTTTTGCGGATATTCCCGCGTGGCATTTACATGTGGAAAGAGTGTTTCCCATAGCGTTACGACGCTGGCGTGGAGGCCTTTCCTCAAGCCAGGGGCGTGCTGAAATCAAGGATTCGTTGAGAGAGCTTCGACGCGAATCGTACGACGCCATCGTCGATCTGCAAGGCGAGTTCAAGAGCGCATTCATCGCGCGTCTGGCGAAGGGCAAACGCTATGGGTATGACAGCGCGTCAGCGCGCGAATGGGGCGCTCATTCGATTTACGCTCAGAAGATTGGCATCGCAAAGGGTGTCCACTCGATGGCCCGCATGCGCAAGCTTTTGGCTGAGGCTCTGGGCTACCGTTACGACGAAGAGACTGTAGATTATGGAATTGATCGCAATTTGCTGTCGGTCACCCTACTGACAATCGATCGTCCGTATGTGGTTTTCATTCACAGCACCAGTTGGGCCTCGAAGAATTGGCCTGAGCAATACTGGCAAGAGTTGGCTGCCTCTGTCTGCGCTGCGGGCTACTCAGTTGCGCTGCCGTGGGGAAGTGAAGCCGAACGCGAACTATCGGTTAGGATCGCGGCTGAGCGGCCGAACACGATCGTCCTGCCGCAGTTTTCTATTTCCGAAAAGGCATCCATCATCGCCGGCGCCGCGGCGACTATAGGTCTCGACACCGGTTTGAGTCACATCGCTGCCGCGCTTGGTGTGCCGTCGATAACGCTCTACGGCGCGACTGATCCGAATTTGTGCGGAGCTATTGGCGAGAATCAGATTCACCTCCAGTCTCGCTTCGAATGTGTAGGCTGTCACCAGCAGGATTGCTCTTTCACGAAGAGCAGCTTCAAACCAGCATGTTTTGAATCGCTGACGCCGGCCACCGTGTGGCGGCAACTGGAACAAATACTCGGTAGATCGGTAAAATCGGATCATATTTATCAAACTGCTTAGAACCACATTGGAGAGCCATGTTCTGTCCTGTTTGCGAATCTGAATACGAAGCTGGAATCACCCGGTGTCCGGATGACGACGCTGATCTGGTCGAACGCCTTTCACCTGACGCCGGCGCCACCGACGACAGTGAAGCGAAGTTCGTCGTTCTGCATACGTTATCCACGCCGGTCGAAGCTGAAATGGTCAACGACATCCTGCGTCAAAACGACATCCGTTCTGTGGTGCAGTCCGGCGGTAATGACGCGTTCTCACCGGTCTTTTCGGCCGTGTCGCCCGGCGCTGCGGTGTTGGTCGACGAACGCGATTTGGATCGCGCAAAAGAGATTTATGCGTCGTTTTTCGGCGATGATACCTCGCCGTTGACGGGTCCGGCCGATGCCGGTGAGGACGACACGGAAGCCGAATGACTGACGCAATCGTCGTCTTCATGACTGCGGGCAGCGCTGACGAAGCACGGCATATCGCCGATCATCTCGTTGCACGCCGACTGGCCGCCTGCGTCCAAGTGCTCCCGGAAATCGAATCAGTCTATACGTGGAAAGGCGAGGTCCAGCACGAGAAGGAAGTGCTGATACTTGCGAAGACAGGTGTGGACAAGTTTGCTGAACTCGAAAAATCAGTGCGTGCCATTCATAGCTACAAAACACCCGAGATTATTGCAGTCCGGATGTCAGACGTTTCGGAGCCCTATCGAATGTGGTTGATTGATAGTGTTGGCGGCAGTAATTAAGTGAGACTTGGGGATCCCAAGGCAGCTTTGTAATCCGAAACGATCTTTACAATTTCGGCGGGCGAGTTGGCCACGTGAAGCCGCCGAAAATCTTCATCAATGATTTTCGCTTCGTGCAGCATCGGACCTTTCAGCCAATCCAGCATCCCTTGCCAGTATTCCGAACTGTAAAGCACTACAGGAAAGTTGTGAATCTTGCGTGTTTGAATCAGCGTCAGCGCTTCGAACAGTTCATCAAGTGTGCCGAAACCGCCGGGAAAGATGATGAACGCGTCACTGTATTTGACGAACATCATCTTGCGCACAAAGAAGTATTTGAACTTTAGCGAAAGCGTCAAATAGTCGTTCGACCGCTGTTCGTGCGGCAGTTCAATATTACAGCCCACGGAAACGCCACCGGCTTCGAACGCGCCGCGGTTAGCAGCTTCCATAATCCCGGGGCCACCCCCAGTGATCACCGCAAAGCCCGCTGTGGCGAGCAGTCCGGCGGTTTCGCGCGCGGCCTGATAGACCAGATCATCCGGTGAGGTTCGCGCGGACCCGAAGATGGCGACGCCGTTCGTGATGTGCGCGAGATCCTCGAACCCCTGCACAAACTCGCCCATGATACGGAAGACGCGCCAAGTGTCGGTGTGCAGAAACTCATCCGGCCGCGGCGTTTCCAGCAGGCGCTCATCGTGGGTGCCGCCCGGGATTTGTCTTCGATAAGTGTCGTCGGGCATTACAAACCCATCACGTTGTAACCACAGTCGACAAATATTGTCTCGCCTGTGATTCCGGAGGAAAGGGAACTGCAAAGGAACAGCGCGGTGTTACCGACTTCGCGTACTTCGACGTTTCTTTTCATCGGCGCGCGTTCCGCGTGATGCTTCAGCATGGTCGATAACCCCGAGACGCCGCGCGCCGCAAGCGTTTGAATCGGTCCTGCGCTAATTGCGTTCACGCGGATGTTTTTCGGACCGAGGTCGGACGCGAGATAGCGAACACTCGATTCAAGCGCCGCCTTGGCGACACCCATCACGTTGTAGCCTTGATAAACTTTCTCCGCGCCGTGAAACGTCATCGTGACGATGCTCCCGCCCTCCGTCATTAATGGCGCTGCGGCGCGCGCCAGCTGTGTCAAGGAGTATGCGCTGACCTCCAGTGCTGACAAAAAGCCGTCGCGCTCGACTTTCATGTATTCGCCTTCCAGCGCTTCGCGCGGCGCAAACGCGATACTGTGAACCAAAAAATCCAGGCGACCGAAATCCTTCGCGACACTTTTGAAGGTCGCCTGAACCTCGTCCTCCCTGGTGACATCGCAAGAATAGAGCGGCGAGCCGGGCATCTCAGCATTCGTCAAACCTTCGACGTTTTCCTTCAGTCGCTCGCCCTGGTATGCAAACGCCAGACGCGCCCCGGCTTCGTGCAACGCCTGCGCCGTCGCCCACGCAATCGATCGTTTGTTCGCAACGCCGAAAATGATTCCGTTTTTGTTGTTCAGCATGTTGAGATTTATGGTTCGCGCTCCTTCACTTGAGCTTCCAATTCAGTCGTACGGTTGTTGGTTGTCTCAGCGAGGCAGATGGCCGCAATCATCGGCCGCATCGTGCCGCCTTTGTATTGGTTGGCGACAAAGTCGCAGTTTGCGTCCCGGTACGTGATCCATGCGAGTTGCGCTTTCTTGAGCTGCGCCTTCTCCTCGTCATTAAGCTTTGCCATGAACCGCCGAAAGGCTTCGTTTAGACGCGCGTCCGCAGCTTTGTACTCCTTGCCCCAGCACATGTTCATCTCCGCCTGGCTCTGCGCATCGGCGCACGGATCTTTCTTCTGATTTTGTGCAAAGAAAGTTGCACAGACGGCCAGTACGATCAACGTAGAGCAGGTTAGCAGCTTCATAAAGCGCTTCTCTCCGCATTAAGAATTCAATGAGCCTGCGAACCAGGCGGAAGAGTTTAGCCCAGGGTGAGCGAGCGAAGCGAGTCCCTGGGATTATGTCACCCAAGGAACAAGAGCCCGCTTTAGCGGGCGAAAGAGGTCATGTGTTCTATACAACAAATTTTGAACCGCTCCGGCTAACACTTCGCTGTCGCCTCACTCGCGGGCTCATGAATTTCTAATTAACAAGTCCTGGGGCTTAGGCCCCAGGCTTTAGGCATTCGGCTGCTCTGCAGGCTCAATACTAATGCTTGAAATGCCTAACGCCCGTGAAGACCATCGCTAAGTTATGTTCGTTCGCGGCGGCAGTGACTTCTTCATCACGAACTGATCCGCCGGGTTGGATGACCGCGGTGATGCCGTGCTTGGCGGCTTCTTCCAAGCCGTCGCGGAAAGGGAAGAACGCGTCTGACGCCAGGACGGAACCCGCAACCGGCAATTGCGCGCGCGCAGCGCCGATTTTCACCGAATCGACACGCGACATTTGTCCGGCGCCCACGCCGACGGTTTGTTTGTCCCGCGCGTAAACGATCGCATTCGACTTCGTGTGTTTGCAGACTGTCCAGGCAAACAAAAGATCTTCAATCTCTTGTGCGGAGGGTGTTCGCGTCGTTACGAACTTCAGCGCTGCGCGGGAAAGCTTATGCCTGTCACGTTCCTGTACCAACATTCCGCCCGAGATTTGTTTGTACTCAAAACCTTCGTTGTTTCCCGGATGAACGACGCGCAGGACGCGCAGGTTTTTCTTCGCGGTCAGCACTTGAATTGCGTCGTCGTCGAAATCGGGCGCAATCACCACCTCAACAAAGATTTCCACGACTGCCTGCGCGGCGGCTACATCAACAGGTCGATTGAATGCCACGATTCCGCCGAACGCTGAAGTTGGATCGCACGCGAGAGCCCGCCGGTAGGCTTCCTCTGCTGTTGTCCCGATCGCCGCGCCCGCAGGGTTAGTATGCTTGATGATTGCGCAGGCCGTTTCTTCAAAGTCGCACACAAGCTGCCAGGCGGCATCCGCGTCAACATAATTGTTGAAGGACATCTCTTTGCCACCCAGTTGTTCAGCCGCCGTGATACCAGTCGAACCATTCGCACTCAGTTCATACAACGCGCCCGCCTGATGCGGATTCTCGCCGTACCTCAGGTCCGAAATCTTGTTGAGCGAAAGCTGCTGACGTTCAGGGAATTTCTCGTCATCCGCGTGTTCCAATTCGTCGCCGTGCAAGGCCTTCATCGCCGTCGAGAACAAATTCATGTAAGTCGACATGCGCTCGATGATTTCCGGAACGGGCGGAAACATCTTCGAGTCCTTTGCGCCCTCAAGATGCGCGGTGAAATACGGAAAAATCGCGGAGTCATAAAAAGCTGTGCGCATGAAAGCAAGTCGCGCCAGTTGTTCGCGCGTCGCGAGTGTCAGCGCGCCATCATCCAAAATCATTTCAGTTCTGATTTGGCGGTAAAGGTCTGGCGAAGTCACTACCGCAACATCGCGATAGTTCTTAGCGGCGGAACGAATCATCGACGGACCGCCGATGTCGATCTGCTCGATCGCGTCTTCCAAACTGATGTCTTCGCGAGCAACGGTTTGTTCGAACGGGTAGAGATTGATGACCACCATATCAATGGGCTCGATGCCGTGCTTTTCCATCGCCGCAATGTGTTCGGAGTTCTCACGCAACGCCAGTAGCCCGCCGTGGATTTTGGGGTGCAGCGTCTTCACCCGGCCATCCATCATTTCCGGAAAGCCAGTGATGTCGGCGACGTCGAGGACATCTATGCCCGCTTCGCGCAATGTGTTGGCCGTGCCGCCGGTGCTGATGATCTCAACGCCAAAGCTTTCTAGCTCTTGCGCGAAATCGACAATACCTGTCTTGTCCGAAACGCTGATGAGCGCACGCCGAATCTTGCGCAGTCCTGCATCATTTTTTTCAGTCATGTAGTTGCTTGTGAGCGCGAGGGAGTATCTTCACCGAATCGCTGAACGCGTGCAAGTTCGCGATTCAGTGCACGACAAACTTGTGAGTATTCTCGTACCCGCGTCCGGGAATTTCGTATTCAAGACCCTCAGGCAAACTCAAAGACAGTTTATGGAGTTGACCGTCGTGAGCTTTCTCGGCGACGTAGAAGCCGATTAGATACTGACTTCTTAGGTCGTCTTCGATCGCTCGAAAGATAGGCGCGAGATCGATTTTCCCTCGCGGCGCGAGCGGTGAGTCCGTCGCCAGAAAATATTTGCCGCCTGTCTTTTCCGCCAGTCCGCGAAAGCCTTCTGCCGCCGAACGCACTGCTAGCCGGCCATCCCGTGGCTCGAAAAGCGGCAGATGAATCACATAAAACGAGACATTTTTTTCGCGCGCCGCATCGACGACCACGCCAGGTTTTGTCTGGCTCAGATTGTCCAATCCGTCACTGATCAGGATGACGATGCGCCGCTCGCTCCGGACACGTGGCAGCGAAGTGAACATCTCGACGGCCTTGGCGGCGGCGTCGAAGATAGCGGTGTGTTGGTTTGATCTTACCGACACTTCAAACGCCGATCGCGCGGCGGCTGAATCGCGAGCGAAGGCTGAAGCAACTTGCGGAGTCTCTGCGAAATGCAAAACGGCGATGCTCGACCGGCTGCCGAAACGTTCGTAGAGTTGGAGCGCCGCGTTCCTCTGTTCGTTGATGATGTACCGGAGACTGCCGG
Organism: Pyrinomonadaceae bacterium; assembly: GCA_036006125.1. Classification (GTDB taxonomy): domain Bacteria; phylum Acidobacteriota; class Blastocatellia; order Pyrinomonadales; family Pyrinomonadaceae; genus UBA11740. The sequence continues at coordinate 12,804 of DASYPX010000139.1, read as the reverse complement.
ATTCATCGAGCGCGAAAACCATCGCGACGCGATCGACGCCGGCGGCAAGGTACAGACCCCTCGTAGCGCGGTCCGGATCCTTTAGGCGAAGGTCGCTTTCCTTCAATCCGTTCGGTCTTTGCCCCTTTCGGTCGCGGATGCGCGCTGGGAACACAATCAGATCCGTGCGGACGCGCAGCACCTCGTCATCGTCCTGCGGCTGACTACCCTGTGCGGCTGTATGAGGCGTCAAAGCAGCGCACAACAGTACAATGCCGATGAGATATCCAAATGCTGAAAGACTTGCGGGGACGCAGCGAATTGCCTGCGAGAGCAGTTTGCGTTGAACCATCCTGAGGTCGCTAAAACAGAAAGCGGCCGAACAGTAGGATGCTGAGGATGATTACAACCGTGATAACGATGATTTTGACCAGCGTCATTGTGAACCCTCAGAACTGCCGCAAGTTTATTTGCGACGATCGGCAGTGTCAATAGACTTATGACGCGGCCGGTGGGATTTCACAACATTTAACAACTCTAGCTCCAACCGCTGGCGACGTTTTCGACGACAAACGCGGCCCGTTCGAGAATCTTGGCCAGCCCGATTCGCCCGAGGTAATTGCCTACGAGAGCAACATTTGGGGGCGGCGCCGGCAGGCGCGAAAGGGTTCTCTCCAGGTCAACGGAATAATGAGGTAGCGCCTTTGGCCATCGGGTTATGTGAACTGCCAAAGGAGCGTCGGCTTTTCCGTAAAATCGCTTGCGATCGCCGAGGACCGTTTCGCTAATCTCGTCGTCGGTCAACTCGACAATGTCACCATCGAGCGCGCCGCCGAATATCCAGGTCTCGGCCTGAGCGGGACCCCGTCCCTCGAAGATCGAAGTATTGAAAAGTACACCCCGCGCACGAAAACCCTTGTCCCGCGGAAACAAACAACCGAACCCCTTGAGACTCGTGCCGCTTGGATCGAAGAAGCAGGTCACGGTCAAAAGGGAAAGCATTTCTATGCTACCGAGTTCGGCCGCAACATCCGGCGCGAGGTCCGCCAGGTACGCGGCAGCTGCACTTGCAGACAAGCAGACAACAGTCGGTTCCGAAGTATCTGGTTCCCTCTCTGTTTCGAGACTGAACTCAACGCCCTTTCTTTGAAGGTAATCCTGCAGTCCGTCGATCAGCTGCTGCATTCCGTTTGGCGGCGCGACAGTTCCGCGCACTTTAGCTTTGGCTGGTCGATACGATTGCAGATGCGGGGGCAATTCAGTGCTGCCGAAAATCAAACTTGCGCTGAGTCGTTCGGGATCTCCTGCATAAATTCCGCCGAGGGCAGGAACCAACAGATAATCAGTTGCGCCTTTGCCAACCACACGACGGCCCCATTTGGCGATCGTCTCGAACTGTCGCGGCCGCAAACTGGTAGCATTGGCCGCGACGCCAAATGGAATCCGCAGAGTTTCAAATACACTGAGAGGCAGTTGTCTTGGCTTGCCGCGAAAAATAAATCGTTTCCGCGCATCGCGCTTCGTCTGTAGCAGCGGCACCCTAAGGTCCGCTGACAACGCTTCAAGGCGCGCGGAGTTCAGGATGCCGTTCGCTGCAGTTTCGACGAGCCCATGCTCGGTCCGAATCGTTTGAATCAGTCCGCCGGCCCGTGATTTCTTTTCCACGACGCGCACTTCGCGGCCGGATTTCGTGAGCAGGTACGCGGTGACAAGTCCCGAGAAACCTGCGCCGACGACTGTAATCGGTTTCACGATCTTCGCTAGACGGCCTGCGAAAAAGTTCGAGCCTGCGGCTGCTGTCGTCTGAGACGGTAATCGAAAAACATGCAGGCATTGCGCAAAAATGGCCGGCCACGTTCGGTGAGCATTAATTTCTGATCTTGAACTTGCACCAAGCCATCGTCGATCAGCGACGACAAGAATTTCTTGGCGTCATCCGCCTGATCATCGTGCAACCGCACTTCGAATTGCGTCATGAACCTCAGGATCTGTTCCCGCAACTTACGATCTTCTTCCGAGAGCAGATGACCGCGGAACGTGGGAATCTCACCCTGGCTGACCCGGCGTTCGTAAACCGGAAATGCTTTCTCGTTCTGATGGAAACAGGTGGGCGTTTCAGAGATCGCGCTGACGCCCAGTCCAAGCAGGACGCTCGTCCGCGTTTCTGTGTATCCCTGGAAGTTCCGATGCAGACTGCCTTCGCGCTGGGCCCGGGCCATGCCATCATGCGGCAGCGCGAAATGATCCATCCCGATCTCCACGTAGCCCGCATGTTCCAACCTTTCGCGCGCCATTTCGTAGAGCGCACGTTTCTCGCCCGCCTTCGGAATATCTTCATCGGTATAGCTGCGTTGCGCCGGCTTAATCCAAGGCACCAACGCAAAGCTGTAGAGTGCGATTCGATCGGGCCGCAGTTCAATGACCGTATCGACGCTTTCCCCGAACCGCCGGAGTGTCTGTTTCGGCAAACCGTAAATCAAATCGTAATTGACTGACGTGTAACCGAGCTCACGAGCCATGTCGGTGCACGTCTTCGTGACTTCGTAAGGCTGATTCCGATTCACGATCCGCTGCACTTCTGGATCGAAATCCTGAACGCCAATTGAAATGCGCGTGAAGCCAAGCTCCCGCAGCGTTACCAGGTGCTCGCGCGTCGTGTGGCCGGGATGAACTTCGACAGAAGCCTCAAACCTTCCGTGATCGATTTTTGCTTGTGCCAAGATCGGCTGAAGAATCTGCCGCAGGTTCTCGGGCGCGAAGAACGTGGGCGTGCCGCCGCCGAGATGTACTCCCAATAGGGGACGCTCACGCAGTTTCGGAACCCGCTCGAGGTAATAACTCCACTCTTTGAGGAGAAGGTTTCGGTAGCCTTCTTCACGTCCGTGATTGCGGGTAATGACGGTGTTGCAGGCACAGAACGTGCACAGCGATTCGCAAAACGGCAGATGAAAATAGAGCGACCAGGTTGCCGACTGGTCATCGAAAGCGTTCGCCAACTCGGTCAGCCACTGTTCCGTGGTTGGCATGTCGCTCCAGAAGGGAACTGTGGGATAGCTCGTGTAGCGCGGCGCCGGGACGTCGTATTTGGCAAAAAGATCGTTCACTGGAAAACCTCTCTAACTTTGTTGACGAACAGTCGCACATTCTCTTCGGGCGTGTTCGGCAACACACCATGTCCAAGTCCGCAGATCCAACCTGTGCGATCATGCTCGAGCAGTGGTCCAAGAAAATGTTCAAGATGCTGTTTCAGTTCGTCGGGCCGGCTGTCGCGCAGCAGATTTTGATCGAAGTTTCCCTGAATAAAGCCATGCTCAAACATCGCGAACGCATCATGCAACTCCCAGTTGTGGTCGATACCGACTCCCGCAAAATTTCCGCCCGAGAACAACGGATGATTGAGGTGTGCGCGCGTGGTGCCTTTCGAGTAGTAACCAAGCGCTGCCGGAAACGCGCGCGTCAACTGATCCAACTGCGGCACGACTGCAGCCTGGAACACCTCGGGGGGTAGCTCGCCCGCAGCCGTATCAAACACCATCACAACGTCCGCCCCCTTTTGGAGCTGAAGCTCAATGTTCCGATTGAGCAGTGGCATCATCGTTTCGCAGAATGTTTCGAACAACGAAAATTCTTTCGCGGCATGTTCGACATGTTTGTGGGTGCCTTCGACCGCATAAACGAACAGGGTCCACGGGCCGCCGACAAAACCAATCAAGCTCTTATCATCCGGCAGCAACTTACGCGTGGCGCGCACCGCTTCGCCCTGGAACAAAAGGTGCGCGAATGCCTCCTCCACATCACCTAACTTTGAAATCGTGTCGCGCGTCAGATTCCAACCGAGCTGCGGTCCCGCGTCGGTGTATTCCAAGCCCATCCCGAGCGCCTCTAGCGGGAACAGCAGATCGCTGAACAGGATGGCGGCGTCAAAGTCGAAATCCAGCACCGGTCCGAGCGCAACCTGTGCGGCCAACTCCGGCTGTTTGCACAAATCCATGAATGAGAAACGCCGGCGCATGTCCTGATAATGGCGGTGATATCGACCGGCTTGTCGCATCAGCCAAATAGGGGGTGTCCGTTGTGGAATGCGACGGAGGGCGTTTTGGAAACGAGGGTTGCCAATGTGGGATGCGCCGGTTGCTGTTGAGCCGATTTCATTCTCACCTCGCTTCAGCGAGGTGGGTGAGTGCGAGGTTGAATCAATCAGCCGCTTCAACGGCTTGTTCGAAAACCGTTGAAACAGTTTTCCCGCCCCACCGTCTGCACTTTCACCTCGCTGAAGCGAGGTATGAATGAGAGGTTCTTTCATCATGCCCCGACATTCCACTGATACCCAACCCCACGGACCGACCTAATAGTTTCGCTGTTCACGTCGCCAATAGATTGCCGCAGATGAACAATCATATTGTCGACCGTCCGCTGATTTCCGAGCTTGTCTTCACCCCAGAGCTTGTCGATGATTTCATTGCGACTAACTGCGCGTGGTGCGCTGGTGATCAGCAACTCGAGCAATTCAAAATCGCGCGCCGGCAGATGCTCACGCTGACCATCGGGCTGCACGATGGTGCGACTGTCGAGTTCGACCGTGCGGCCATTACAGACGATTTGATGGCGCACCGGATGTCTTTCAAAGACATGCTGAACCCGCAGGAGCAGCTCGCGCAGATGAAAAGGTTTCGGAATAAACTCCTCTGCGCCGATTTCAAAACCCTCCAGCCGGTTTTCCGCCGTCCCTAACGCAGTCATAAACATAATCGGAACCGGTGATTTCGTCTTTATGTCTCGCGCGATTTCAAACCCTGAACCATCAGGCAAACTCACATCCAGAATGATCAAATCCCAGAGTCGCTCGTCAAATTGTGAGAGCGCACGCTGCTGTGTCTCCACCCAGGAAACATCGTAGCCTTCGCGCGCGAGCCGATCGCGCAAGGTGGCGCCGAGCGAGCGATCATCTTCCACGAGCAGAATTGATTTCATGCCAGCTTCTGTGAATGCTGTTCGACCATCACCGTTTCGGGAATAGCGGACAAGTCGAGTTTCGCAACGAATCCTGCGCCCGCGCCGGGTGCGAAGCTCAAAGTTGCATTCATACGCTTCGCCAGTTGACTCGAAATGTAGAGACCAACTCCGCTGCCGCTGCCGCGTGCATGACGTACGAAAAGTTGCCCCAACTGTTTGAAGTCGCCCGAAAATCCCTTGCCGTTGTCAGCGACGCTCAAGACGATGCGTCCGGAACCGCCTGGTTCAATGGTGATTCGAATTTCAGTTGCGTCGCCGTGCTTCACTGCGTTGTGAATCAGATTCATCATCACGCTTTCGAGCGCCCGGCGGTCGCCTCGGACCACACCATCGCCGCGTTCAATGATCGTGAGGTCGGGCCAGTGGTAACGAAGCGCATCAACGAGATGGCCGATGCGCACCGGCTCGTTTAGCAGTCGGCCTGTGGGCAAGTTGACCAACAACAGCGAATTCTCAAGCTGAAGCTGCAAACGCAAAGTGTCCTGCAGCAAGCGGTCGAGCAGCGGGCTCGGATTCGTGCCCAGATCCTCTTTGAGACTCTCCGCTTGCAAACGCAGACTGGCGAGCGCGGTTTTTGCATCATGCGTGAACGCGGCAAAAAATTCCTCAACTTGCCGGTGACGCTTTTGCTCTCGCCGTGCGTAGTAAAACAACGCCAGCCCCCCGCCTACCAACGACGCGATGAGAATGCCGCCCTCCCACAAAAGCATCTGATAGTGCCGCTGAAGCTGATCTGATTGTTCGACGTGAAACTGGCTGAGTAGATCGAGTTGCCGCAGACCGAAGATCAGCCACCACACTGCGAGGGTGACCGTGAACGTGACCCAGACAGCCACCAGTAGAATCTTGATTCGGTCACGACCTTGCTTCATTGCCAATTGCTCTCCTCCCTCTCTCAGAGGGAGAGGGAATTGTCTCTTCGACGGCTTCAATAATCGCGGCGCTCGCTCTTTCAAGCAATTCATCCGTGTGCGCGAGCGACATGAAACTTACTTCGTAGCCGCTCGGCGCAAAGTAAACCCCACGTTTAAGTGCGGCGTGAAAAGTTCGCGCGAACTGTTCCGCGTGACCTTCCGGAATGTCTTCAAGACGGCGAATCACTTTGTCGGTTTTTGCGTGCAGCCAGAAGAGTGAAGCGGCGCGCGTCACTTCAACCGCCAAACCTCTCTCCGCGAATGTTGCATTCAATCCATCGCAGAATTCTGCGGTGCGTTTATCCAGCACTTGAAACGCGTCAACGCGCTCGATCTTTTGCAAACTTGCCAAGCCAGCGCGCATACCGACAGGGTTCGCGCTCAAGGTCCCCGCCTGATAGACCGGCCCGGAGGGCGCAACCATTTTCATCAAGTCCCGACGACCGCCGTACGCCCCGACCGGAAACCCGCCGCCAATTACCTTTCCGTATGTCACCAGATCGGGCCGGATGCCGAATATTTCTGTCATCCCACCCATCGCCACGCGGAATCCTGAAATGACTTCGTCGAAAATGACCAGCGCGCCGTGCTTTCGTGCGATGTTAACCGTTTCTTCGATGAATTCGCGGCGTTGCAACAGCAAACCGTAATTTGCCGGCTGCGGTTCGAGAATCACCGCGGCTATCTCTGAACCGTGCTGATCGAAAATGGCGCGGACGCTCTCTTCACCATCGAGTGATGCGACGAGAGTTTCGCTCGCGACACTGTCGGAGACCCCTGCGCTTGAGCTAGCCGACTCGCCGGCCAGGCCGCTTCCCGCCTTGACCAGCAGGGAATCAGCATGGCCGTGATAACAACCTTCGAATTTCAGAATTCGTGAGCGTCCAGTCGCCGCCCGCGCCACGCGCAGAGCGCTCATCACGGCTTCTGTTCCGGAAGAGACGAAGCGCAGCATTTCAACCCAGGGAACACGCGACGTAATCCACTCAGCGAGTTCCAGCGAGTAAGGTTCGCATGCGCCGAAACTCCACGCAGTGTCGATTGCTTCGTGCACAACTTCGCTCACCTCCGGATCGCGATGTCCCAGCAAGAGAGGACCGAAGCTTTGGCAGAAATCAATGTACCTGTCGCCTTCGACCGACGTCAGAATTGCGCCCTCTGCACTGCGAAAGAAGACCGGCGTCCCACCCACTCCTTTAAATGCGCGCACGGGACTATGGACCCCACCGGGAGCGACACGGAGCGAACGTTCGAAGAGATCATCGTGGAGTGCGCCGGCAGAGCGCAGCGGCGACGGCGCTTTGGATGTCTTCGTGCTACTCACAATATTCTTAGCGATGACGATCCAAAGCGGTGTCGCCGCTTCGCTCTGCACCGCACTCCAAATCAAATCCCCAACTTCTTCGCATACCGCGCGCCGTACGTGATGATGAACTGCGCGCCCGCCCGCTTGAAAACGTGCCACGTTTCCATCAGACCACGCTCGAAATCGATGAGGCCATTATCCGCCAACAACGACAGTCCTGCGTACTCGCCGCTGACCTGGTAAGCGCCGACTTGAAGCGATGTGGCCTCTTTTATCGGCGTAATCAAGTCGAGCGAAGTCAGACCTGGCTTGACCATCAAGATGTCCGCACCTTCTTCCGCGCATCTGACACTGCACGCTACCGCGTCGGACCGATTACGGACGTCCAGCTGATAAGCTTTCCGATCTCCGAACTGCGGCGCTGAATCCGCCGCGTTGCGAAACGGGCCGTAGAAGTTGCTGGCGAACTTTGTGCTATAGCTCATCACCGGCACGATAGCAAAACTATTCTCGTCGAGCTTGGCGCGAATGCGTGCCACCCGGCCGTCCATCATGTCGCTTGGGCTAATTCCGTCAGCACCGCTTTCGGCAAAGGCGAGTGCCGAATTCGCCAATTCATTCAACGTCGCGGGCAGATCGATTCCTTTCTGATCCAACACCGCGCAGTGACCGTGCGTCGTGTACGCACACAGACATGTATCCACCCACAGACAAAGATTCGATCCGAACTGCTTTTTGATTTGCGAAATCACGTCGCGTTCGAAGTGATGATCGAAGTTGTTTTCGCGTTTCTCACCAGGAACAGGGAAGAGAAGAAAGTGTGTGACACCATCCTCGAGATCACTTTCGATTTGTCGCAGCGCTGACGAAATGCTGAGGCGTACATTGCCACGCAAACCGGCGATCGGCTCGTCTTCTTTCAAACCTTCGACGACAAAGAATGGCTGAATTAATTGCGCGCGATTGAACCCCGTTTCTGCGCAAAGGTCGCGCAGGTGTTGTGTCGCGCGCATACGCATTAAGCGTTTCATAGAGCCATCTCCGTTAGCCATTGTTCATGGCTGAGAAATACATGCGCTTCCACTCCGTTACGCTGCAGCGCCTTTTGCGTGTTACCTGGTCCGCAGAAGTGCATCATCGATTTCAACCATGGGTTGACTGACAGCGCTCGCTCGAACGCTGATCCGCTGCTCCAGAAAAAGTATTGCTTGCCCTCGATACTCGGCGGATCTGGCTTCGGAACGAGTCGATACGTCGCCAGCGCGCATACGCCATTTTCACCTGGCGCGTCGGCGTGCGTCAGCTTGGTCCAATTCACTGTGCCCCCCGCAAGCGTTTCAATTCGCGGGTCCTCGTCTTCGCCCAGACCATCCGCAGAGCCGTTCACCCAGATACCGCGGCTGACGAGTTTCAGCCACGTCTTTGACCCAGCCGTCCAAACCAATTGCGAATCTGAAACGCCCACATCTTCAGGCAGCGCATCAGCCTTGGCAACCCACAGCGGCGAATTCGGTATTGTTGCTGGAACCGGCTCGCGTATGAACCAGTCAGAATCAGACGGCGTGCGCGGCCACATCAAATCTCTCGCAATTTTTGCCGGGCGCAGGCGACTAGTTTTCAGGCGAACATCCTTCAGCACAACGCCATCATCGGTCAGGCCGCGCAGAAAAGTAATCTCGCCGTACGGCCGTTGCAGGACGCTTGTACCGATTTTCTGATGGCACCCGCCGCCGTAGCTGCGCAGGATCGCGCGTTCGTAAATCGTTGTTTCAAACGCGTCGGCGTTGTTGATTGTCGCAAACAATTCGCGGAGTTCCGGACGCCCGGCCTTGATTTCAACCGCAAGAGCACCCTGCGCCGCGGCGGTCGGATTCGCACTCAATGGCAGAACCATCCAGCGACATTGTGACACCGACTGCCGGAGTTCAGCTTTGGTGTCCGAGAACTCTTGTTCCGGCGCTTCCAGCAGACGATCGAGTGCGGCCTTCGCGACGATTAAACCGTCGGCGCCGGGACTCCACATTTTGCGGATACGTGTCGGGACGTTGCCGCGCACTGGCTCAAAAATCAGTTCATCAATTCGCGCGGGCAATGCAGCGGGCAAAAACTGCTGCAGGTTGTAACTACGACGCGGCGACGAAGTGAGAATCCGCATGCGGCCGCTCCGGCGAACCTCTTCGAAAGCGTCGGCCCGCACCAGCAGCAAGTCGCGCATGTCGGCGCGGGGCAGCGTTGCGACTATTTCAGTTTCCCCCTCGTCTTCGATTGCGAGATCTTTCCACGAGTGCACCGCCAGATCGTAGCGGCCCGCGAGCAGACCTGCGCGCAGGTCCTGCGTGAAGACACCCTTCTCAGGCATCTGCCACAGCGCACGTTGCGGGTTCTTGTCACCGAAGGATTCGGAAAACGAATATTCGATTTTGATGTTTGGGTTGAGGTTTTCGAGAGTGCGTCCGACCTGAAATGCCTGGATGCGCGCCAGCTCGCTGCGACGCGCAGCGAGAACTAGGCGCATAAGTCTTCCCAACCGAAGGGGCGAAACTGCGCCTGTTCGATCAGCCTCTGCGCTGCTTTCTTGATCTCGTCGCGAGCAGCGGCGACGCGCGCGATCAGTTTTGGCCGCTCGTTGCGGAGCGCCGCGAACATTTCTGACAGACGGATGACGGGCACGGAACTGTGAATCGGATCAGACTCGGCTTCGCCGCGCAGATCGATCATTTTCATGAACGGAGTTGTTTGATTCTTCATCCAGCTTTCGACATCGACCGCTTTGATTGGGGCAGCAATTATGACTGCGGTCTCGCGCGTTTCTTCGATTGCTTTGTCGACAGTGAATTGCGCGAGATGAATCTCTTCAAACTGTTCATTCAGCAGTTTCGCGCGGTCAAGGGTGCGCGCACACACAGTCACATCTGTCTTGCCGACGATCCACGGCAGGATTTCTTCAGCGAGTTGGCCGGCGCCAAGCACGACGACTGACGGAACGCCCTTCAAGTGCTGTCGCACCATGCCGCCGTACGATTGGCTGCCCAGCCCTTCGAGATGCCGCGACCGCACGCGTTTCGCGTCGACGAGCAAGTCCGACGTCAGCCGCCGCAGGAATGCACCCCACTCGTTCATCGGGAATCGCGCACTCGCGCAGAACTCTTTGAACTGGCCCATGACCGCCGTTTCCGCGAGCAGCGGCGAGCGCAGGCCGCAAATCACTTCGAGTAAGAAATTGTAGGCAGCTTGACCTTCGTAAATCTCGGCGCCCTCAGGCAAGGTTGGAATTAACGTAGCGCTTTCTGATTTGTGCAGCAGCGTGATCCGGCGCAGGCAGGTTTGCCATTCAAGCCCGTTAATAGCGACAGGCCAATTCTCACCTGACTTTTTTGGGTGATGCAGAACTATGAGATCGTCCAGCACGCCGTCATTTTAGACAGCCGGAAAAATCGATTGTCATAGTTTTGTCATTCAGCGCAGGAATTTTGCCGATTTTCGGCTGTCATGTGACCACAATCACAATCAATTCGGCAGAAAACGCCAACTCGTCTTGAAATCCCGCGTCAACTTCTGGTTCGTCAGAATCGCACGCACCATCTCGACGGGAATGCGGTTCTCTTTGTATATGAGATCGTGATATTCGCGGTTCTTCATCTTGCCGGAATCGACCAGTTCGTGATGCAGCGCGTAGAACTGCTTTGCGCCAATCAGATAAGAGATCTGATAAAGCGGCCCGTAGCTGCCATCGAATGATCGACGGACCTCAGCCGTGGCGTTGTCGCGCTCGTGGCCAACACGGTCGACAAGAAAGTCAATGCATTGCTGCGGCGTCATCTTTTCCAGGTGGAAACTGAGCGAGAAGATGATGCGCGCGCACCGGTGCATGTGCCAGAAGAGCATGCCGATTTTGTTTTCCGGTGTCTTGGGAAATCCCATATCCCAGAAAAGGAGTTCCCAATAAAGTGCCCCGCCTTCAGTCCAAAACGGAGTTCCGAACAGGCCGCGATAAGGTTTGTAGCGCGCGTTCATAAAGCCCTGCAGGTGATGGCCGGGAATCAGTTCGTGAAAAACGGTCGCGCGTGAGAAGTGTGGATTGTTGCCGCGCATCGACATCATCTTCTGCTCGTGCGACATCGTGTTCGTCGGATAGGACACGAGGATCGTTTCGCCGCCAAGGAAAAACGGACTGACGAGCTGACGTTCCGGCGTCATCATTTCCATTCGCCACGTGTCGCGCGCGAGTTGCGGCACTGTGATCAGATCGTGATCGTCAACGTACTTAATTGCCTCCAGCGCGAGGTCGCGAATCAATTCCGGTTGCTTGCCCGGATCGACATAGAGGTTTTTGACGTGCTCCAGCGCCTTCTTCCAGTCATCGCCATAGCCGAGTTCGCGTGAAGCCTTCTTCATCTCGTTCTCGCACCAGGCAAATTCCTTTTCCGCAAACGCAATCAGTTCTTCCGGCGTGTAAGGGATCATCTCGTACTGAAGTTCGCTGATGAGCGCGTCGCGACCGATCGGATCGCCGATGATGTCGCTGTTGTCGCCGGGCCGCGCCTGGGCAGCGCCGGGTCTTTGAAAGCCACCGCCACCTCCCGGACCTTGTCCGCCGGCGCCGCCCGGACCGGCGCCGCCTCTCGGACCAGCCCCTTGTTGACCCTGTTGTCCGGTTGACGTGCTGCGCACGCCAACGATGCGTTCATTCAGAAGAGTCGCGTACGCCGACATCGCATCGTCGAGTTCCTTCTCAGGTTGTTCAGCCCACCACGTGAAGACCGGATCGTAGCCGTTATAGAACGTGTACCAGTTGCGCAGATTGCCGCGCAGCGAATTAATCGCATTGACTGCGCGAAACGCGACCGTCTTCTTTGGTTTGATCGCTTCGGGATTCTCTCCGCCTCGCAATCCCGCTTCGACTTGCCTACGCGTGTCCTCGGCCTGCTTCTTCAAAGCGTTCAACGTGGTCGCGGCTTTTGCTGGATCAATCGGATCCATTCGCCGGCGTGCTTCTTCCAAATCAACGATCGTCTTGCCGAATGGAATGAGGGGCGCGATTTCGGCTTGTTGTTTCTCTTCGATATCGAGTTGCCGCAATTCGTGCTCGAGATGATTGCGAAACAGGATGTAGTCGACTTTGCCTGCCTCGCTCATCGCGTCAAAGTTGAGTTTTTGAATTCGATCCAGTGCGTCCTGAAAGAACTTTCGAAATCGTTCGCGGCGCGCGGGCGAGTTGTTGACAAAGAACGAGCGCTGCAGGCTGCCGCGATCGGCGATGTAGTACTCGATGATCGGCCGCATCTCGCTGGTACCGTTGTCAACGGTGGCGTCAGAAGAAGCGGAGGTGGTCTTTTGCTTTTGGGCTGAAGTGCGAAATTCGAATGTGGTTGGAACTAATAGTGCAACCGCGACAGCGACAATCAACGATCGGCGGAACGAAGACATCGGGGCTCCCTTCAGGAGATGCTGGCCTAACGGGCGCATATACTAACGCAAAAGTGTCAGAAGCCCGACACGCTTGCGCCGGTACAAAAGGCTTTGTTATTATCCAGACTCGTTATTATTACGACGGACGAGCCAAGCTTGTCTGGTTCGAACTTTTGATAGGAA
>DASYPX010000138.1:0-4094 GCA_036006125.1 Pyrinomonadaceae bacterium | reverse complement strand
TCCCTGGCTCGCTCGAACAAAACCGATCACTTGTGGACAAGATCAAGGCAGGAGCCGGGGGTTCGCGCGAATGCTACTACCGCAGCCACGGTGCCAGCACGGCGCTGATTAATTGGTTGAAAGCCAGCGACTGTGAAACGCTTTATTGTCGCGAGATTGAAGAGAAGTATGTCGCGGGGCCGGACGCCGTGCCGGAATTTCAGAAGGCGTTTGAGCAGGCGCTCAGCGAGTTGAAGAATCGTGAACTGGCGCGCCGGTGGTTGACTAATTATCTTCCCCCGGAGATTCGTTCAGGCTTCTACGACGAAAAACAGAAGACGATTCAAGCGCTTCTTTCGGGAATTGAAGCCGCCAAGGCAAAGGTGATGTCCATCATGACGGATCGCAAAGGCACTGGATATCTGACGAATGTCGAGCCTGGTACTTACACGATCTCAAACGTCGTTGCGAGTGAAACTGACAAGACAAGCATTGTCTGGATCTGTGAACGCGAAGTTAAGGCGACGGATCTCGGCACTGCGATGAAACGGCCGATGATTTTGTCGAACGAAAAAGATCCAAAGGTGAAGTGCGAGGTCGTTGAGCGGCCGTTGCCGGTTTGTAAGTAAATTTGGAGTGCGGTGGCAAGCGTAGCGCGACACCGCTTTGGACCGCCAGCGTAAACTCAATCCAAGCGCCGTCGCCGCTCCGCTCTGCCGACGCACTCCAAACTGATATCTTGATGAAACGTCGAATTATTGCTTTGCTAACGATTGCGTTTTCGCTGGCCGCGATTGTCGCCGCACAAACTCGTCGCCGCCCACGCACGACTCCTCCAGTGACCCAAGCACAGGCACCGCGTGGATCGGCGGCAAAGTACTCTTCGTTTCTGCACTCATCCGACAAGCACAAAAGTCTTACCTGCAACGACTGTCACAAGGTTCCGACCGAGTGGACTGCGAAACGAGCCTTTCCTGATGTTGCTGACTTTCCGGATCATGAGGCATGTGTGCGGTGTCACCGGCAGCAGTTCTTCACGCGTCAGTCGATGATCGGGGCCGGCCCGGCAATTTGCACCGTATGTCACGTGCGTGCCGCGCCACGTGAAGATATGCGCTTCGCATTTGGCAAACCAAACAACTCAAACCAACAAGCCAAAGCCAAAGATGAACGCCAGTTCACAATCGAGTTTCCGCACGACAAACATCAGAATGTGATTGCGCGGATTCGTCAGAGTGAAGAGCCGGGAGCCCTTGCTTACGCGCGGGCTAATGCCCCGCTGTTCACGCGTGTCTCATTCCCGCGACCATTCGCGGACGACAAGAAACCAGATTACAACAACTGCTCAATTTGTCATCAGACAGACATGAGCCTGGCGATAGTCGCGTTGCCACCACCCAATGCCGATCCGGCGATGTTGCACCCTTACAAGTCGATGCCGCGCACGCATGATTCCTGTTTCAACTGTCACTGGAAAAATCAGGAGCCGGTCGCTCAGAATTGCAAGGGTTGTCACAAAGGGGCGCCCACCCTCGTGGCGACAATCGAGCCGAAACGCAAATCCGCGAAATTCGCGCACGAAGGCGGCAAAGGCGAACACATCGCTGAATGCACGACCTGTCACATCAACATCACGCGCGCGAGCACCACGCGCGGCCTGACACCCGACGTGCCGATCAACGCCTGTGCGTCGTGTCATCGCGACAGCAAGAAGACGACTTATCCGAAAGCTGTGACGATCGAAGCTGAACTTGATCAGTTCAAAAAGACTGGCGAATGCACATATTGTCACGCAGCGGATGTGGGCAGGAAAAAACCGCCGCCGAGTCATGAATCAGCGGTGCAGTAGGACAAGGCAAAAGTAAAGAGACAAACGAATGCCAGTGGCACGAAATAACCGAGGAGGGTTGCTCGAGAGAATTGTCTTTCTTTTTTCCTTTTTACTTTTTACTTTTTACTTGACCTTCCTTTTTCCTTTTTCCTTCGCGTCTGCGCAGGACTATTCAAAATTCGTTCACACGAGTTCGAAACACGCATCGCTCGGCTGCAACGATTGTCATCGTCGCAGCGACAATTCCGCCCGGCCGAATTTTCCGGGACACAAAGCATGCACGGGATGTCACCTGACGCAATTCACGACGCCGAATATCCCGATGTGCTCGATCTGTCATGAGAGCGTGAACGGGAACGATCCGCCGCGCAAAGCTTTCCCCGACCAATTCAAAGAGAGCTTCAACATGAAGTTCGATCACGCGCAGCATCTGACCGGCGCGGCGCGACCAAAGAGCGGCTGCGTCAGTTGCCACAGTGGTAATTTGCGGCGCGGCGCGGCGCTGTCGATTCCCGTGGGAATCTCAGCGCACAACGGCTGCTACACGTGTCACACGCCGAACGCGCAGGCAAACGGTCGCGACCTCGCTTCCTGCGGTGTGTGTCACGAAACGAAACCTTATTCGCGCACGCCGGCAACATCCATCGCATACAATTACGCGTTTCGTCACGCCGATCACACGACACGACAGCATTTGGATTGCAACGATTGCCACAACGCAACGCGGGGTCTCGCACAAAAACGGCAAGTCAGCTCGCCCCGTCCGCAGGAACACTTCCCCTCGGGAAATAACACTTGCGCGACGTGTCACAGCGGCCGCCGCGCGTTCGGAGGTGACTTGGATTTCAAGGCGTGCCGGCGATGTCACACAGGATCGAGCTTTCGCATCGGATGACTGACCACGGAGGATACAGAGGAGGACAAGACAGCTAGGTGCAAAGAGCAAAGTGCAGAGTTATCGAATCGATTTGCGCATTGGCCAGGAGTTTGCGCTTGGCCCTTTGTTCTTAGCGCGTTTTCTCTGTGTCTTTGGTTAAATTCGCATCGCAATTGACATCGCGTCGGGCGTCTACCTAACATGCGATCCAGTTTTTGCCGAGCACGGGAGGCTAAAATGAAACGATTCTTTACGGGCAGCATTATTATTCTAAGCGCGTTGGCGTTATTTGTTTTCGCCACTGCCGCATTTACTTCGGCCCGGCTTACGCAGGACATCCCTAAAGAAAGCAAAGAGCAACCGAAGAAAGTTAAGCTCGATCACGACAGCCTCGACGACAAGTGGGGCGAAGTCGCCTTCGATCACGAAACCCATTCGACGAAAAACTACAATCCGGACGGCGCGTCGGTAACCTCGTGCGTCTTCTGCCATCATACGGATCAGCCGAAGGCGAACCTCAAAGCGCCTTTGACTACGTCCGAACGCAACGTGGCGCTGACTGCTGATGTATTGAAAGATGCGGCATCCGCGCCGGTTAAAACTTGCCGCTCATGCCATTTGCAATCAGGTGATGAAAGCAAGCCTTTGCCGGTCGTTACGAAAGACGGCAAGCAGGTGAAAATGGATAACGAAAACGCGTATCACATCAACTGCTTCGAGTGTCACGACGCGGCGATCAAAGCAAAACCGGAATTGGCGCAGAAGATTTCCGGATCTGATCCAAAGGGTTGTGGGAAGTGTCACGTTGCGAAGTGAAGAGTCATCCGCAGATTACGCAGATTACACAGATAGACAAGACGATGTGGGCGGAACCTTCAATCGAACAGCAATGCGGTTGCTATTCTCAATGCTAGTTATTCTTTCTGCCGTAATCTGCGAAATCTGCGGATAATTCCGTCAGTTCACCATCAAAGTCGGATTCCAATGCCGTTTGTCTCTCATATGCTGCACGTGGCAGGAAGTGCAGTTAGGTTTGTCTGAGGCAATTACCTGTCGTCCGGCGCGCGGATCGACCTGGCCGTTATGGCACTTGCCGCAGGTCGTGCGCGGCGTTGCGAGATCGATGGGATCGCGCGTCGCGTGACAGCTTGAGCAACTTAACTCTCCTTCTTTATTTCCCGCCAATCCCGCGACGGCGCGTACGCGATAAAGATGCACGGCATGAAATTGTTTGCTGCGCCATTGGTCTTCCGTGTCCGTCGGTAATCGCTCGAGCTTTAAAGTGTCTTTCCGCTGTGCCATCTCTTCGGGATCCAATCCCGCCCACTTCCAGTGACCTTCAACCACCGGATAACCGAACGTGCCGCCGTGCGGCGTCGAGACGCTCTTGCCGTTGTAGATTTTCTT
>DASYPX010000137.1:0-4923 GCA_036006125.1 Pyrinomonadaceae bacterium | reverse complement strand
GCGTTGTGCAAAAGGTTTCCGAAGAGCTGACCCAAGCGCGTCGAATCACCAGTCACTATTTCGTCATGCCAGTCGCGGAACGTAAGTTCGAGATGCACCTCACGCGATTCTGCGAAAGGCCGCGCCGTTTCCATCGCTTCGTTGACGACGCGCGTTAGGTGCACCGGCAATTCTTCCATGCGCATCTTGCCGCTCAAGATCGCCGTCATGTCGAGCAGATCATTAATGAGCCGTTTCAACGCGTGCGAATTCTTTTCGATCACCCCCAGGCCATGATCGATTTCCTTCGGCGGCAGCATGCCCGTGCGCACCATGTGCACCCAGCCGATCACCGGAGTCAGGGGCGTGCGCAGCTCGTGCGAAAGTGTTGTCAGGAATTCGTCCTTCGCGCGATTAGCTGCTTCAGCTTCCTGGCGCGCGGCGCGCTCTTCTTCAAACAATCTCGCGTTATCGATCGCGAGTGCGACGCGAAATGCCACCAGCTGTAGCAAGCGTGTATCGTCCGGAGTAAACGGTCGCGGCGAGCGCCGGCCGACGTGAATCACTCCGAGCACACGACCCTCGAGCAAGAGTGGCACACCCAGAAGCGTCTTCACGCCGTGTTCGCGAAGAAATGGAGTGTAGAGCTCGGCAGTTTCAATGTCGTCAATGACAAGGGGCGCTTTTTGCTCGGCAATCCGGCCGGCAAAACCGGCGCCGACCGGAACGTGAATGTGCAGGTCGAGGTCCAGGCCTTTCGTGGCCCACGCCACCAGCGTGTCACCTTCCTCGAGGATAAGGATCGTCACAGTATCGACGTCTATTGCGTCGCGCACACGATCGAGTAACTCAGCCAGCAACTTATCGAGTGACAGATGTGACAAGGCGACTTCGGTGACCGTCTGCACTTGCCGCATGCGGTTCATCGCCGTCTCGAGTTCCAGCCGCGCCCTTTGTTCGCGCGCGAATAGTCCGGCCAGTTCCTGCTGCGCGCGTTTGCGCTCGACGAACTGACCGATTTGATTGCCGATCGCGGTCATCACTGCAAGCAGGGACTCGTCAGGTTTTTGTGGCTCCCGCGCAAAAAATTCCATCACCGCCGAGACTTCTTCGCCGAGCTTGATCGGAAAACCGAACGCCGATTGCAAATCAGATTTCGCAGCTAACTCGCTCCGTGGAAAAGTATTTTTAGCGTAATCGGTAATCCACTGAGACGCGCCCTTCGCCCAGATGTCCCCGGGAAACCCAACGCCGCGAATGAAATGAAGGCTGCGACTAGCCGTTTCGAATTCAGATGGCTCGTCCGAATCGCTGTAACCCGCAATCCAGCGCAGCAGAACAGCGTCGCGATCGACAACCCACATTTGTCCGACATTCCAATCCAGGCTTTTACAGATTGCGCGCAATAGTCTTGGCGCGGCGGCTTCGAGTGATTCGGCCTCGGCGAGGATTCGCGCCGCCTGATACTGCACCATCAAGCGCGTCTCAAGCCTTTTGCGATCGGTACTATCGCGCACAATGCCGGTAAAGAAATGCTGACCGTTTTCTGTAAATTCACCGAAGGAAATTTCCAGCGAGAGCCGGCGACCGTCCCTATGAAGGCCAGTCAGTTCGACGCCGTTCCAGGAAATATGCCGCTGCCCGCTTGCGAGATAGCGTTGCAACCCCGCGCGGTGCACATGCCGCAAATAGTCCGGCATAAGAATCGTCAAGGACTGGCCAATTAATTCGTCCCGCGAGTAGCCAAAGATTTCTTCAGTTGCTCGATTAGCAAAAAGGATCGTGCTGCTGTCGTCGATCGTGATGATCGCGTCCGACGCAGTCTCCGCAATGACGCGTGAGAATTCATCGAGTCCGCTGAATTGTTGGTTTGGCGTCATACGCAGTATCGAGCGAAAGCTAATCCTTTTCTTTCACGCACGTCAATTTGCCATTGCGTTGGCCAGCTACAAAAGAACCGAGGATACAGAACGAACGGGCTTTGACAATCCAAAATCGGCAATCAAAAATTGGAAATGTTCATATGTATCCGGCGGGCAATCTGTTCATTCCGGCGCCGCATGGCCGGCTGGAAGCGATTCTTAAGGAGCCGCACGCCGACGACGTTCGCGGCGTTGCGCTGGTGCTGCACCCGCATCCGCTGGGCGGCGGCACCATGCACAACAAAGTAGTTTTTCGCGCAGCGGCAGCTTTGAATGATGCGGGCTTGGTTACATTACGAATAAATTTTCGCGGCGTCGGCCAAAGCTCAGGCACACACGATGACGGATACGGAGAACGCGACGATGTGCGCGTGGGATTGGACTATTTGACGGAGAATTATCCGGCGAAGGAAATCACTCTGTGCGGTTTCTCTTTCGGCGCGCGCGTGGGTTTGGAAGTTGGAATGTCGGACGACCGCGCGGTTAGGCTAATCAGCATTGGCACCCCGGTCGACAAGTACGACTTCAGTTTTCTTGAGCAATGCCGGAAGCCCATCCTGTTCGTGCACGGCGAACATGATGAGTATGGAAATGTCGATCGGCTGCGCGAGTTAGTTGCGCGAGTCGCGGAGCACGCACCGGCTGCACTGCGCGTGATCAAGGGCGCGGGTCATTTCTTTGATAACCAGTTGGATGAATTGAAGAAGGTAATTACAGAGTGGATGGGAGCGCAGGCATCCTTGCCTGCGGTCCGCCGCCATCCTGGCGGCGACTAACCGAGATATCCCTTCGCCACCAGCAATTCCGCGTTCAGAATCGCCGCGCCGGCGGCGCCGCGAATTGTGTTGTGACCCAGCGCCATGAACCGAAAGTCAAAAACGGAATCCGGCATGATTCGTCCGACCGTGACACTCATGCCGTTTCCCGCGTCCCGATCAAGACGCGGCTGCGGACGATCGCTTTCGCTCCGAACAATCACCGGCTTTGCGGGTGCCGAGTGAAGCTGCAAATCTTGAGGAACAGATCGGAATGACGAGAGGGCCTCGCGCATTTCCTCAACCGAAGTTTTCTTCGAAAAGCTGACGCGAATCGATGCCATGTGCCCGTCACTCACATTCACGCGATTGCACTGCGCACTGACCTTCATGTCCGCGTCGAGTATCTCGCCCTGACTTATCGTGCCCAGAATCTTGCGCGTTTCGGCTTCGACTTTTTCTTCTTCACCGCCGATGAAGGGAATCACGTTGTCGGTCGCATCGAGTGAGGCGACTCCGGGATAGCCCGCTCCCGACAACGCCTGCATCGTCGTGACAATGCACGACGTCACCCCGAACTTTGCGTGGAGCGGCGCGAGCGCCATGACAACCGCAATCGCAGAGCAATTCGGATTTGTGACAATGAAGCCTCGGTTATAGTCGCGATTCGTGCGCTGCGCGTCGATCAACTCAAGATGCTCAGGGTTCACTTCCGCAATCAGCAACGGCACGTCCGGCACCATGCGGTGTGGCGAAGAGTTGCTGATCACAGGATAGCCCGCGCGGGCGAAATCTTCTTCCGCTTGTTTCGCAACATCGGTCGGCAAGCTGGAAAAGGCAAAATCACAATCGAGCGGGGGTGCGGGTGGCTGAACAATGATCTGCCTCACGGACTCTGGCATCTCGCCGGGCAAACGCCACATGCAAGCGTCTTCATAGGATTTGGCTTGTGAGCGATCCGATGCGGCGAGCGCGGTAATTTCAAATTGCGGATGATTCTGAAGCAGTTGGACGAAGCGCTGTCCAACTACGCCAGTCGCGCCGAGAATGCCAACTCGAAATTTCTTACCCACGCGCAAAATTTACCACAGAGGACACAGAGGAAAACTATAAAGAGATCAACAAAATCAGATCGGGTTCGTCCTTACCCCCAGGGATTTCTTCTCTGTGTCCTCTCTGGTTAATCTCCAAGCGATTCAAGCGCCGCCCCCAGTCGCCGCACGCCTTCGCTCAATCTTTCTTCGTTGGCGCAGAATGAAATGCGCAGAAAGCCCCGGCTTTCCTGGCCAAATGCAGCGGCGGGAATCGTGACGACGCCCTGTTCGAGTCCGGCTTCGGCCACGCGCAATTCATCGCCGTATCGACTTACGTCGACCATTGTATAGAACGCGCCTTCAGGTGCGACGGAGCGCAATCCGAGCCTGTCGCGTAGCGATGCAAGCAGATGGTCGCGCCTGCGATGAAAGATCGCACGGTACTCGGCACGCGCCGCGGCGGCTTCCTCTGTCCATGCGGCCAGTGCCGCTTTCTGTGAAATGCTCGACGCGCAAGTCACGGTGTATCCATGCAGCACGAGCGCGGCCTTCATTACGTCACTGTCGCCGGCCAGCCAACCGATTCGCCAGCCCGTCATCCGCATCGATTTCGAAAGCCCACTGACGATGATCGTGCGCGGATAGAATTCCGAAATCGATGCCGGCCGCTCAGGCGTGTAATAAAGCTCGCGATAAATTTCATCGCTGACGATGAACGCGTTTGAGCCGCTCGCCGTTACGGCATCCGCCATGGCCTGCAGATCATTTCGCGACAATGCGCGGCCGGTTGGGTTCGATGGGCTTATGCAAATGACTACTTTTGTGCGGCCACTGATCTTGTTTCTAAAGTCGTCGAGATCGAAACCGAAATCGCCGGATGCCGGCAAACGATAGCGAATCTCTTTGCCGCCGACCATTTTTGTGATCATCGGATAAGCGATGAAACCGGGATCAGGCATCAACACTTCATCGCCTTCTTGAACCAGCGTGCGCAGAATCAGATAAAGCGATTCCTGCGAGCCGGCCGTGACGACAACCTGATCGATGTTGAGATTCATGTGCGAATAGTCGCCCGCAATTTTTTCGCGCAGTGCCGGGATGCCGGCTTGCAACGTATATCCGCTTTTTTCTTCCTGAATTACGCGAATCGCTTCACGTCTGATGACTTCAGGCGTTGGGAGATCCGGCTCGCCAAGCCCAAGACTGATACTGCCGGGCTTCGCACGATCCGAA
>DASYPX010000136.1:0-4791 GCA_036006125.1 Pyrinomonadaceae bacterium | reverse complement strand
TAAAACCTGGGCGACAGTGTCCGGCGAGTTCGAGCGGAAGCTCCTCGACAACACGAGTTTGCTTCAGTATTGGACGTTCCAGTTCTTTGCGATCACCGTTCTGTTGGCGATGCCAGTGAAGCTGTTGTTACGACAACTGTTCACAATTAAGTACGTGTGGGTGACTCCCTTTTTCAATGTCTAGCAAGTTCGACAAACTTTAGTTTGTCGCTGGCTCGAGAAGGCAAGTATTTGAATGAATGCGACAAACTAAAGTTTGTCGGACAGGATCATCGTGGCGGAACCGAACGAACCGACTTCATTAATCAAAAAAGAAACCGAACCTGAGCGCGATCCGATCGTTGCGAGGTCGACGAGCGCGATCGTCCTCATCTGCACGTTGCTGCTGATGGTTTCGGCGGTGTGGGCGTTGTGGGACGAAGCCTACACGCAACGGCCCTGGCGAGGTGTGCAGCGCGAATACGTCAAACGCTACGTTGCTTACCTGAAGAGCATCAAGAAGGATGCCGGCAAGTCTGAATCGGAAGTGAAAGAAACTCCGGAATATCAGGAACTTGATGCTAAGGCGAAGGAAGCGGAAGAAAACACAAAAGACCAGCGCAGAGAAATCGATGCGCGCGTCGCGAAGATCCAGGCGAAGCTTGACGCCGTCACTGAGCCTTTCCAAAACCAGCGCGGACGCATCGTTGTGATTACCTGGAAGCTGGAAACGGCGCCCGGCAAGTTTTGGCGCGACCATTACGACAAGCAATTGAAGTCGAAGAAGGCGGAACAAGTGACTGTCGAAATGCCCGACGATTCAGGCAAGTTCGTCCGGCAAAAAATGAACTTCGCCCAGCTCGAGCAGACCTTCAACGATTTGCGTGACGAGAAGGCGAAGACGCTCGGTGAAAAAGCCGACCTGCTAAAAGAACCGACCGAACTCGCCAAGAAGCGCGATGATTATGTGAAGAATCACGTGAGTTCATTGCCGGTTAAGAACATCAACGATCTGATCACCAAAAACGAGAATGCTTTTGATTACACGATCCTGGGCCACCAAATTAATGTCAACGAATATGGCATCGTCGATCGCTGTGAGGTTTGCCATCTTGGCGCGCGTGAGCCATTAGTAATCAAGGCCTCCGACATGGCGCCCGGTGGCCCTGGCAAGAAACCCGATGATTTAGCCAACGCTTTCGTCAGTCATCCGCGTAAAGAGCTTCTGCAGATTCACAATCCCGAAAAGTTTGGCTGCTCTTCCTGTCATGGCGGCAATGGTCGCGCGACCACCAGCGTCGAAAAAGGTCATGGCCGCAATCCATTCTGGTTGCATCCGCTGTTTCATAAAGAGAATACCGAGGCCGGTTGTCAGATGTGCCACGCGAACGATCGCGTGACGCAGGGCGCGGACACTTTGAATCTGGCGAAGGACTTGTTCTATCAACGCGGTTGCGTTGGTTGTCATCGCATGGAGGCGTTTGATCGAGAGGCCGACGCCCTTAGCAACGCCCGGCAGCAAATCACGCAGCTCGAAGAACAGATCGCCGCGAACGAGAGACAGTCGAAGCTCGACACGGACGCGAGCGCAAATGCGTCGGATGACTTCGAAGTAAAGCGGCTGCTCGCGCACGCCGAGTCTTTGCGCGTACAAAACAGCCAGCTCGCCGCGCGCATTGACGAGCTGAACCTGCAGACCCGTTATCTCCAGCAGGATCAGAAAAAAGTCGGACCAAATTTGAAGGATGTCCGCCTGAAACTGCGGCCTGAATGGATCGTCGAATGGCTGAAGGATCCGCAGGCATTCCGGCCCGGGACGAAGATGCCGACGTTCTGGCGTTTCAAAGTGGACGGCGAAGAAGGGGCGGAAGACCTGAAAGCGGTGGCGGCTTACCTCTGGCAAAACGGCTTTGACGGCAAGCTGCCGGCGCAACAGCAGGGCGACAAAGACAATGGCAAGAAGCTATTCGAATCGCGTGGCTGTCTCGCGTGTCATTCAATCGGCGAAGAGGACGCCCGCATGGGCGGCACGTTCGCGGCGAATCTTTCGAAGGTCGGCGAGAAAGCGAACTTCGATTACATCGTGCGTTGGATTTACAACCCGCGTGAACGTTACGCGCCGTACTGTCCGAAAGAACATCGCGACCTGACGCCCGACGATTATGCGAGACACGGCAAGCCTTACTTGTTCGACACTGAGTTGCATTCGACCTGTCCGAATGACGGCGCCGAGCTGCAAGTGCAGAACATGACGGTGATGCCGAACCTGCGCTTATCTGAGCAGGACGCGCGCGATATTGCGAGCTATCTGTTCTCGCTTTCACCGCAACCAGCGGGTGGCGATGTTTCGTTTATGAACGATCCGAAACTCGCCGAAGATGGCAAAGCGGAAATCAAGCAGTATGGCTGCGCCGGCTGCCATGAAATCAAAGGCTTTGAGGAAGAACAGCGCATCGGAAAAGAGTTGACGACGGAGGGCGCCACGCCGCTGGAACGTCTCGACTTTGCTCTGCTCACGCAAGATGCCGAGTACGGACGCGAGCCCAAAGGCGCCGATGGTAAACAGCTCGTAGTTCACAAAGAAGAGAAGGAAAAAGACTGGTACAACCATCGCGGGTTCTTCGAACATAAGCTTTCTGATCCGTCGATTTACGATCGGGGCAAGTCGCAGTATCTCGAGTCGAAAGATCGCCTGCGCATGCCCAAGCCGTATATGACGGAAACCTGGCGCACGAGTTTAACGACGCTTCTTCTCGGCAGCATGGGTGCGGAAGGCGCGAACGTGCCGAAGTCGCTCTTCTACATGCCGCCAGACCAAAGACGTCAGGACATTCAGAACGGCTGGTGGGTCATCAAGAAGTACAACTGCATGGGCTGTCACGTGCTACAACCGGGACAGACATCGCAGGTTTACAACAATTCTGCGGAGCCGGCCACGGCAAACGGCGCGGTGCTGAATTCGATGCCGTTCTATTCGGGACAGACCGAGCTATTGCCGCCAATGCTCACCAGCGAAGGCGCGCGCGTCGATCCCGAATGGTTGATGAAATTCTTGAAAGATCCATCGTTGATGAAACCGGGAGAGACACCGCCGCTGCCATCGTCGAGCACGTCTGCGCCTCGGCCCGCTGCATCACCTGGCGCGAACCCATCAGCCAGTCCGGCAGCGGCGCCGACGAACGCAAACGATCAGAGCAATGGACGTTTGTTGCCGCAGTGGGGCGCCAACCGCAACGGCGTGCGGCCTTACCTGCAAGTGCACATGCCCACGTTCAACTTCTCGCCGAATGAGCTGCGCATCCTCGTGCGGTTCTTTGTCGCGGTGTCGTCGCAGAACGATCCTTATATTAAGGAGCCGATGCTGCCGCTCACTGAAGCAGAGAAGTCGATCGCGCGCAACATCTTCGTTTCGGGCACGCCCTGTTTGAAGTGTCACATCACCGGCGATCCGACACATGACGCGAAGGCAATTGCCCCGAATTTCATGCTAGCGGGGGAGCGCCTGAAACCGGATTGGACCTTCCGATGGCTGCTCGACCCGGCGCAAATAAGTCCGGGCACCGCCATGCCAACCGGATTGTTTAAGAAAGAAGGCGATAAGTGGTTCGTGAACTTGCCGAATCCGCCGACGGATGTCGCGAATTATCACGACGACCACGCGCGTTTGCTGGTGCGTTATATGTTCCTGATGACGCCGGATGAGCAGAGGAGACTGCTGGCCGCGTCACCTGCGCCGCCGGCACAGCCTGCGGCCCAGACGCAGACGCAGAAAGTTGGGCGCGCAGAGACGCGCGGTCGGGATAGACCGAGTCACCATCGGAGGAAGTGATCGGAGCGCACGCATCCGTGCGTGCGGGCCACCGGCATCCTGCCGGTGAATGGTGCGAGCAAGGATGCTCGCGACCCGCCGACAAGATGTCGGCGCTCCAGTGGTTCTGACATGCAGTTTTAGAGTATGCTTGTCGCATTCCAGGTCAGCATCAATTTTTTTGGAGGAATCAAAACTATGTTGAGTAAACGTGCAGGATTGTGGCTCGGACTGATTGCCACACTTGCGATGGTTTCGCTCGGATCGTCATGCGGTAATAAGACAGAGACCAACGACAATACCGGGTCGACCACGGAAAAAACTAAGTACACAAAAGGTGATGCAGGTAGCATCTCCGGCACTGTGGCTTTCACCGGTGAAGCTCCAGCGAACCCCAAGATTGACACTTCCGCCGATGCGCAATGTACGTCGAAGAGTCCGAACCTGACGGCTGAGACGTGGATCGTCAAGGATGGAAAACTTGCCAACACTTTCGTTTATATTAAGGACGGCACGGTTGATGGAAAGAAAGTGGACGACTACGCCTGGGACACACCTACGGCCGCGGCGACGCTGGATCAGAACGGTTGTCACTACAAGCCCCACGTATTGGGAGTGATGGCGAAGCAGGAGATCAACATTACCAACAGCGATCCCACTACACACAACATCCACTTCTTGCAGGGCAAGAATCCGGACTGGAACCAGTCGCAGCCGAACGGCGCCGCGCCCTTAAAGCACTCGCTAAATACACCCGAACAGATGGCGCAGGTGAAATGCAATCAGCATCCTTGGATGAAGGCATTCGTCGGCGTGATGAGGCATCCGTTTTTTGCGGTGACCGCGGAAGACGGCACCTTCAAGATCACCGGCGTGCCGCCAGGAAAGTACACTCTGGTCGCGTGGCATGAAGGCGCAACTGGTCCGGGCACGGAAAAGACAATGGAAGTAACCGTGCCGGCGAATGGAACCGCGACGGCAGATTTCAGCTTTGGCGCAACCGC
>DASYPX010000135.1:0-9145 GCA_036006125.1 Pyrinomonadaceae bacterium | reverse complement strand
ACCCCTGTAACCACCGTCAACAATCCGAGCGGGAAAGTCACATCAATCTCTTTCAGGTTGTGATATCTCGCGGCTCGAATTGTGATCGCCTTGCCATTCGGTAGACGGCGCGCGTCAGGAACGGGAATCTTGCGTTGGCCGCTGATGTAGAGGCCAGTAACGGAATCACTGTTGTGAGCGACGTCGTCGGGTGTGCCGCGCGCCACCACAAAGCCGCCATGTGTGCCGGCGCCGGGACCGAGGTCCACGACGTAGTCAGCGCGACGAATTGTTTCTTCGTCATGCTCGACGACCAGGACTGTGTTTCCCAGATCGCGAAGCGCCGCCAGGGTGTCGAGCAGCCGCCGGTTATCCCGCGGATGCAATCCAATCGAAGGCTCGTCCAAAACGTAAAGCACACCGCGGAGTTGCGATCCGATTTGTGTCGCCAGACGAATGCGCTGCCCTTCACCACCGGAAAGACTTGCCGAGGGCCGGTCTAGTGTCAGATAGCCGAGTCCGACCGTTTCCAGAAAGCGAAGTCGACTGCGAATCTCCGCGAGCACCAATCCGGCAATCTGGGCCGATCGCGCGTCGAGCTTGACTTGATCGAACGCGGCGATTGCCTCTTCGATCGTAATGTTTGTGTAATCAGAGATGCCTCGCCCGCCCACCCGCACGGCAAGGGAATCGGCACGCAAGCGCCGGCCGCCGCAAACCGGACAGATGACCGGCGAAACCATCTCTTCCAACGCGAGTCGAACTTTTTCGCTCGGCGGTTCTTCGAGCCGTTCCCGCAACCACGGCAGCGCGCCTTTCCACGGGCCCTTGTAACTGTATAGTCCCTGGCGAAACTTTATCTGCGCCGTCACACCATTAAAGAACGCGTCGCGAATTTCATTGGGCTGATCAGCGAATGGGAGTTGCGCGTTACCTTTGAAGTGCGCGATCACTGCAAGTAGCGCGCTGCGCAAATACGCCGATCCCGACTTGTCCGTTTCGGCGAACGGAATTTCTTCCGGCAGCAGCTCCGGGTTCGGGATCAGTTTCGCGGGATCAACTTCCAGTACACTGCCGAGGCCGTGACAGTTACGACACGCGCCGTAAGCCGAGTTGAACGAAAACGAACGCGGCTCGAGTGGCGGAACGTTAATTCCACAATTCACGCAAGCCATCTTTTCGGAATACAACTTCTCGTCGCCATCCACGACCGAAACCAGCACCGCACCGCTCGTCAACTTCAGAGCCGTGCGGATAGATTCGCCGAGTCGTTCGTTGATGCCGGGCTTGATTAGCAACCGATCGACGACTGCTTCGATGGTGTGATTGCGCCGCTTGTCTAGTCGAATGTCTTCGTCGAGCGCCCGCAGCTCGCCGTCAACGCGCGCGCGAATGAAGCCGTCGCGAGCCAGTTTGGCGAGTTCCTTTTTGAACTCACCCTTGCGCCCACGAACGATTGGCGCGAGCACCATCACACGTTCGCCTTCCGGCAGTTCGAGCACGTCATGAAGAATCTGATCAATACTCTGTCGTGTGATCGGAGCTCCGCACTGCGGGCAGTGCGGCAGGCCGACTGAAGAAAACAAAAGCCGCAGGTAATCGTAAATCTCGGTGACGGTGCCGACGGTGGAACGCGGGCTACGCGCTACCGTTTTCTGTTCGATCGAGATTGCCGGCGACAGGCCTTCCACCGAATCCACGTCCGGCTTCTCCAGTTGATCGAGAAACTGGCGCGCATAGGCCGACAGCGACTCGACGTATCGCCGCTGCCCTTCCGCATAAATCGTGTCGAACGCGAGCGAAGACTTGCCCGAGCCGGAAAGGCCCGTAATGACGGTCAATTTGTCGCGAGGGATGTCGACATCGATGTTCTTGAGGTTGTGCTGGCGGGCTCCGCGGACGCTGATTCGATCAATTGCCATAGCCGTGAAAAGAAAGTCGAGCGCCACAGACGAGAATTTTGCGTGGCGCAGAACCGAGCATTGTAGCGGACGTTGACAGCACCAGCAAGGCATCGCTTGACGCCATCAGATCGGCAACCTAGACTGCGAACAGATTGTTAACGGAGCTCGAATTGAACCTTCCGAACGCGCTCACGCTTTCCCGAATTTTCATCGTGCCGCTGTTGGTGGTGGTGTTGCTGACACCACTGTCGCAAAGCCTGGGTGTTCCGCCTCATATTTTGGGCGTGGTGATTTTCGCGGCGGCAGCACTCACGGACTTTTTTGACGGAAGGATTGCACGCAGCCGCAAACAAGTTTCGAAACTCGGTAAACTGCTCGACCCGATTGCCGACAAGCTTTTGATTTCAGCCGCGCTAATTGCGCTGGTCGAAAATCACCTGGCGCCGGCGTGGGCGGTCGTGATCATCGTTGGCCGTGAATTCGCCGTCACTGGATTGCGATCAGTTGCGGCAAGCGAAGGCGTGATCATCTCCGCGTCGGGCATGGGCAAGTTCAAAATGGTCGCCCAGGTGATCACGGTCGGTTTGCTGATCCTTTCGCTGCCACCGAACGGCGGCGGCACGCCCGTTTCAAACTTCGGCAAACCGTTTCCCGCGATCAAATTTTGGACTGTGCCTGAGCTGCAAACCGCGTGGGCACATCTGACCGGCGCAGGAGCGACTACCTGGGTAGACTGGCAGGTGCTTCTCTACACGGCCGGGCGGGCGCTGCTGTGGGTCGTGGTGCTGTCGGCGATCTATTCAATGTGGGGATACTTCCGCGTATTCTTCGCCGAGGTCATTCGTGGCGACCGCCGAGAGACGAAGACAACGGCGGCACCCTCGGCAGTTCAAAAACCTGTTTAGCCTGCCTCCGGTAACGCCGGTGGTTGCCAGCCGCCAAACGCCTGTTCAATGATCGATGCGGCTGCCAACATCGTGAATTCTTCAAAAGGCCGGCCAATAACTTGTACGCCGATTGGTAAACCGCTCGATGTCTTCCCCGCCGGCACAGTCACACTCGGAAATCCAAACACGTTAAAGGCCTGCGAATAGCTAAACGCGCTAAAAACACTCGCATAAGTGCCGTCGATATCGACGCGTTGGCGACCATGTTCGAAAGTAGCCGTGGCCCCGACGGGCGCGAGAATCAGCGGAGTCGTTTTCATCCAACGCAATAAGTCTTCTCGCAATCGTTCGCGCTCGACGACTGCATGGGCCAGTTTTTCCGCGGTGTCGATACGATCTTCAAACTCGTTTGGCTCCTCGTTTTGGCTACGAAGTAAGCGTGAGACAAGCGGTCCAGCTTCATCTTCCCGGCCGCGATATAACAAAACGATTTCGCTGTTAGCCGCGCGTGAGAAGAGATCCATCCACAGTTGCGGCGCCTTTGAGACGCCCGGCGGCAACGCTTCGAAAGTTTGAAGTCCGGCGTCCGCTAACGCGAGTGCAGCTGATTGAACCTTCTGCTTGATTTCACCGGAGACGGGAGTTGTCCCATCTTCTGTGTACCAGGCGACGCGTGCACCGCTAACCCTCTTCGCATCGAGGATTTCCTTTGGCGACATTTCCAGGTCGCCGGAATTGGCAAGCACACGAAAGAGCAATGCGACGTCTTTCACGTGTCGCGCCATGGGACCGATGCTCGCGCCAAGTCCCACAACGCCTGAAGCTGACGGCGTGTGACCTTCCATCGGTACACAGCCAACTGTCGGTTTCAATCCGGTGATGCCGCAGAAATGCGCGGGTACGCGTATCGATCCGGATAAATCGCTGCCAATACCCGCAGGCGACACATGCGCAGCGATTGCGGCTGCTTCGCCACCGCTTGAACCACCGGCGGTGCATTCCACTTTGTGAGGATTATTGGTTCTGCCGAAAACTGGATTGTCGCATTCATATGGAATTGCCATCTCAGGAACATTGGTCTTGCCCAGCACAATCGCGCCAGCTGCTTTCAATCGCGCGACGGCGGGCGCATCCTGCTGAGGAACATACCGCGCCCGAATGCGAGAGCCGCTGGTTGTGCGCAATCCGGCAGTATCGATTGTGTCTTTGATGGTGATCGGTAAGCCTTGAAGTAGCCCAACCGCCGAACCGCGCATGATTGCGTTTTCAGCTTCGACCGCGCGCTCATGAAGATCGCCTGCGATAGTGACAATCGCATTAATCGTCGGATTGATTCGCTCGATCGCGCGTAGATGTGCTTCCACAACGTCGAGCGGCGAAACCTCGCGCGCGTGCATCAACGCAATGAGTTCGGTAGCGGATTTTGTTGTGAGTTCTTCCGACAGTTGCGGCCACCTGCTGGGCTTGCTCGTTAGGAGCACGATGTTTATAGCGAACGCATTGTAAATCGCTATCCGCAGAAGCGGAATGTTCGCATTCCGCTTCTGCCGCTTGGAATTTGGGAATTGATGAACTATAAACATTGAGCGCCTACGGCGCTCAAAAATCACTATCAAATCAGAGTCTGCCGGGTCGTGGTTGGCCTTCTTCGTGATTACGATCACCGACTAAACTCCGGCCACCAGAGAGGATCCTATTCATGGGAACACGAAAGAAGATTACGGTCGTCGGCGCCGGAAACGTGGGCGCGACGGCGGCGCATTGGCTTGCGTCAAAGGAACTTGGCGACGTTGTGCTGGTAGACATTGTTGAGGGCGTGCCGCAAGGCAAGGCACTTGACTTGGCCGAAGCCGCACCAGTTGAAGGGTTTGATGTCCGGCTCACTGGCGCAAATAGCTACGACGACACGAATGATTCAGACGTCGTGATCATCACTGCCGGCCTGGCTCGTAAACCGGGCATGAGCCGGGATGATTTGCTGAAAACGAACGCCGACATCGTCGGCAAAGTTGTCGATGAAATAGTAAAGCGATCGCCCAATACGATTCTCATCATTGTTTCGAATCCACTTGACGCCATGTGTCAGGTCGCGCTGCGCCGCTCCGGCTTTCCCAAACATCGCGTGATCGGCATGGCTGGCGTGCTCGACTCAGCACGTATGCGATGTTTTCTCGCGGAAGCGCTGGACGTCTCAGTTGAGAACGTCACGGCCTTCGTGCTCGGCGGGCACGGCGACACAATGGTGCCTTTACCACGCTATTCGACATGCGCCGGAATCCCGGTAACTGAGTTGCTGCCGAAAGAACAAATCGATGCGATTGTGAAACGCACGGCCGGGGGCGGCGCGGAAATCGTCGCCTTACTAAAAACCGGTTCCGCATATTACGCACCGTCGGCGGCGGCCGTTGAGATGACCGAATCGATTCTGAAAGACAAGAAAAAGATTTTGCCGTGCGCGGCCTATCTCGAAGGCGAGTACGGCGTCAACGGTCTATATGTTGGCGTGCCGTGCAAGTTGGGCGCGAGAGGACTCGAGCAAGTAATCGAGATTACGCTCACTTCTGAGGAGCGCATCGCTTTGCAGAAGAGTGCTGCGGCCGTACAGGAGCTGGTGGACGTCCTGGGAATTTAGATTCGGGCAAAACTGCACAGAAACGAGGGGCACGGTATGACCGTGCCCTGTTTTTCTGCCCGGTATAGATTCTTAGTCGGATTCGCCTTGCGCCATCTCTTCCATCAACTCGTACAGCTTTCTGGTTGTATTTGGATTTCGCACTGTCATGTGCTGAAAAATTTTGCGGCTGGAGAGTTTGGTCATAGTGCTCTGCTTTATTTCACTTCGTTGCACAGACCACAACACGGCGCCGGACCGGTACAGCACTTTCTCTATTTCTGGTTTTGGCGCCAGCTCTTTCAGAACATTTTTCGAGTCAATTGAGTGGCGCAGAAACACCACGTTGTGTGCCCAGCTTTCGTCGTCTTTCCAAGCGGCCGGCAGACTTTCCACCAACTTCTTCATTTCAGAGAGACTTCGCACCACCACCTTGCATTCCAGCTTGTGTTGAATTGACAGCAGTCGCTCGATGTTTGTTTCGAGTTTTCGGGCGTCGGTTTGCGAGCTGGTGAAGAGCACATTGCCGCTATTGATGTACGTCCGGACATCGTCGAAGCCGGCCTTTGAGAGATTGGTCTTAAGCTCACTCATGCTGAGATTATTCTTTCCACCCACGTTGACGCCGCGGAGTAACGCGACAAATACATTGGGAGTCTTGGCTGTACGCTTCGGCATCTTTGCGGAGGCTGAGTATAAGGAGGAAATTCGTTACTTAGACTTCTTAGCGTCGAGCTAAGGTTGAAAGTAAGCAGGGGCGGGTGTCACCCGTGCCCCTGCTATTTTTGGTCATTAGCGCGCGGACTTGTTCCGAATACGCTTCTTTTTACTAATGCGTTTCGAAACGCCTTTGTTTGGTCCGCTAGTGCCCGCGCGATTACTCGGGAGGCAAGACGCCATGTACAAAGGAACCGTTAATCGACAGAAAATGAGTTTAAGCGTCAGCCTTACCGCGGGTAACGTTGACGTCGGAACCTTCACCTTGGAACGCGACAAGAGTGGTAGAGTTCACAAGTGCATGTAGTCGTGCCCACCTTTCGTTAAAGAAAAAGAGCACTACCAATTTGCAGCGCCTCTTCGTATTCGAAGAGCGATCTCTATCCTCGCACCGATCATTTCAGCGTTTCATACTCTTTCCTGGCCGCCACCAATAACGGGATGTCCGCGTCGGCGTCCTTCCAAAGCGAAAAGAAAGTTTGATACGCGGTCCGCGCGGCTGATGAGTCACCTTTCAAGACTTGCGCACGCGCAAGTCCAAGATATGACGGTGCATATAGCGGCGATCGCGGCGCCCAACCGCGATGATTCGTAATGGCTTGGAATTCCACCGCTGCTTCGGCTCCTTTGTTTAGTTTCAAGAGCGCCTGTCCGCGAAAGTATTGTGGCCAGTAGCTTCCGACAATCTGGTAACGATTCGCTGCTTCGAGCATCTGCACCGCGTGCTCTGCGTCACTCTGATGCATCGCGAGCAGGGCACGATTTAACGGCCAATACACAACGTTCAGCAAAGTGTCGTTCGGAAATTTCTTTGCCAGTTCGTCCATCAGCGCCTGCGTCTGTGCCGCGTCGCCACAAACCGCAAACGCGCCAGAC
This sequence comes from Pyrinomonadaceae bacterium, assembly GCA_036006125.1. GTDB lineage: Bacteria > Acidobacteriota > Blastocatellia > Pyrinomonadales > Pyrinomonadaceae > UBA11740. The sequence continues at coordinate 2,171 of DASYPX010000135.1, read as the reverse complement.
GCCGCTTGAAGGACTCCGGTCACACGCGATATTTGGAATGCCCTGGTCGCGATCGCTTTGACGTGATCACAACTTCCAAACAAGGCTTCCAGCTGTGCCTGGGACGTCAAAAGTAGCGCCGCGCCATCGTTTTGCTGATGCCCGATCGCGTCTTCGGCACCTCGTTCGTTCAAATCCCTCGCCTTCTTGAGTTGACCCGAGAATGCCGCAACTTCGGCCTGCCAATTTAGCGCGTTGTACTCGCCGGGCTTGCCGGTCCACCAATCGAGTTGCTGCTTCATGCCCGCCGCGTCGTTTTGCACGAAAGCGATCGCGTGCAGGTTGTTGCGAAAGAAAATCGAATCAAGCTTCTGCTCCATCGCCTGTTGATAAACCTGCTTCGCCTCATCGAAGCGATTCAGTTCCATCAAAGCGGTGGCGAGATTATCGCGCGGCGGCGCAGTGTTCGGATTAAGACGGATCGCCTCGCGGGCTTCCTCCATAGCTTTTTCGAGCGCGCCCGCGTCGGCGATATACAAATTCGACAATTGAATGTGCGGAATTGGATCGTTCGGATAAGTGCGTTTCCACAATTCCAACGTCTCGATGTACTTTTCGCGCTCGCGCGTCACCAGGCCGTAGTAACTGACTGCCGTGATGTAAAACTTTTCTCGCTCGCTCACGCGGTCGCGTAACTCAAATGCTCGCTGTGCGGCGGCGGTCGCCAGATCGCGCTGGCCGGTGTTCGCATATGCAGTCGCCAGGCGCGCGTAGGCGATCGCGAAATTCTGATCGAGCTCGATTGCTCGCTTAAAAAAAGGAATCGCGTCCGAATAACTGCCTTTTAAATGATTATCAAGGCCAATTGAGTATGCCTTGAATGCCTCCAGCGATGGAGTGGTGGCTTGCTCGATGGGCGCATCGAATTTCTGAATTGATGACAACGACTCGCCAAGCTTTTCGCGCAGCCGTGTCGCCGCTTCACCGAGGCGCTTGATGACGAGCTCTTTGCTTTCAGCTTCAACCTGCTCGCGCGCAATCGCGTCGCCGTTTTGCGCGTTCACCGCTTCAATCGTAATTAAATAATGACTCCCGACACTGGAAATTGAGCCACTGAGAAACGCTTTCAGTCCCTGTCGGAGGCAAATGTCCCGAGCCAGGTCGCGGGTAATTCTTTCCGCCGGCGATCGATCGAGAAATTTGAGCGCATCGCGCACGCGCTGGTCGCCGAAGATGTTCAGGAATGGCGATTGCCCAAGTTGTGCGGCTAAAGCCTGCTTCAATGTGCCATCAAAAACAGCGTCGCCGGTGTCGTTCACGAAATCCGCAATCAGAATTGTGTCTTTATCCGTTAGTGGCGCTGCCTTTTTGAAAAACGCGAAATATCCGACCGCGATTGCCAGCGCGATTACCGCGAGGCCGACACCAATCGCCGCAAACCGGTGGCGGCGTAATTCAACGCCGAGATAACTCGCTGTAAATCCGCGTGTCGGAACGGCGCCGGAAATCGTGCCGGTCGACGACAGCGCAGGATTATCCGAAGCTCCGATTTCACTAAAAGTCGAAGCAACGCCGGTCGTTTGAAACGTCGCGCCATCAGCAAGTTCGCGCCGCAACTCTTTCAATTCAAGCGCGACGTCTTTTATTGATTGGTAACGGTCTTCGGGATCCTTCTCCAAGCACCGCCGCACAATCTTCTGTAATTCAACCGGAGCTTCGGGATTAAAGTCGGTCAGAGGTGGAACCGGCTCGCGAATAATTTTGTTGAGTCGCTCGATCCGATCTTTCCCTGCGAATGCTTTTCGCCCCGTGACTGCCTCGAACAGAATGCAGCCGAACGCAAAGATATCTGACCGTGTATCGACCGCTGACGAGCGACCTTGCGCTTGTTCGGGCGACATGTAGCCCGCGGTGCCGAGGACGACACCGACTGTCGAGTGCGAGTCCGAAAGTTCCATCGTGTCGAATTCGCGTTCAGCACTACTAAGCAGAGAGGCGCGCGCGCTTTCAACCAGCTTTGCCAAACCGAAGTCAAGAATCTTTGCCTGTCCGTCGCGCGTGATCATGATGTTTTCAGGTTTCAGATCGCGATGGACGATGCCGGCGGCGTGCGCCCTGGCCAATCCTTCCGCAACATGTTGGAACCAACGAAGAATCTTCCGCAGTTCTGGCGGCACATCGGCCAGGCAATG
>DASYPX010000134.1:0-4843 GCA_036006125.1 Pyrinomonadaceae bacterium | reverse complement strand
GCGACAAACTTTCTCCATCCTCGCAGGTTGTATTCTCACCACAACCGAAGACCAGGAGGAAGAAATGGCGAAAAGAAACAATCATTCCGACGTGGTGGACACTGTCTCAAATGTTGCTGATCGAGCCGCTGAAGCCGCGATCTCAGTTGGCGATCGCGCTGCGGAACTTGTCGAGCAAGCTCTCAATACTTCTGCGGATGCTGCGAAGACAGTCGGCCAGACTGTCGCAGAGCAACTGAAGCCGCAAACCAGAGGAAAAACTACTTTTGGCAGTGTGGTTAATCGAGCGGCCAAAACCGTTGCCAAGCAAAATCGGAAGCTGGCGCGGGCGGAGGCCAGCGCGGCCAAACGCGCAACAAAGACGGCTGCGAAAACTGCGCGCACAGCGAAGCGCACAACCACAAAGACGACCAAACGCGCCGGTAGTGCCGCTAGCAAAGCAGCGAAGAACGTCCGAAGCGGCGCAGCTCGGGCGGCCAAATCAGCCAAGCGCACCGCGAAACGCGCTGTGAGCACAGCGCGCACCACCGCAAGACGCTCAACAACAAAACGGAGCAAGAAGCGCTGATAATGCGGCGCGCATCGCTCATAACAATTGTCATTGGGGCCGTCGCGCATGCAGTGATCGGCGCCCCGGTCGCACGACCTGCCGCCGTCTTTCACTTGCAGCCGCATCCGGGTGGCACATACATGATGACGATGCGCGCGACGGTGAATAGTCACGAAGGCAACTTCGTCTTCGATACGGGTGGTGGAGTCACCTACATCTCGCCTGCGTTTGCGCAGACGATTGGCTGTAAACCGTGGGGACAACTGAGCGGATTCGTCTTGACGGGTCAACGGCTCGACATGCAAAGGTGTGACGACATCGACTTCGATATCGACGGATGGTTTTTTCGCGCCCCAATCGCGGGAGTTTTCGACCTGATGAAGTTCATGCCGCCGAATCTTCCGAAAGTAGACGGTTCAATTGGCCTCGACTTATTTGCCGGACGTGCGGTCACCTTGAGTCTCGCCAATCGAACTCTGACAATCGAAAGCGCCGCGAGCCTGAGACAGCGCGCGCGCAAAGGGAAAGAGATCTCGGTGCGGCTTGTCCGCGAGCTGGAAGGAATCGCGCTCGCCGTCGTCGTTGGTGTCGTAACGCCCGAAGGCACGGCGTGGATGGAGTTGGATTCCGGAAATGGCGGCGCCAACGTGATCGCGAAACACATCGCACCGCTGCTGAGTTTAAAGACGGACGTAAAGGGGCCTCAGCCTGCAAAGTTCATGCTGGTCGGCGGCATTCCGGTAAGCGGCGATGCGCGCGTCAACGACACTCTGATCATGGATGGCAACATCGGCACGCGCTTCATGATCGACTGGGATGTCACGTTCGATCTGGGCAAAGGTCGCGCGTGGCTGACGCCTGTCAGGAAGCAGTGAGCAGTGGGCAGTGAGCGGTGAGCAGTACGAGGTTGAGGCGGTCACACCGGCGCAGACCAATCGATCTTAAAAGAAACGCTTTTCTAACGGCCGCCCGCTTCTCGCTCCCCACAGCTTACTGCTGACTTACTCCACTGTTTGGCTTTCCTAATTTCGTGAATCTGCGTAATCTGTGCGCGCAGAATCACGATGAATCCGCCAACCTTCACAGATATCGTTGCCGCGCGTGAAGCAATCTCAGAGTTCCTGCCCAGGACGCCGCTCGTTCGGCTGAATAAAATCTCAGAGATGCTTCAATGCGACTACTACGCCAAGCTGGAAAACCTGCAACCGACAGGTGCGTTTAAAGTGCGTGGCGGCGTCAATCTGGTGCGTAACGAACTAAGTGCTACCGGTAATGGCAAGCCAATCGCCTTGATCACCGCCTCAACGGGCAATCACGGTCAATCGATCGCGTATGCCGGACGCCTCTTCGGCGCGCGCGTCATCATCTACGCGCCGACTGAAAATGTTAACGAGTCAAAGATCCGGGCGATGCGTGACCTGGGCGCTGAAGTGCGCTTGCACGGCCGCGATTTTGACGAGGCGCGTCTGGAAGTCGAGCGGCTCGCGCAGGAAGAAGGTTATCGTTACGTTCATTCCGCAAACGAGCCATTGCTGATCGCCGGCGTCGCCACCGCCAGCGTCGAAATTCTCGAAGACTTGCCTGATGTCGATCTGATCATCGCGCCGGCCGGAGGTGGTAGTTGCGCTTCCGGGGCGTGTCTCGCAGCGCATGAGCTAAATCCAAAAGTGCGCGTTTATGCTGTGCAATCGGATGCCGCGCCGGCGGTGTGGCACGCTTACCAAAACCGTTCGCTTGATCCGTATCCAACCATGCAGACCGCGCATGAAGGACTGGCCACACGCGTGCCGTTTGAGCTAACCAACAAAATTCTCTGGAAAGACTTAACCGATTTTCTGCTCGTGAGTGATGAAGAGATTAACGACGCGATTCGCATCCTGGCGCGCGATGCGAAACAGGTCGCCGAAGGCGCAGGTGCCGCATCACTGGCCGGTGCAATTAAGCTGCGCGAACAGTTGAGAGGCAAAAAGGTTGTCGGAATCCTGACCGGCGGAAACATTCCGCCTCATCGGTTTGCAAAGTTGCTGGCAGCGCATTAAATCCAACCGATATGCTGCCGACCACATCGTTTGTTCCTATTCTCGTAATCGTCGGATTCGTGACGTTGGCGCAGCAACCAACGCCACAGGCTCCGTCGCCGATGGTCGAGCACACACGCCCTCATCGGCGAGTTCAACAGACGGAAGTGTCCGGACGTCGCGCCGATCTAAAGACACTCAAAGGTGCACGACTCTTTGTTAGTCCTCACGTCAATCCCAATAGGCCAGTGCCCTTGTTAATCCATTTTCATGGCGCGCCGTGGCTCGTTGAGCGCCACGTCAGTCTGTACCTTCCCAACACCGCCTTGATTACGGTGCAGTTGGGCGCCGGCTCTGGCGTTTACCGTCGCCCATTTGAGGACACAAAGCTTTTCGAGAATCTCTTGCGCGAAGCTGCTGATGAGCTACACCTTAGTCGCGGATGGTCCTCGATTACGCTTTCAGGATTTTCCGCGGGCTACGGAGCGGTGCGCGAGATTCTTCGGCAATCCGAAAACGTCGCACGCGTTAATAGCGTGCTGCTGCTTGATGGCATGCATACGAGCTACGTGCCCGAAGGTAAGCCTCTCGCGGATGGTGGCGTTATCGACGGTGCTGGCCTCGATTCATTTATCGCTTTTGGCAAGGAAGCAATTGCTGGAAAGAAAACTTTCGTCGTTACCCATTCAGAAATTTTTCCCGGGACTTACGCCAGCACGACTGAGTGTGCTGACTATTTGCTATCTCAACTGAACCTTAAGCGTCGCGCCCGACTCCGGCAAGGCCGAGTTGGCATGCAGCAACTAAGTGCAATCGACGTAAGAGGCTTTCATCTACGCGGATACGCGGGCAACTCGGCGCCTGATCACGTGGATTTTCTTCACGCCATGCCCGCATGGTTTGGATTGCTGAGAGTTAGGTAGACGTCACTTTCCTAATCTCGGAAATCTGCGTAATCTGTGGACCCGAGAGCCGTTGTCGAAGGAGTCCCGAATGCGAAAACACACAGTCTTTTTTGCAATTTTGTCGATCGTCGGCGCCGTCTTTGTGGTATCGAAGCATAATCCAGCCGTCGATGCGCAACAACGCCCCGGACTCACGCCTGAACAAATCACCCAGCGCAATCAACGCGAACAAGAACTACAGTCGATTGCGATCGTCGAACGTAAACTGATGATTCCCATGCGCGATGGCAAACGGATGGCGACGGATGTCTATCGACCAAAGGACACGTCGAAAAAGTATCCGACTGTCTTCGTGCGCACTCCTTACAATTTCAATTTCTGGGACGTGCGCAACGGTGTGCCGCGCGACATGAGCAACGAACTCGACGCGGTGAAGCGCGGCTACGCGTTGGTGGAAATCAACGAGCGCGGTCACTTCTTTTCCGAAGGCAATTACGACATTCTCGGTCCCCCGCTCAGCGATGGTGATGATGAACTGACCTGGATTGCCAAGCAACCGTGGTCGAACGGCAAAGTCGGATTGATTGGTTGTTCTTCCACCGCTGAGTGGCAATTGGCCGTCGCCGCACTCGGTAATCCTGCGTTGGCGGCGATCATTCCCCAGGGTTTCGGCGCTGGTGTTGGTCGCGTCGCTCCCTATTTTGAGCAAGGCAACTGGTATCGCGGCGGCGCGGTGCAGATGCTTTTCATCGCCTGGATCTCCGGCGAGCAGAACCAGGTGCGGCCGATGTTTCCGCCGAACGCCTCGCAGGAAGATTTAATTCGCGCTTCGAAGTCTTTCGATCTCGCGCAACAGTTGCCTCCGGTCGATTGGTCACAGGCGCTGCGTCATCTGCCCGAGATGGACATCATCAAAGCTGTCGATGGTCCGCATGGAATCTTCGCCGATGACATGCCTGTTGACACACGGGGAGCGATGATTAAAAGGGCTCCGAATGATCCGGCGTGGTATCGAGGTGGTCTTTGGCACGACAACATGAAGATCAATGTGCCGGGCTTTTGGTTCATGTCGTGGTACGACGTTTCGATTGGCCCAAATCTCGCGGCCTACAATCACGTGCGGAAGACTGCTTCTCCGGAAATCGCTAAGGAACAGTATGCCGTGATCGCCCCAACGCTGCATTGCGGATACAAACGGGCCACTGAGAACACGATCGTTGGCGAGCGCCGCATGGGCGATGCGCGCCTGAATTATGACGACCTAACCTGGGGATGGTTCGATCGATTCCTCAAGGGCGAGAGCAACGGCTTTCTCGAGAAAACTCCGCGCGTTCGCTACTTCACGATGGGTATTAACAAGTGGCAGGCAT
>DASYPX010000133.1:0-5620 GCA_036006125.1 Pyrinomonadaceae bacterium | reverse complement strand
CGCGCGCGCACGGCGCGCAAGCGGCGCAGATGTCGCGGCCGATATTTGAAGCTTACGCAAATGCGGTTGGCCACAGAGACACAGAGGCACAGAGCGAATCACAGTCAACGGATGTCTCCGCGTCTCCGCGTCCCCCCAACTGGTTGTCTTCGGTCAAAGTTCATCTCGTCCACGACAACGTCACGCGCGAGTTGTCGCTTGAGGACTATGTGCTGGGCGTGATGCGCGCCGAGGGAACGATGGAAACAGAGCCGGAAGCTCTGAAGGCTTTGGCGATTTCAATCAGAACTTTCGCGTTGAAAAATGTCGGCCGGCATGCGAAGGACGGCTATGACTTTTGTTCGACGACGCACTGTCAGCGATTTGTGAACGCAAACCCGACCGTGAGGGAGGGTGCGGGCACCCTCGCTGACGCTCGGGTTTCTGCTGCCGTTCGCGCGACCGAGGGCCAGGTGCTTCTCGACCCGCATGGTCAACTTATCGATTCATACTTCGGCGCGTCATGCGGCGGAGAGACGGCAAGCATCGCGGCGCTGTGGGGCACCGCGCCGGTGCAATATCTTCAGAGCGCACGCGACGAATTCTGCGAATCGGGACCACACGCTCATTGGACCGATCAAATCTCACGTGCCGATCTGCTGCGCGCCCTGCAAGCCGATTCGCGCACCGACGTTGGACATCGTCTCGACCAGATCATCGTCACCAAGCACGATGATTCTGGTCGCGCCGAGTTCATCACCCTCGAAGGCGAGCAACAGAAGATCGTACGTGGGTGGGATTTCAAACTCATTGTCGGCCGTACGCTCGGCTGGAACATCTTGAAGAGTTCGCGTTTCGAGGTATCGCGGAACGGATGGAGTTTCGTGTTTCGCGGCAGCGGCTTTGGTCACGGTCTGGGACTTTGCCAGGAAGGCGCGCATGTGATGGCCGCGCGCGGCGCGAACTACCAAAGGATTTTGGAGAAGTATTTTCCGGGAACGCGAGTGGGAACAGAGACGGGGACGCGGGGACACGGAGACGCGGCGAGTTTAGGTTCAATCAATAAATGGAAGTCTGACGTTCTAATTTCACAGTTCCCCGCGTCTCGTTCTATCTCCGTGTCTCCGCTTCCCCGCGTCTCCGCATCTCGTTTTGTCCGCGCGTCTCGTTTTATCACCATCTCGTCCGAACACTTCCGCGTCACCTATCCCGCCGACATCGATCGTCGCGACGCGAATCAAGTTCTGACGATTCTGGAAACTGCACGCGCGGATTACTTGCGGCGGGCCGGAAATGCGTCGAGTCCGCCGGTGCTCGATATTCGCCTCAATGAATCGACAGGCGATTTCACCGGACGCACCGGTCAGCCCTGGTGGGCGGCGGCGGCGACAAAAGGAAACAAGATTGAATTGCAACCGGTCGCAATCCTGAAGCGCCGTGGCGTGTTGAATACGACGCTCAAGCACGAACTCGCACACGTGATCATCGATCTGATCAGCCATGATCGGGCACCGCGTTGGCTGGAAGAAGGGTTTGCCATTTATTTGGCGGGGGAAGGCGCGATGTATTCAGATACAAGACGCGGCACGCTTATCGATGAAGAATTAGAGAGGCGGCTTGAGCATCCGCGTTCACAATCCGACATGCGTGCTGCATACGCTGACGCTTATTTAAGAGTTAAGGAGATGATTCGGAATGGCGGCGAAGCGAGTATTTGGAAAAAGTTAGCGGGCAGCTAAGCGGTCCATATGAATGTCGTAAAGCAAGTCCTCGGTCATCATGTTATCTCTGGCGGCGAGTCTCATTCCGGATGGCTGCCGAAAGGCGCGGCCGTTCCTAAGCCGATGCCGACTAGTGACGTTGCGCTCGACATTACTATTGAATTCGACGGTGGCGGCTATCTGTTGTGTTGGCGTTCATCAGCCAGCGGCATCACGGGTGACCTTTGGTACCAAACACTGGACGACGCCGAACGCGGAGCTGCCGAAAACTTCGGTGTCAGTACTGACGAGTGGCAGATTATTCCGTGAATCTCCACGTAGACCGAGTCTCTACCGCGAGCGATCCTGTACCAGCCGTCGGCTCACGAACGGATTGTCCTTGATCCAAAACCGCCACGGTTTCGTCACCCAGCTTTCGGCATAGTCAATTCCAATTCTCGGCCCGCGGGCGATGTGGCGCGGCGAAATCGACACGCCTTCTTCCAGCCAAACGCGATCTCCAAGCAGATCCGCTTTATCCAACTGACGATCGATTCCGAGGGCAATACACAGGCGGCCGGGGCCACTCGTCCATTCGTATTCTGACCTTCCCGTGCGGCGGCGCCTGATGATGTCGAGTCCTTCCGCCGGCTCAAGCGCGCGGACCAGCACGGCGTGCGGCGTGTTTTCAACGTTCGTCACTACATTGAACTGGTTGTACATGCCATAGACAAAATAAACATACGCGGTGCCACCGATGCCATACATCGTTTTAGTGCGATCGGTGTGGCGGCCGCCGTAAGCGTGTGACGCACGATCCTCCGGACCGCGATACGCTTCGGTTTCGACAATGATGCCTGAAACCCGCTCGCCGTTCTTGTTTGGAACTACGAGTTTCTTTCCGAGCAGGTCGCGGGCAACTGCGAGAACATCGGAACGTGTGTAGAACTCGCGAGGAAGTTTCTTATCCACAGATTACGCAGATTACACGAAGATCGTGTCAGAAGCCCGCGCGTCAGCAAGGGCGCCGTAACCCAATGCGCCCTCCCTTACGGTCGGGCTTCTGACACTCGTATCTGCGTAATCTGCGGATGATTCTCTTCACCGCATCCGCCACAACATCGTCACCGTAATCACAAATCCGATCACCACAATTGCGCGGCGAATCACCGTCTGACCCACGCGTTGCGCCGTCGTGGCTCCCAGATAACCGCCCAGCACGGCGCCTACGGCCATCAACAGCGACGCGGGCCACGAGACCAGATGCGTAACCGAAAACAGAAAGACCGCCACGCTGTTGATGCAGATGCCGAGGAAGTTTTTAATCCCGTTTGCGCGATGAATGTCGTGTAGTCCGAGCAAGCCCATCGCCGCTAACATCCAAATTCCGTTGCCTGCCCCGAAGTATCCGCCGTACATCGCCGAGAAAAACTGGACGACGATTGCAATTGTCCACCAACTCTTCTGCGAGCCGGATGTCGGTGACGGCACGCGCAGCCAGCGATTAACTGGCCCTTGCAGCATAAACAGAATTGTCGCGAACAGAATCAAAAACGGCACCAGTCGCGCGAAAATCGGAGACGGCGTCGCAATCAGCAGCCACGCGCCCACTCCACCCCCAACCACACTCACCGCGCCAAGCCGCATTAAAATCAAAGAGCTGTCGGTCATCTCTCGCCGGTAACCGAACAGACCACCGAACAATCCAGGCCATAACGCGACGGTACTGGTGGCGTTCGACACTTTCGGATCGAGTCCCAGCCAAATGAGAAGCGGGAAGGTCAGGAGCGTGCCACCACCAGCGATCGAATTCACCAGGCCGGCGACAAACGCAGCGGCGAACATCAGCGCGCCGTGGAGGAGAGACATGCGGCGTAGTGTAAGTGGCAAAGAGCGAAGCACAAAGCGCAAATGTTGAATGTTAGAATCGTCGAATCATGAAAGCTGTCAACATCGTCGCGTTCGGCGGAGTCGAAGGCCTGGAAGTGGTCAACGCTCCGGACGCGCCGGAACCAACTGCCGATCGCGTGCGCGTACGAGTGCGCGCGGCCGGCTTGAATCGCGCAGACATTTTGCAGCGGCTCGGCCGCTATCCCGCGCCGCCGGGCTATCCGGAGGACATTCCGGGATTAGAGTTCGCGGGCGAAGTTGAAAGCATGGGCGAAGATGCGCGCGCGTGGAGCGTCGGTGATCGAGTGTTCGGCATCACAGGTGGCGGCGCACACGCGGAGTACGTTACGGTTCCCGAATCGACCCTCGCGCGTGTTCCGGACAATCTTAATTGGGTCGAGGCGGCTTCCGTTCCCGAAGTCTTCATGACGGCTCACGACGCGCTGTTCACTCAATGCAGACTACAGGTGGGTGAGCGTGTGCTGATTCACGCCGCAGGCTCGGGCGTCGGCACGGCCGCGAGTCAACTTGTAAAGGCTGCGGGCGCAGTCGCGTACGGCACTTCGCGCACACTTGAGAAGCTGGAACGAGCGAAGCAGTTCGGGTTGTCAGAATCAATCGCCGTCGGAAACGATCCGTCAGTGTTCGCAGAAGCCGTCGAGAAATGGACACACGGCGCCGGAGTCAGCGTAGTGCTCGACCTCGTCGGTGCAGCGTATTTGAAACCGAATCTCGATGCGCTGGCAGCCCGCGGTCGTCTGATTTTCGTCGGCACTACGAGCGGTTCGAAAGCTGAAATCGATTATGGAATCGTGATGCGTAAGCGGCTGCGCATGATAGGCACTTCGCTGCGCACGCGTACAATCGAAGAGAAAGCCACCGCGACGCGCCTGTTCGCGCAGCACGTTGTGCCGTTGTTGGCGAATGGAACGGTGCGACCTGTGACGGATTCAGTTTTCAGGATTGAGGGAGTGCGCGAGGCACACAAACGAATTGAATCGAATGAAAGTTTTGGAAAAGTCGTACTGACGATCAACTAAACTCGATCGCCCGCGCCTATCAGATCCCTTGTTTCCGCCGGCCGCGCAATCGGCGCCGCTGCTTCATTCGTCACGATGCACAGACCGTGACGTCCTTCACTGGCCAGCTTGTGCACCAGGCGTCGCGCCTCCTCGTGCGTCAGGTGCGTCGCCTCGCAACCGCGCTCGCTGAGAACGGCCCACGATTCAGTTTGCAGATCACTAATCATCGATTTTCCCAAAGTTCTTTCCCATAGGGAGAGGGAGTTATTTCCCTTTGAAATCTGCTTTGCGTTTTTCGAGAAATGCTTTCACGCCTTCGTCTTTGTCTTCGCTCGAGAAGCACAGCGCAAATAGATCAACTTCGCGGCGCAGTCCTTCGTCCAGATTAGATCGCGACGCGAGCTTCACCGCCTCTTTCGCCAGGCGCAACGCGATCGGACTCTTCTCAGCAATGCGGTTCGCAACCCCCATTGTCTTTGCTTCGAGTTGATCCGCCGGCACGACCTGGTTCACCAATCCGCAGCGAAACGCTTCCTGCGCATTGATGATTTCGCCGGTCAGGATCATTTCCATCGCTTTCCCTTCACCAACCAATCGCGGCAGACGCTGCGTGCCGCCGCCACCCGGTATGATGCCCAAATTTATCTCCGGTTGCCCGAACGACGCGTTGTCGCTGGCGATGCGGATGTCGCAGGCCAGCGCCAACTCGCAGCCGCCGCCGAGACAGTAGCCGTTGACCATTGCAATGACCGGCTTCGGGAACGTATCGATCGCATTGAACAGTCCGCGTTCAAGCATGATGGCGCGCTGTTGCAGCGCCGTGCGCCCGGCGAATTCGGCAATGTCGGCGCCTGCGATGAAAGCTTTGTCGCCCGCACCCGTAAAGATGACGACGCGGATCGAATCGTCATCGCGCAACTCATCGAGAATCGCGGCCCCTTCTGCGCGCGTCTGAATGTTCAGCGCGTTTCGCTTTTCAGGCCGATTTATGGTGATGATGGCGACACGGTCGCGGCGCTCGACCACAAT
>DASYPX010000132.1:0-2301 GCA_036006125.1 Pyrinomonadaceae bacterium | reverse complement strand
TGGCGCGTCCAGTAGTAATCGTCGTCGTAGCCGGAATAGAGCAGCGAATCGGACAGACTATCCATCAAGTCGCCGAGATTTATCCCGTAAACGTCGAGGCCGTTGAATTTTGAATAGCGAGTGAACTTCATTTCCGATTTTAAATTGCCGATTGCCGATTGTTCTTTGTAATTGGCAATCGGAAATCGACAATTGGCAATTAGCTATACCGGCCCGATTCGGACAGATCGTCGTAGATCATTCCTCTTCGATCCTTCTTCGCCTTCGTTACTGCGGTGTAGCCGCCTTCTTCGTTGCGGCTGATCTTATTTTCGGCATAAAGGCCCTCCAGCGCGAATTCGCACGCGGCGACTGTCTGATCGAGGTCCTGGCGGTTGAAATCGAAAGGAATCAAAGCCGTGTCGATCAATTCAGGGACGGACTCAAGCAGCAGCATGCACTCTTCGGCCGAAGCGGTGTCGGCGAGTCGCACATTGTTGCCTTGATCGAACCATGCGACCGCGTGCGCGAAATCGATTCCGACAAAATAGCCTTCGAATATTTCGCCGGCCGCGCGTTTGATCAAGTCTTTCGCAATGCGCGTGGCGCCGACCTGCTCGCCTTCGTATTCCAATTCCATTTTGCCGGTCATCGAAGGAATCGCCGCGTAAATGTCGGCAATGCGCGGCACGACAAACGGCTCGTCCGTCACCAGCGAACGACGCTCGGCGTTAGAAACCACCGACTCCATTACGGTGATCGGCAGACGCTGCGACACACCCGAATGCTTATCAATGCGCTGATCGTCGCGCGCTTCAAAAGCGATTTGCTCGATCGTTTCTCGAATGAATTCCGGAATCACGAGTCGCTCTTTCAGACCATCACGGGCGGTCCATGCTTCCTGTTTGGTGATCTCGACGCCCAACGAAATCTCTTTCGGATAGTGGGTCGTAATTTCGGTGCCGATGCGGTCTTTCAAAGGCGAGATTATTTTCCCGCGCGCCGTGTAATCTTCCGGGTTCGCTGAAAAGACGAGCATCACGTCGAGCGGCAGACGCACCGGATAACCCTTAATCTGCACGTCACCTTCCTGCATGATGTTGAAGAGGCCCACCTGAATCTTTCCGGCAAGGTCAGGCAGCTCATTGATCGCAAAGATGCCGCGGTTGGCACGGGGCAAAAGGCCGTAGTGAATCGTGAGTTCGTCGCTGAGAAGATGTCCGCCCTTCGCCGCCTTGATCGGATCGACGTCGCCAATGATGTCGGCAATAGTCACATCCGGCGTCGCGAGCTTTTCGACGAAACGCGCATCACGTTCGACCCAGGCGATCGGCGTGGAATCCTGATGCAGTTCGATCGTCTGTCGACCGTAGGCGCTGATTGGGTTGAACGGATCGTCGTTGATTTCCGAGCCGGCAATGATCGGCATCTGCGCATCCAGCAAATTTGTTAACTGCCGAATGATCCGGCTCTTTGCCTGGCCGCGCAGTCCCAACAAAATCAAGTTGTGGCGCGCCAGGATCGCATTAACCAGTTGCGGCACCACGGTTTCGTCGTAACCAACAATCCCGGGGAAAAGTTTTTCGCGCCGCTTCAGTTTGCAAATCAGGTTTGCGCGCATCTCGTCTTTGACGGAGATGCTGCGATGCCCGCTCGCCTTGAGTTCGCCTAGAGTCCTTGCTCGTTCCATGTTGATTAATTGAGTTGTTCTGAGCCGGGGATGGAGAGATTGTAACCGCAGCCTGTCAGAACCGCGAGCGGACTCAGCTGAGATTAATTGCAGTTAGGAAGAGCCGCTTGCGGCCGCTTGATCAGACGGCGGGGGCAAGCCCCTCTTCCTTACTGCATTTGAGTTCAGTTGAATGCTGATCCGATCGCTACCGCTCCCGGTTCTCACACGCGTTGTAATTCCCAGACTCGCCGCTTGTTACCAACCCATCCGCCACCAGTTTTTCCAGGTGGGCCAACACCGCTCGCTCGGCCATTGGCAGCGCTTTCGGATTCACATCCGTATAGACACGCGCGACGATTTCTGCCGGCGTGGTCGCGCCCTCGCGAACAACCTTCAGAATATTCGCTTCGCGTTCCAGACGATGCGCGATGTATTCGTCGATTTTCTCGTAAGGATTGGCGATCGGAGGACCATGACCGCCAAACAGGACTGAAAGATCCGGCAGCGCGCGCATGCGCTCAAGCGATGCGAGATACTCGCTCATATTTCCGTCAGTCGGATCGATAAGCACCGAACCGAACCCAACCACATTGTCGCCTGACAGCAGCGCGCCGGTCTGTTCATCATAGAAACAGAGATGGCCGCGGGCG
>DASYPX010000131.1:0-2465 GCA_036006125.1 Pyrinomonadaceae bacterium | reverse complement strand
TTGATCTAAATTTGAAAGGCACGTGGAGCGCGTGCAAAGCGGCCGTCCCGCAGATGAAGGCGAAGGCTTTTGGTCGCATCGTTATCGTCAGTTCGACAGCGGGTCAGAGAGGTGAGGCAAACGTTTCAAACTATGCGGCGTCAAAGGGCGGTCAGATTTCGTTCACAAAGTCTTTGGGAGCAGAACTGGCGCCGTTCGGCATCAATGTGAATTGTGTGGCGCCGGGTTGGGTTGATACAGACATGTGCGCTGATGTCTTTGCGCTGCCGGGCTACAAGAAATCGATCGAAGATGGGATTCCCGTCGGTCGCGTTGCGACACCCGAAGACATCGCGTGGCCAATTGTCTTTCTTTGCACCGACTGGGCGCGCCACATCAACGGTGAAATTCTGAACGTCAACGGTGGCTCTGTGCTTTGCGGCTGATTCACTGATTACTTAAATGTCGAACTGCCGACATCAAATCAAGCTTGGCCTCGAAAGGCTGCTCAGCGATCGCGTGGTCGCAGTGAAGGATGCGCGCGTAGCGCTTGTCTGCAACCAGGCTTCGGTCGATCACTCGTTCCGCCACGCGGCAGATCTCTTGTTCGATCATCCGGCGATCAATCTGACAACTCTGTTTGGTCCACAGCACGGGATACGCGGTGACGTGCAGGACAACATGATCGAGACGGGACATGCACGCGATCGCCGCACGGGACTTCCGGTCTATTCGCTGTACAGCGAGACGCGCGAACCAACCGACGAGATGCTCAACGATGCCGATGTCATCGTCGTCGATTTGCAGGGCGTCGGCTGTCGCATCTACACGTTTGCCTACACCATGGCGAATTGCATGCGCGCGGCGGCACGGCTTGGAAGGAAAGTCGTCGTTTGTGATCGACCAAACCCGATTGGGGGAGAGAAGGTCGCCGGCAATGTCACTGAGTCGGGTCACGAATCATTCGTCGGACAATACTTACTGCCGACGCGCCACGGTATGACGATGGGCGAATTGGCCCGCCTGTTCAACGACCATTTCGGTATTGGGTGTGACTTGGAAGTCATAGAACTTGGCGGCTGGTCGCGTGATCTCTGGTACGGCGATACTGACGGGCCCTGGGTCCTGCCGTCCCCGAACATTCCCACGCCGAACAGTTGCAAAGTCTTTCCCGGAACCGTGCACCTCGAGGGGACGCAGATGTCCGAGGGGCGGGGAACTACGCGACCATTTGAGCTTGTCGGCGCGCCTTACATTCAACCGGATCAATACGCGGACGAACTTACGAGACTCAATTTGTCTGGTGTCTTGTTCCGCGCTTCGGTTTTCATGCCGACGTTTCAGAAGCATGCGGGCAAAGCGTGCGGCGGCGTGCAGATTCATGTCACCGACCGCGACGTTTTTGAGCCGGTCCAGACCGGTGTCGCAATCGTCAAAACTGCTTACGATATGTACCCTGACGACTTTCGTTGGAAGGATCCGCCTTACGAATATGAATACACGCGCAATCCATTCGACGTGATCGCGGGAACGACCAGGCTGCGCGAACAAATCGAACGGGGCGACTCGCTGGAGTCGATCGTTGATTCGTGGCAACCTGGTCTTGATTCGTTTCGGACCGTACGCGAAAGATATCTACTTTATTGACTGTCTGAGGCGTGGAAGAGCCGACACTTAATGAAAACACTGCGGGTTTTGGAGCTTCGCAGGTGATACCTGAGAAATTACATTAACTAACAGAAATGCAAAGAGAGGGTCGCTTTTGGTAGCTAATCGAATCGAAAAAGATCGGGATACGCCGACGCCGGCGCGGGCGTGGTTGGTCGGACTCATCGCGTGGGCAGCGCCGGGCGCTGGCCACTTGATGCAAGGGCGCTGGTTGAGAGGTGCGCTCGCCGGCGGGGCGGTTTGGCTGATGTTCTTCGTCGGGTTGTGGCTCGGCGGACACATGTATGCGCTCGGTGGCGGCCAGCAGAGTTTTGGTGCGGTCCTTCAGCTATTGCCGATGATCGCGAACGTCGGCATAGGTCTGCCGTACTTCGTTTGCTGGATCGCGAACGTCGGTTTTGCCGAACACGCGCAGTTGGTGACGTATGAATACGGAAACACGTTTCTGCTTGTCGCGGGATTGCTCAATTACTTAGTGATGCTGGACGCGTTCGACATTGCGGCCGGGAGGAAACGATGAGACACGTTCTTTGGATGGCCGTCTTCGCCGCCCTGACCGCAATCGTGTTCGGTATCGCCGCAAAGGGCGATGAACGGCAGAGGTTCATGTATGGCTTGAAGGTCTTTGCTGAGTTCATAGTCATCGCTTTTCTGCTGGGCTGGATTCTCTACTTCATTCCTTTCCGGTAATCTCACATCGCAATGAACGTCGTTACGACCGAAGCGATTGTCCTCCGCAGTTACAACCTCGCTGAGGCCGATCGAATCGTGCTTTGCTTCACGCGCAGTGCCGGGCTGATTCGGGGCGTGGCAAAAGG
>DASYPX010000130.1:0-26995 GCA_036006125.1 Pyrinomonadaceae bacterium | reverse complement strand
ATTGCACTTTCGGATTGTTCTTTGCCAGGACTTTCGTGATGGCCGCCGTCAAAGTCGTCTTGCCGTGGTCCACGTGACCAATCGTCCCGATGTTCACGTGCGGCTTGCTGCGATCAAATTTCTCTTTGCTCATTGGTGTCTCTCATCCTCGAAAAATCGCGGCCCGAAGGGCCGCCGCTACAAAACTATTTACTTGCCACGCCCTGAACTTTCGCGATCACTTCTTCCGCGACATTCTTGGGCGCCTGATCGTAACGCTCAAAATGCATCGTCGAAGTCGCGCGGCCCTGCGTCGCAGAACGAAGATCGGTCGTGTAACCAAACATCTCTGACAAAGGCACGTACGCGGTGACAACTTGCGCACCGCCGGGTCGCGGCTCCATCTTTTCAATCTGCCCGCGACGACGATTCAAGTCTCCGTTCACCGCACCCATGTACTCTTCCGGCGTTACCACTTCGACGCGCATGATTGGCTCGAGCAGCACTGGCTTCGCTTTCCTCAGCGCGTCCTGGAACGCCAGCGATCCGGCGATGTGGAATGAGCGCTCGTCCGAATCGACTTCGTGGAAGCCACCGTCAAGCAGACGCACCTTCACATCAACCAATTCATATCCGGCGAGATAACCGCGCTCCATCGCGTCACGAATACCGGCTTCAGTCGGCTTGATGAATTCGCGTGGAATCGCGCCGCCGGTGATTTCGTTTTCGAACACAAAGCCTTCGCCGGGCGCGGGTTCGATTTCGATCTCCACGTGCGCGTACTGGCCGCGGCCACCGGTCTGTTTCTTGAAGACTTCTTTTCCCGGCGCTGGCTGCGTAATCGTCTCGCGATAAGCCACCTGCGGCTTGCCGACGTTCGCTTCGACACCGAACTCGCGCTTCATGCGATCGACGATGATTTCCAGATGCAGCTCGCCCATGCCGGCAATAATCGTCTGGCCGGTTTCGTGATCAGTCGAAACATTGAACGAAGGATCTTCCTGCGCAAGACGCCCAAGCGCCACACCCAGTTTGTCCTGATCGGCACGTGTCTTCGGCTCAACCGCGACGCGAATAACCGGCGCGGGAAATTCGATCGCTTCGAGAATGATGGGTTTATTCTCGTCGCAGACGGTATCGCCAGTAGTGACCTGCTTCATGCCACCGATCGCGATGATTTCGCCGGCGCTCGCCGCTTCAATATCTTCGCGCTTGTTGGCGTGCATGCGCATCAGGCGACCAACACGCTCTTTGCTGTCCTTCGCTGAGTTGTAGGCGTACGAACCCGACTTGATCGTGCCGCTGTAAATACGCACAAAAGAAAGCTGGCCGAGATGCTTGTCGGCCATGATCTTGAAAACCAGACCGCTGAACGGAGCGCTCGCATCTGGCGGGCGCGTTTCCTTCTGCCCATTCTTTGGATTCACACCTTCAACTGGCGGAATATCGAGCGGCGAGGGCAGATAATCGACAACGGCATCCAGCAGCGTCTGCACGCCTTTGTTCTTGAAAGCCGAACCCGTGACCACCGGCACCAATCTCAATTCGAGGGTGCCTTTGCGCAACGCCTTGCGAATTTCGTCTTCGGTAATCGGCTGAGCTTCGACGTACTTGTGCATCAAGTCGTCATCGACAGTCGCGACTGCTTCAATCAGCCTCTCGCGCGCAGCGGCAGCTTCCGCTTTCAACTCTTCAGGAATTTCGCTTGTTTCGTACTCAGCACCCTTGGTCTCGTCTTTCCACACCAGGCCCTTCATCGCAATAATGTCGACGACGCCTTTGAATTGATCTTCGTGTCCGATGGGGATTTGGAGAGCGACTGGGTTTGCGCCGAGGCGAGTAACGATTGAATCAAACGAACGCTGGAACGAGGCGCCCGCGCGATCGAGTTTATTGATGAAACAAATTCGCGGCACGCCGTATTTATCAGCCTGGCGCCAGACCGTTTCCGACTGCGGCTCAACACCGGCAACGCCGTCGAACACAGCGACTGCGCCGTCAAGGACGCGCAAGCTGCGTTCGACTTCCATCGTGAAGTCGACGTGACCCGGCGTGTCGATAATGTTGATGCGATGGTCGACCCCATTGCGCTCCCAGAAACAAGTCGTCGCCGCGGACGTAATCGTGATCCCGCGCTCCTGTTCCTGCTCCATCCAGTCCATCGTCGCCGTGCCCTCGTGCACCTCGCCGATTTTGTGCGAGACACCCGTGTAATAAAGGACACGTTCGGTGGTGGTGGTCTTACCGGCATCGATGTGCGCCATGATGCCGATATTCCGGAATTTGCTGAGGTCGTACTTAGCCATCTCGAAAATCGTGAATCGTAAATCGTGAATAGGATTTTCTATTTACCATTCACGATTTACGATTTACTCGTCTTACCACTTGTAATGCGCGAACGCCTTATTGGCGTCCGCCATGCGGTGCGTATCTTCCTTCTTCTTTACTGCATTGCCACGGTTGTTGGCCGCATCAAGCAATTCAGCCGCGAGGCGATCGGTCATCGTCTTTTCGCCGCGTCCGCGTGCGTATGAAACAATCCAGCGAATCGCCAACGCGCCGCGGCGCTCCTGGTGAACTTCAACCGGAACCTGATAGGTGGATCCTCCGACGCGACGCGATTTGACTTCTACTGTCGGGCGAACGTTTTCAATCGCGCGCTTGAACACTTTCAAAGGCTCTTCGCTCGCTTTTTCGCCGACCTGCTTTAGCGCGTTGTAAAAGGTCTTTTCCGCCAGCGAACGCTTGCCGCCCCACATGATGCCGTTGATGAACTTTGTCACCAGCGGGCTGTTGTACACGGGGTCGGGAAGAACCGCTCTTCGCTCTGCAACTCTGCGTCTCGGCATGGGCTACTTCGCGCCTCCCTTCGGCCGCTTGGCGCCGTACTTCGAACGACTCTTTTTGCGATCGCCGACTCCGACTGAATCGAGCGTGCCGCGAATCACGTGATAGCGAACACCCGGCAAATCTTTGACGCGCCCCCCGCGAATCAAAACGATCGAGTGCTCCTGCAAATTGTGGCCGACGCCAGGGATATAAGTCGTGACCTCGATGCCGTTGGTCAGACGAACACGCGCGACTTTGCGCAGCGCCGAGTTCGGTTTCTTCGGCGTTTGGGTGTAAACGCGCGTGCAAACGCCCCGTTTTTGCGGGGAACTTTGCAACGCCGGGCTGGCAGTCTTGTACTTGACCTGCTTTCGTCCTTTGCGAACTAATTGATTTATCGTCGGCATCTTTGTGTCTGTCTTTCGAACTTAGTCGCGAGCGCCAGAAGCGCAAAAAGGGCCGCGGCCTGCCTCTTTCCGGAACGGGTCCGGCAGTCAGCGCAGACAAACTGGCCTGCAATTATTCGCTTAAAGGGACGTTCTGATTTCGCTTTTAGGCGGGCGCGGATTTGGCTTCCCAGTAGCCCAAAATAGCCGAAGCTTTTTCTGTAGCGTCACGGCGCCGAGGTTTCTTTGCCGCGTTCGCACCATGAAGGGTGCGAGCTTTACGCCACAATATTTTCAAACGACCGATGCCTCGCACCGAGCCGGGCAACGCCTCCGCACCGACAGAACCAGTAACAGCGTTGCACTAGAGGAATTCAGACCGGTAGTCCGAAACGGGAAACTATACGGGCACAGGGGTTTGATGTCAAGCAGGCAGAACTCGCTTCAGACCAGCCACTTGATCAGATAGACGATGCCCGTGATTGCGCCTCCGAGCACAGCCAGCACCAGAATGATCACACCAGCCGCGATCAGTTTGAATTTGCGGTAGCGAGCCGCGGACGGCGGCGAAAGTGAGCTCTGTGGAAAATACGGTGGTGGTGTAGACGTCGCCATCGATCGATTACTTAAGATTTCGATTTAATACTAAGTTCGCGTCGGCTGCGGCGCAAGTCCGTAAGCGGAAAAGATCAGATTAAGGCGTTCGCTTCGGCTTGCTAGTCGAATTCGAGTTCGCATTTCCATTTGCGTTGGCGTTTTCCTGCTGCTTCTTCAGCATCTCTTCGTTATGCTTCTTGCCTTCACGAATGCGCTGCGCCCCGTCTTGTGCTTCCTGTAATCCATCGGTGGCGCGATAGTCGTTGGCATCCAGTTCCAAAGCTTTCTGAAAGGCGTTAACCGCTTCGCTGTAGCGCGCCAACTTAATCAGTGACATTCCCAACTGGTACCACGCCTCTTCATCTTTCTCGTTCAACTGAGTGGCTTCGCGATAGTTGCGCGCAGCGTCTTCGTCGCGATGTAGAAAGTTGTACGCTTCACCCAAGTAGAAAAATGCGGACGCGTCCTTTGGATCAGATTCAACCCTCTTTTTAAAAAGGTCGACCGCTTTTTTGTACTCGTCGTCGGACTCCGGCTTGCGGTCGAGCGCGGCGTAGCTCATGCCCAGCCGTAGATGTGCTTCGGCGTTATTGGGATCGAGTTTGATCGCCTGCTCGAGTACCTGCGCGGCGTGCTGATCTTCGTCGTTTTTGTAAAGTTCTTTGGCCTGATCGACGAGAGCTTGGGCGTTGCGCTTCGCTTCCTCAGGATTGCTGGCGGTTGTTAATGAATTGGTATTGGCGTTGTTAGGGTTAGCACGCCTGCGGCATCCTGCTACGCCGAAAACCAGCAGGAATGTTGCGGTGCAAACAAACGAACCCCTCGCGAAGAATCGAAAACCCCTGGCCATGCGACCGCAAGTTTCTACGCCAAACGCAATCGCGAGTCAAACGGCCGGGTTGTCGAAAATAAAAAGCGCAGGCTGCCGGCCTGCGCTACATCACAAATAGAATAAGCGCTGCAACGTGGGCGTCGCAGCGCCTATCCATTTTCGTGGTTACTGTCCTCACCCCAGCAACCACTTGAGACGGAGGATCCACCAACCGTCTCTCTTGCCCCACAATATACATCGCAACGATTATGCCGCGCAATAGAGTTTTTTGGCGGCACCGAAGCCCGCGGAAATTCGAAGATTTTTGCCGTCACCCACTATTCAAACGTGCTCACCGTGAAAGTCTTTCACTCCGCAGGCTGTAAATTTTTCTCGATTTCTCGTGCTTGAAGGTCGCCACGAACTTCGCTTCACGATTGGGTGGCTCCGATTTCCAGGCGGATTGTCTCGGCGAGCTTTTCCGCGTATTTCGCAATCTTGGCCTCGTCTTCACCTTCGATCATTATCCGTGCCAGCGGCTCGGTTCCTGAATACCTCAGCAGCAACCGGCCGCGGCCGTTCAGCAATTGCTCAACCTCGCGAGCGGCCCGTTGTACTGACGGTAATTCCTCGAAACGCCGCTTCTCGCGCACTCGCACATTCAACAGGATCTGCGGGTACCGCTGAAATCCCTGAGTAAGTTTAGCAAGCGACTGCTTTCGCCGCCGCATCGCGCGCAGCAGCATGATTGTCGTAATGATTCCGTCGCCAGCCAAACTGATGTGCGGGAAAATGATATGACCTGATTGCTCGCCGCCGAGCGCGGCCCCGCTGCGTAGAATTTCGTCCAAAACATACTTGTCGCCCACGTCGGTGCGAGTGAGACTAATTCCTTCATCACGAAAGGCGAGTTCCAGTCCGATGTTACTCATGACCGTCGCAACGACTGTATCGCCGGGTAATTCGGCGCGCGTCCTGAAATCGTTTGCGAGCACCCAAAGTGTCGCATCACCATCAACAAAGTTGCCGGCGGTGTCAATAAATAGAGCGCGGTCGGCATCGCCGTCAAAGGCGACGCCGAGGTCGGCACGCTCAGCGACAACTCGCGCCTGCAGACTTTCGATGTGCAGCGATCCACAATCCAGATTTATGTTATGCCCGTCCGGCTTGTCGTTGATGGCGATAACGTTCGCACCTAATCGCCGAAAAACCTGTGGCGCAATTTCGTAAGCGGCGCCATTCGCGCAGTCCACCGCTATGGTCAAGTTCGCCAGCGACAAGTCGTGCGCAACTTCGTTGGTCAAATACTCGATGTAACGAGCGTTCAATGCCGCGGCTTCGTCGGAAGACATTGTCTGTGACCCATGGTCGTCGTCACGACTCGCCGTCTCTTCCGAATTTCCGATATCAGCCTCGATCTGTCGCTCAACCCCATCGTCCAACTTGCGACCTGATGATTGGAAAACCTTGATTCCGTTGTCGTAGTAAGGATTGTGGGACGCGCTGATGACTACGCCGGCATCGGCCGGCAACGTGCGCGCGAGAAAAGCAACGCCGGGCGTTGTGATGACACCCGCGGACTTCACCTGTGCGCCCGCCTCGTGAGCTCCGGCAATCAGCGCCGCCTCGATCCAAGACCCGGATTCGCGCGTGTCGCGGCCCACAACTATCTGGGGATTCTTCCCAACATTTTCAGCCAAATGCCGGGCGAGAGATCTCCCGATCACGCCAACTGTCGGCGGATCCAAAGGAAATTCGCCCGCTTTGCTGCGGATTCCGTCGGTACCAAAGAGTTTCTTCATCGGAGCGATTTTATCTGAACTTGGGAGGTGTGGTGTGCTGATTATTTTGAGCGCGGCTGTCGCAGAAAACCGATCAAGTTACCGCCTTCGTCAATGACGGCGACCGCGCCAACTCCATTGCCCTGCATCAACTCGCGCGCCGAAGACATCTCTGCGGAAGCCGGTACAAACATCGATGAGTTTACCGCGCGCATCACGTCCCGCGCTTTGCGTGCACGCCACTGCTCGCGCGGAACGTTCTTTAAGTCTTCCAACGACAGTATGCCAAGAAACTTCCCGGCGTGTGCAACAGGGAATGTCGCGTGTCGATGCATTGGCAGAAGTTCGTCAATGAATCGATTGATTGGTAATTCAGGCTCGACTGCGATCGGCGCGGACATTCCATCACGAACGGTCGCGGGCTCGCGCGCACTTTTTACTACGTTCGTCGCCGCGCCCAGCAGAAACGTGCCCACCATCACTGACCAGAGTCCCATGAAATAGGCGCGAAACGTCGGCGCAACGATCATGTAAACTCCAAACGCAATCAATACCAGCGCCATCAATTGGCCGCAGAATCCGGCGATGCGCGTCGCGTCGCGAATGCTGCCGCTTCGTTTCCAAATGATCGCGCGCAACACGCGTCCACCGTCGAGTGGATAACCGGGGAATAAATTGAAGATTGCCAGTAGAAGATTTCCCGCACCCACAAAGAAAAAAAGCGCGAGCGCGAAATTCATTTGCAAACGGGCCGCGATCCACATGCCGCCGAAAGCAACCAGCGAGAAGATGAAACTCGCCGCCGGTCCGGCAACCGCGATGCGAAATTCCGCCCGCGGACTTTCCGGCTGCGTACGCAAACGCGCCAGGCCGCCAAACGGATGCAACACGATCTCCTCGATCTCGATTCCTTCGGTGCGCCCCATCAGCGCATGTGATAACTCGTGACCAAAAACAGAAAGGAAGAGGGCGAGCGTTGTCGCCACCCCCAACGTCCAGGCCATGAAGTCACCCATCGGCGGAATGGTCAATTTGCTAAGTTGCAGCGGATGCTTGCGCACATTCGCCGCAATCAGCGCGACGCTCATCGCAAAAACGATAAACCAGCGGTAATCAATTCTAACGGGAATGCCGTAAACGCGGGCGACGAGAATTTGGCGTTTGAAGAAATTCTTGAAAGTCATTGCGAAGAGCAAAGCGCTAAGGGCTAAGCGTTAGACGCGTTGTGGAAGACTCTGGTTCCGGTTCACTACTCTTTGCTCTTACCTCTTTGCCCTTTGCCTCACGCGCCAGTGGCTTTCTGCCACTGCACTTCGTACAGCGGAACGGGTTGCTCGCGGTTCTTGACGCTAATCGCATCGCGCGGAGTCAGTTCGTAACGCGATTTCGCGGCTTTAGCCGTCGCTTCACTGACCAGAATCTGCCCGCCTTTGGCATTCGACTCCAGGCGCGATGACGTGTTTACCGCGTCGCCAATTGCGGTGTATTCGGATCGGCGTTCAGAACCGATGTATCCCACCGTGACCTCGCCGGTATGAAGTCCGATGCCGACGCCAATTTCCGGAAATCCTTCGTCACGCAATTCGGCGTTGATTGAAATCATGCGACGCTGCATTGCGACTGCCGCAGCCAGCGCATTCGCGGCATCTTTCGGAGTGGCGGTCGGCGCGCCGAACAGTGCCATCAATCCGTCACCCAGATACTTATCCAGCGTTCCGCCGTGCGCGAAGATGATATCGGTCATTGCCGAGAAATATCGGTTCAGCAAATCGACAATTTTTTCCGGGGCCGCATGTTCGGATATACGAGTGAAGCCGCGAATGTCCGCAAATAGAATCGTGATCGTCTGCGTAACACCGCCAAGTTTGAATGACTCGGGATTTTCCAGCATCTGCTTGACGACGTATTCCGGCAAGAACCGCGAATAGTTAGCCCGCGCGACTTCTTCCTTTGCCAGGCGCTCGTGCGCGCGCACGTTCTCAACGGCGATCGCTGTTTGTGCGGCGACGGCGCTAATCAACTCCAGGTCATCCGGTTTGAAGGCTGAAAATGGATCGAGTCGATCCGCGTATAACGCGCCGTGAGCACCCGACTCAGTGAATAGCGGCGCACAGATCGTCGAACGCACGCCCTGCGAGACAATCGAATCGACGCCCGCAAACTGCTCATCAGCCGCCGCATCCTGAGACAGCAAAGCGACCCTTTCTTTCATCACCTTGCGCGTGATCGTTCGGCCGATGGTCATTTTCTTTGCGAACGCTTCCAGCTTTTCGTCGCGCGCGCGCGTCGCAATGGGAAACAACTTCGCTTCATCTGCGTTCTGTTCAGTCACCACGCCTTCGGCCAGTAACGCAATCACGCGATCGGCCGGCGTCGAGCGAAAGATGATGTCCGTGGCTTTCTTAAAAATCTTGTCCAGGTCGAAACCTGATCCGAGCGCCTTACTCATCTCGTACAACTCAGCCAGGATATTGGCCTTGCGTTGCAACTGTTCGAGCACCTTGTCGCGGGGCGCGCCCGGCAGGGGGCCAGTTTCCGCTTCTTTTTTCAAAACTGTCGACAGCACATCCTTCGCTGACATGACAAACTGCGTATGACCGAGAGGCTTGTCGTCGTAACTGACATCCTGGGTGCGTTCTTCTTTCGCTTGCTCAAATTTGATCGTGCTTGCGCCGATGGTCACGCGGTCGCCGTCTTTCAAAGGGTGCTCAAACTTCTGTTCGCCGTTGACATAGACTTTGTTCGCGCTGCGATGGATCTGGCCGTTGACGTAATAGCCATCGACGATTAGGAATCCGCCGTCGTCGTTCGGACGGATGTGTGCATGATGCCGCGAGGCGCGCGGGTCATCGAGCACAATCTGATTGTCGGGAGCACGCCCAATTGTGCAGGTAGCTGTGGGCGCCAAATTTTGTTGCGACTGACGGCCGCTGGCGTCGGTAATTTTCAGACGAGCCATACTTCGAGAGTTGCTGCAAAGAAGCGATCGCTGCGAAAGCGAAGCCTGATTCTACAAGCAAAAACGTGCGGCGGCTAGCGCGACGTTTGCCCGGCAAATTTTGCTTGCCGTACTTACTTCGCGGTGACATGATGACGCCGCAAATCACGTTTACCTCGCGGGGAGGACCCCCATGCCGAGCGGAAAACTCTCGCCATCACTTGCGCTGCTTGCGGCGTTTGTGTGCCTGTTCCTGTCGACTAACCTGTTTGCCCAGTCAGGTGAAAGCAAGACAAAACCCGTAGGAACGATTTCCGGAAAAGTAAGCATCAGCGATAAACCGGCAACCGATGTTTTGGTGGTTGCGCAATTCTCTGATCGTCCGGCATTCCAACAGCCACCATCTCGCGCCAAGACGGACGCGAATGGACGGTACAGACTCGCTGGACTTTCTCCCGGCCAGTACCAGGTTTCAGTCATCGCGCCCGCGATGGCGTATGCAGACAGCACGCCGTCGCCCGGCTTCTATGGTGCGAGCAAGCCAGTTCTGCTGTCCGCCGGCGAGGAGGTCGACGATATTGATATCAAACTGGTAAAAGGGGCGGTCATCACCGGACGCGTTACCGACGTAGACGATAAGCCCGTTGTCGAACAACGAGTAAACCTGCAGATCGTCGATCAATCGGGCAATGTAATCCGGCAAGTAGACTCGTTCCTCAGTTATCAAATGAGTATGACTGACGATCGCGGCGTTTATCGCATTTACGGTTTATCGGCAGGCCGTTATCGCGTCAGTGTGGGGTCGGCCGAAAACGGAATCTTCACCAGCAACACTCACGCCGTTTATCCCCTGACTTATTACGGCGCTACAAGTGATGCTAACCGCGCGACGATCGTAGAACTACAGGAAGCCAGCGAGGCGACGAACATTGACATTCATGTCGGGCGCGCCGGCAACTCATATGTAGCATCGGGCCGCCTGATTGATGCGGACACGGGACAATCGATCCCGGGGGTACGCATCTCCTATGGACCTGTACGTCAGGGCGAACAGTTTTATGGCGGCTTTATCGGCATGCCGACAGGGTCGCGTGGTGAGTTCCGCCTCGAAGGCCTCGAGCCGGGCCGTTACGCAGTCTCTATCAGCGCGACGTTCGACGCGTCGACTTATTACAGTGAGCCAGTCTTTTTCAACATTACGGATAGCGACGTCCGGAATTTGGAGTTGAAGGCGACACGCGGACAAACGTTGAGCGGCATAGTAGTTTTCGAGGGAAGTCGCGCGAAGGAACTACAGCAACAGGCTTCGTTTTTGAGAATTGTGGCGAACATCAGTTCGACATCGAATGTTCGCACCGGAGCCTCTGCGTCAGGATCGGTTGCTGCCGATGGGACTTTTCAGATTGGCGGCGTTCGAGCTGGCAGAGTGAGTGTGTTCGTTGGCGCTTTTTCGAACCCGGCCCTTTGGGGCGTAACCGTTTTGCGCGTCGAACGTGGCGGGGTCGACGTTACGAAGGGATTCGAGGTACAACCGGGCGAATCGATCTCAGATTTGCGTGTCACCGCTGCGCTTGGCTCTGGATCAATCCGCGGAACAGTTCGCATCGTCGGCGGCGAACTGCCGGCCAACGCTCGTCTCACGGTGACCGCACGGCGAGAGGGCAGTACAGCCGCGGGTAACGGCCTCGTCGATGCGCGCGGACGATTTGCGATCGCGAATCTCACCAGTGGGAACTATGAGGTGATGCTTACCGTAAGTTTCACACAATCCGGGCGGCGGTCCCTTCCACCGCAGAAACAGACTGTCAACGTTTCGGATGAGGGCGAGACTCAAATTGACTTCATAGTCGATTTGAGTTCGAAAGAAGGCGGGCCGTGATTCAAGTCGCATTCAAACTTTCTCTCGTTCTGCTCGTCTCCTTTCAAGGCGCGGTTCTAGCAGTGCGCGCGCAGGGCGGTGAATCAAATGCCGGCGCGCGCGACGGCGTGATTACCGGTCGCGTTACTTCGACCGGCGGTGATCTGCCGAATACTACAACTGTGTACGTGTCAGCATCGGGCGCCGCCGCTCCGCCCCGCAGCACGATCGTTAACAGCGACGGCACTTTCAAAATGGACGATCTGGAAATTGGCGTATACCGCGTTTGGGCGAGCTCGCCGGGATTTGTGGCAGACGCTCCTGTGGGAACCGACCCGCGTGGCTTCATTCACACCGGCGAAGCGGCAAATCTTCGTTTGAAAAAAGGCGGGGTCATCACCGGCACAGTTCTTAACAGCAGCAACGCGCCAGTCATTGGCGTCAACGTGCGCGCTTTTCGCATTCGCGATGAAAGCGGAAAACCCATTGAAGCTATGATTTCCTCCGCCAACGAGCGTTTCACGGACGATCGGGGCGTTTACCGAATCTATGGCTTGTCGCCGGGAACTTACATTGTCGCCGCCGGCGGTATTTCGAGATTCTACGGCGGCTTCAGTTCGACGGGATACGATCAGGACGTTCCGACGTACGCGCCGTCATCCACGCGCGACACGGCCATGGAGGTAACAATCAGAAGCGGCGAAGAAGCGACGGCAGACATTCAATATCGAGGCGAACCTGGACACGCCATTAGCGGCTCAGTGAGCGGTATTCCGCAGCCGGCGGGCCCGGCGACTTTCGCAAGCGCGACCATCAACATCACTGAAGTAAAGAGTAAAACGATTGTCATGAATGTAGTCGCGTCAATGGTCAATGACTACGCGTTTGCCGTTTATGGTGTGCCGGATGGCGAATACGAACTAGTTGCGCAGAGCTTTTCGCCATCGCGCGACTCGCGAGCGTCCGACGCCAAACGCATCAAAGTGCAGGGCGCGGACGTAACGGGCGTCAATTTAAACGTCGCCTTACTGCCGGTAATCAATGGCCGGGTCGTTCTCGATAGTGCCTTCGCAGCAGATTGCGTAAGACGGCGCGAGACTGCACTCCAGGAGACGATCGTCTTTGCGCGCCGAGAAAAACAGGCCGCGAAATCAACCGACAGCAAAGCGACCGCGAACCAGGTGCCCTTGATGTTCGCAGATCAAATTGCCGACGCCGTTCCCGACGCGAAAGGCGAATTCACTTTGCGGAACCTTCACGCCGGCAACTATCGGCTGACCATTACGCTTCCAACCCCTTCCTGGTACCTCAAGTCTCTGACGCTTGGAGCCAATCCGCGCACCGTGGATGCGCGCGTCGTCAGCGAAGGCGTTTCGCTTTACAACCAAACAGTTTCAGGGTTGACCGTTACTATCAGCGAAGGCGCCGCCTCGGTTCGCGGAACGGTCGTGACTGACGAAGGAAAGGCCGTGCGGGATCGGTTGCTTGTCTACCTGATGCCTGCTGAGAAAGAGAGTGCCTCGAATTTGTTCAGATATTTCGAGACGCGCAGTGAGCCGGATGGAAGATTCGAGTTACTTAACATTCCGCCCGGGGAATATTTAGCGGCAGCCACGAGCATCGAGGAAGATCGGCCACCCGGCTTTTTGATTCGACAGGATTCAAATCTGAGAGCGAAAGTCGTTCGTGATGCACAAAAATCCAATCAGACCATCACATTGAAGCCCTGTGAGCGAATAGAAAACTTCGAAATACCGATCGGCGCGTCATCAACCAATAAGAGCCAATAAGAAATTAGCCTGGGCTTCACTTGCTCGCCGTTCTGACATCCATTTCCCGTTCTTCTCTCATCGAACCCCTCCGAGTGCGGCATTGGCGCGTTCCGCGAGTCAACAGTCGCTGTGCTAGAGTTGAAATTTGAATCCCTTTCCAGTTTTCGCGCGTATTAAACGCAATCGAATGCTAGATGGGCGTCGATTTGTATCCCGAGCAGGACGGACTATTAACGTGAAGAGAATTTTTCTGGGATGTGTATTAATCCTTAGCGTGGTCGCGCAAATGTCTGCGCGGCCGATGACAATTAATCCGCAGCAAGGTCAAAGCGCTGCCCCGGCCAAAACGACCACCACCAAACCTGCCGCCGATATCAACAGCCATATCCTGACGAACGGTTTGGAGATTGTCACGGTCGAGGATCACTCGGTGCCATTGGTAACGATTGAATTGGCCGTGCGCAACGGCTCGTTTACCGAGCCGCCGGAACTGAACGGACTGTCACATCTTTACGAGCACATGTTCTTCAAAGCTAATCGCGCCATCGATAACGCTGAAGCCTACCTTCAGAAGATCGGCCAGCTCGGCATCTCGTACAACGGCACGACGCGTGAAGAAGTGGTCGAGTATTACTTCACAACGACCAGTCCGAATTTGCGCACCGCGATGAACTTCATGCGCGATGCAGCGCGCTATCCGAGTTTTGACAAAGGCGAGTTTGAGCGGGAGCGCGAAGTAGTGATCGGGGAAATCGACCGCAATGAATCGAATCCGTTCTACTACCTGAACCTGGAGATGATCAATCGCCTCTTCTACAAGTATCCGAGCCGAAAAAATCCGCTTGGCAACCGACAGACAGTTTCATCCGCTACGACAGACATGATGCGTTTGATTCAATCGCGATATTACGTGCCGAACAATTCGGCCCTCGTTGTCACCGGCGATGTGCAGAGTGAAGAAGTCAACAAACTTGCGGAACAACTGTTCGGCGATTGGCCACGTCGCGAAAAAGATCCGTTTGTGGAATTCCCCATGGTCGAACATCCACCGCTCGCGAAGAGTGAAGGCGCGATCGTGCAGCAGCCCGTGCAGAACGTGCTCATCAATATCGGTTGGCACGGTCCATCGATCGGCAAAGACAATCCGGGCAGTTACGCGGCGGACGTTTTCTCGTTCATCCTGACGCAGCCGAACTCGCGCTTTCAACGCAATCTCGTCGACACGGGTCTCGTGTCCGGCGTCACCATTGGGTATCTGACACAGCGCAACGTCGGGCCGATTCAAATCATTGCGCAGACCACGCCCGACAAAGCGCGCCAGGCAATCAAAGCCATTTACAATGAAGTCGCGCACTTCAACGACAAGGACTATTTCACGGACGAACAATTGGAAAGCGCAAAGGCCTTGTTGGAAGCCGACGATCTTTACTCGCGCGAGAAGCTGAGTGAGTACGCACACACGTTAAGTTTTTGGTGGTCCTCGACCGGTCTCGACTATTTTCGAACGTATCTGCCGAGTCTCCGCCGCACTTCGCGCGCTGACATCAGCCGATATGTTACGACCTATATCCAGGACAAACCGCATGTAGGACTCGTGCTGATTTCATCGGAAGCGCAACAGCAAGTGAAGCTAACGCCTGAGGAATTGATCGGACAGTAGGTGCATTTTCCATTTGTCATTTGGCATTTTTCATTTGCCATTGGCGCGGAAATTGAAGAGACAATTACATAAGCAGAGGTTGGCACTAAATGACAAATGACAAGTGGAAAATGAGAAATGGAAAATGGACTCTGTCGCTGCTCCTGACGCTCGCACTATTTCTTGTTAGCGGCTTAACTGCGTTCGCGCAAACATCAACACCGCCGGCCCAAGCTCCCGATCTGCAAGCCCTGATCGCGCGTCAGGCAGCGCTGGTCACTGAATTGGACGTAAATGGACTAAAGGTACTGGTGAAACGCCGCGCCGGCAGTCAAACCGTCGCCACCGGCCTGTTTCTGAAAGGTGGTTCACGCAACATTACCGCGGCGAATGCGGGCATTGAATCGTTGATGCTCGACGTGATGGCTGAGAGTAGCGCCGCGTATCCGCGCGAGAAGCTGCGAGCTGAATTAGCGCGCACCGGAACCGTGATCGGCGCCAGCGACAATTACGATTACTCGGTGCTGTCAGTGACGTCCACCCGGGCGAATTTCGACAGCAGTTGGAACATCTTCACGGACGTCGCCCTGCATCCGGCATTCGCGAAAGAGGACTTCGACCTGATAAAACAACGCAGCATCGTCGCGCTCAGCGATGACGCTGACGATCCCGATACCTACCTGCAAAGGCTCCAGGAGCAGGCCGCCTACATTGGTCACCCCTACATAAATCGTCCGGAGGGTACCGTCGAATCAGTTTCGCGGCTGACGCTTGACGACATCCGTCGCTATCACCAGCAGGTGATGGAAACATCGCGTTTGGTGCTGGTCGTGGTCGGCGATATTGACGCTAATCAGTTGAAGCCCCGCATTGCTGCGTCATTCGGAACGCTTCCGCGCGGCACTTACAAAGCTGATGCAGTACCACAGCTTTCCTTCAACGCGTCAACCGTGCAAGTTACTCAGCGCGGACTGCCGACGAACTATGTGCAAGGCCTTTTCACAGCTCCGCCGATCACTTCGCCTGACATTTATCCGATGGAAGTGGCCGCCGCGATGCTGCGCGATCGGGTTTTCGAAGAGGTGCGCGTGAGGCGCAATCTGTCTTATGCGCCGAGCGCTTTTCTGAGCAGCCAGGGAGCAAATGTGGGCGGCATTTACGTTACTGCGGTCGATGCAAACCAAGCCGTGCGCGTAATGCTAAACGAAATTAAGCGGCTGCAAGAGCAGCCACTCGATCAAACAGACATCACCGGCGTAGTCTCGCAATATTTGACGACGTATTATCTCGGTCAGGAAACGAACGCCGCCCAGGCAGCGAATCTTGCCGAATTCGAATTGATCGGTGGTGGCTGGCGCAACTCGTTCGAGCAAATAACCAAACTTCGCGCGGTGACTCCCGCCGACGTCCAACGCGTCTCGCAGAAGTACATGCGCAACATTCGTTTCGTCGTGCTCGGCAATCCGGCGCAAATCGACAAGAATGTGTTTATCGGGCAGGCAGGTTTATAAACCTACACGCCTGAGACCGGAGCGTCATGGCTAGTGAATTTGGTTTAGGTAAAGCCTCATTCTATCTGCTGACAATCTTCACCGTCTTCTTGTTGTTTGCGACGGTTGGCGCTCAGACACCACCCGCTCAACAGCAGGAGCAGCCGAAGTCCGGCGATCCCAATCAGGAGATTCTAAAAATCTCGACTGAAGAAGTACGTATTCCCGTCTTTGCATTTGATGGACACGGTCGATTTGATCCGACCGTCTCCGTTGAAGATCTGCTCGTCAGGGAAAATGGTGTGGCGCAAGTCGTCACGGGTGTTTATCGGGTACCGGCTTACGTGCTGGTGCTGGCTGACACTGGCGGCGAGTTGAATCAGTTGAAGACGGTAAAGCTTACCGGAAGCGTGGCGGCGAAACTGGTTTCAGAACTGCGATCAGAAGATTGGATCGCGTTGATGCAGGTGAATAGCGCAGCGGAATTGATCAAGACCTGGACCAGAGATCGACCCGAGGCGATTCGCGCAATTCAAACGAAACTGATATCCGCCAAACGCAGCAATCTGATCGAAGGACTGATTCGAGCTTCGGAGTATTTACGACAGACGCCGGCAGGTAATCGACACCTGGTAATAATTTCTGACGGATATCAGACACCGGATGAACGCGAAGCATTGGGGAAGACAATCAGAGACCTGGCGTCGTCCGGAATTGCCGTGCACGTCATCAGCTACACCTCAATCAGTTACAAAACTCCGCCCATAGCTCATGCGAGTGCAAAGAAACGTTCCCGAAGAGCTTGCGATGACACTGCCAGCCATGCGCTCGCCCACAGCTTACACGCCTGACATGAAAGACGTCGTGCGAGCGCGAGGCGCCTACGCGATCGATCTCGACCGGCTGTTCCGGAGCAAGAGCGATCTAAAGCAAGAGATGGCGCGGAGCGAAACTGAATTTCGCGACATCGCCGCAGAGACCGGTGGTGTGGCCTGGCTGCCGACCGATGCTCAGGAAATGTTGAACGAAGCGACAGCCGCCGCACACGATATCGATTCACAATATGTTGTTGCTTATAAACCCCGGCGGCCGCTGAGCAAAGCAGAACCGGGAGAGTACCGCAAGCTGGATGTGATCACGCGACGCGTTGGACTTGTCGTTCGATCCAGACGCGGCTACGTTGTAAACGCTGAGCCACACTGAACTTCTTGCGAGGCACGAAGCTTCTCGCTACGCCAGCCCCTTCAACCAACCGGGCTCGCGTTCGTGCTCTTCCTGATGACGATGGAGACGCGCGGTCATCACCGCCGCGCGTCCCAGATAGCCAACCACCTCGCGCGCATTTTCGCGGCTGACAACAGGTAACCTTCCTATATCGTTGCGCACCATCTTCTCGATCGCTTCATAGAGAATCTCATCAGGAAACGTCACCACTAGATTCCGACTACCGGCTTGCATGACCGTCAGGTTTGGATCGTCGTATTGTTCGATCGCACGAAGGACGTCGCCGCGCGTGATGATGCCGGCGAGCGCGCCTGAGTCATCGACAATAATCGTGCCCTGGCGCCGCGACAAATGCGGATCTCGATTCGCGATGCGATCGGAAAAATCCACCACTTTCATTGAAGCGGCAATCGTCGGCGGGTTTTTGTCCATGACTTCACCTACCCGCAAGCCCATCAACGGATCGACGACGTACTCGCGATTGATGTGAAACCCGCGGCGTGCAACCTTCTCAGTCAGAATCGAACGTCTGAGCGCCAGGACAGTCACCGCATGCGCGGCGATACACGCGACTAACAGTCCCGGCAGCAAATTCAGATCGTGCGTCAACTCGAGCGTGAAAACCATCGCCGTCAGCGGCGAACGCATCGTACCGCCCATAATCGCCGCCATGCTGAGCGTGGCCCAGAGCCCGGCGTCGCCCATCGGCATCCAATGCGCCTCGATCGCGCCGAGCGCGCCACCCATGATCAAAAGCGGCGCCAGCACGCCTCCGGACGTTCCCGAACCAAGTGAGATCGACCATACCAATGCTTTCCCGATCAGGAGACCGGCGACGAGAGGCCCGAGCAACTCGCCGCGTAGCAACGCGTGAATCGTCTCGTAACCGACGCCAAGCACGCGCGGATCAAGGTAACCCCCAATGCCGACAAAGAGACCGCCAATCGCCGGCCACCACATCCAGTGCACCGGCAGTTTCGTGAACAGATCTTCGAAGGCGTAAACCAGAGTCGTGAGCACGCCCGACGCGAGACCCGCAACGATGCCCACCACCAGTGCGAGAATCAATCCTTCGCTTCCCAGCGCTGCATGCGCGGTGACTGGAAAGATCGGCCCCGCCCCCAGCAAAGGTATGCGCAATGCTCCCGCAGTCGCAGCGGCGACGGCTACCGGAATGAACGATCGCGGCTTCCATTCGAACAGCAGCAGTTCGACCGCCAACAACACCGCGGCCACTGGCGATGCGAAGATTGCTGACATGCCGCCCGCGGCGCCCGCTACCAGCAGGGTCTTTCGTTCCGCCGGTGAGAGATGAAACATTTGTGCGAACAGTGAACCGACTGCGCCGCCCGTCATGATGATTGGACCTTCCGCGCCGAACGGGCCGCCAGTCCCGATCGATATCGCCGAAGACAATGGCTTGAGCACTGCGACCTTTGGTTCCATGCGACTGCGGCCGAATAGAATTGCTTCGAGCGCTTCGGGAATACCGTGACCGCGAATTTTTTCTGATCCAAATCGAGCCATCACACCAATCACTAGTCCCCCAATGATTGGCACCAGGATTACGAAGGCGCCCAGATGATGATTCGCTGGAGATTGAAATTCAGGAGAGAACGTTTGATAGAAAACGAGATTGGTGATTACTGCGATTAACCAAACAAGAATCTTGGCGACGACAGCGCTAAGAGCGCCGATTAGAAGTGCCATTAATGAAAGAATCAGAATTCGCTTGTCGCGAGTGAAATCGGCAAGCCGGTCTTCGGCCCGCTCGACATGGGAAGTCATAGTTTCGGCCTTTCTTTATGAAACAAGAGTTATTAGTTGTCGGGGTAATAAGGGGAGTTTCAGATTAGTAAATCGCAGCGCTTCGATCAAGAATGCCACTCAAAGCGCGCCACAGGAGATGTGTCATGGCGAATATCGTTTCGAAGGTTGTCGGAATAATCTCGTTCGTGGCTGGTTCGATCGTGCTGGCCGTCGGAAAGCACGTCGATCGGTATCATTTCGGGTTCCACGTCGTGTGGGGCATCATCGCTGCCAGCGTGGGATTTTTGGCTTCCCGGTCCGTGGCGAAAGTATTCTGTCTGATCTCTGGGTTTTTCTACCTGGCTCTATCGGTGCCCGGGTTCTTCCTCGGTGACCCGGCGATGAATCGCGACTGGCCGATTGGTCCGACCCATCTTATGCTTCCCGATCACATACTTCATGCCATTCTCGGCGTCGGTTTAGTCGCGGTGGGACTCCTTTCGAAGACCAAGACGCGCACGAATGACTAACCGTCGTACGACGTGGTAACGATGGACGATGAACCGCCTCGGACGCTTGCTGAATGAATGCTCATTCAGTATCATCTTGCGGCCATGATTCAGGTCAAGAAAGCTGCTGTTTTGGGCGCGGGGACCATGGGCGCGCAAATCGCCGCGCACCTGGCCAATGCGGGAATTCCGACACTTCTCCTCGACATCGTGCCAAAAGATGATGCGGAAACCCGACCGTCAGGGAGGGTGCAAGAGCCGGATCGCAACAAAATTGCCCGCGCCGGATTCGATGCCGCCAAGAAAGCCAAGCCCGCCGCGTTTTTCACCGCTGACCGCGCTGCCCTCGTTTCGATCGGCAACTTCGAAGACGACCTGCCGAAGTTGAAGGATTGCGACTTGATTATTGAAGCCGTCGTCGAAAATCTCGACATCAAACGAGGTCTCTACGAAAAAGTCGAGCAGCATCGTCGCACAAGCGCGATCGTCGCCTCGAACACGAGCGGCATTCCGCTGGCGCAACTTGCCGACGGACGTTCGGAAGACTTCCGTGCTCACTTTCTCGGCATGCACTTCTTCAACCCGCCGCGCTACATGCACCTGGTTGAATTGATTCGCACTGAATGGACGAAAGGTGAGGTGACCTGTTCGATGGCGGGCTTTCTCGACGAGCGTTTGGGCAAAGGCGTCGTCGTCGCGAAGGATCGGCCGAACTTTATCGCTAACCGCATTGGCACGTACGGCGCTCTCGTGACAATGCGCACGATGCTCGACGACGGTTACTCGATTGAAGAAGTGGATAAGATCACCGGCCCGGCTGCCGGCCGCCCGAAGACCGCGACGTTTCGGACTTTTGATCTCGTCGGCCTCGATGTCTTTGCGCACGTCGTCAAGAACCTGCACGAGAACCTTCCTGACGATCCTGAACGCGCAATCTTCGTGATGCCGGAGTTTGTCTCGAAGATGATCGAGCGCGGCTTGCTCGGCAATAAAACCAAGGCCGGCTTTTACCAGCGAAAAAAGGGCGACGGCGATAAGCGCGAGATTTGGACGCTCGATAGTGCGACGCTCGATTACCGGCCGGCGCAAAAAGTGAAGCTGCCTTCGCTCGATATGGCGAAGAACATCGACGACACACGCGAACGACTGCGGACATTGACGTGGGCGAAAGATCGCGTCGGCCAATTCTTGTGGAAGACAATTTCGAAAACGCTCAGTTATACGGCGGATCGAATTCCGGAAATCGCGGACACCGTTGTCGAAGTCGATCGCGCGATGCGCTGGGGCTTCAATTGGGAGTTTGGGCCGTTCGAAGTTTGGGATGCAATCGGCGTCGAGAAATCTGTCAAGAAACTAAGAGAAGAAGGCCGCGCGGTGCCGGCGAATGTGCAGAAGCTTCTGGACAGCGGCGCGCAGACCTTCTACAAACAGGAAAACGGCCAGCGCTTCTATTTCGATTTCGTTTCTTCCAAATACGTGCCGCTCGCAGATCCGCCGGGCACGATCATTTTGAAGTCTCTGAAAGATCGAACCGGCGTCATCAAGAAGAATTCCGGAGCGTCGATGATCGATCTCGGCGACGGCGTGGCGTGTGTCGAATTTCATTCGAAGATGAATTCGATTGGCGGCGACACCCTCGAGATGCTGCGCTTTGCGATCGCGGAAACGGAAAAGAATTTCGTTGGCCTGGTCGTTGGTAATCAAGGCGTCAACTTCTCAGTCGGCGCGAACCTGATGCTGATGCTGATGGAAGCCCAAGATGAAAATTGGGAAGAGCTGGAGATGATCGGGCGCTACTTCCAATCATCCGTGATGAGCTTGCGCTATTCGCCGAAGCCAGTTGTCGTCGCGCCGTTTCAAATGGTTTTCGGCGGCGGCTGCGAAATGGTCCTCCACGCCGATCGCGTGCGCGCCGCGGCCGAGACCTATATTGGCCTGGTCGAAGTTGGCGTCGGCATTATTCCGGCGGGCTGCGGCACCAAAGAGATGCTCGTCCGCGCCATGGATTCAATCCCAGACGACTTGAAAGACGCCGATCC
This sequence comes from Pyrinomonadaceae bacterium, assembly GCA_036006125.1. Classification (GTDB taxonomy): domain Bacteria; phylum Acidobacteriota; class Blastocatellia; order Pyrinomonadales; family Pyrinomonadaceae; genus UBA11740. Next base: position 5,394 of record DASYPX010000130.1, on the reverse strand, counting down.
ATTTCCGTTTGTTAAGCGTGCGTTCGAAACCATCGCACTGGCGAAGGTTGCGACATCAGCCGAAGAGGCGCGAGACTTGGGATTCCTGCGTGAACACGATTCGCTTTCGATGAACGGCGATCGTTTGATTGCCGACGCGAAGAAACAGGTGCTGGCGCTGGCGGCAAGTGGTTACGTGCAACCGCAGCAGCGAACGGACATTCTGGCGCTGGGCGCGCCAGCTTTGGCGACGTTGAAACTCGGCGTACATCTGATGAAGCGCGCGGGTTACATTTCCGATCACGATGCGCTAATCGGCGAGAAGCTCGCGCGAATATTAACTGGCGGCGATTTGAACCATGCGACGCGAGTGAGCGAACAGTACTTGCTCGACCTGGAACGCGAAGCATTTCTGTCCTTGATTGGAACGCGCAAGTCGCAGGATCGCATTGCGCATATGCTGAAGACAGGAAAGCCTTTGAGAAACTGAAATTGTGGACCACAAAGTCACAAAGACACGAAGCGAGCTTTTAATTCGACTCCGCGTACTGATTAATTCTTTTTGTGACTTTGTATCTGAGTGGTTAGTTTGAAGGGTTTAATGAGATGAAAGACGCAGTAATCGTTTCAGCCGTAAGAACCGCCGTTGGAAAAGCACCGAAGGGAACTCTTCGCGACACGCGGCCGGACGACATGGGTGCGGCAGCGATCACGGAAGCCATCGCGCGTGTGCCCGGATTGGACGGCTCGCAAATTGATGACGTGATCATGGGCTGCGCGATGCCGGAAGCTGAACAGGGGATGAACGTTGCGCGCGCGGCGGCGATTCGAGCGGGCCTGCCCGTCGAGACGAGCGCGATGACCATCAACCGTTTTTGCTCATCCGGTTTACAAACAATTGCGATGGCCAGCGATCGTATTCGCACGAACGGCGCGCATGTGATCATTGCCGGCGGCCTTGAGTCGATGTCGATGATTCCGATGGGCGGTCACATCATTCGGCCGAATCCAACATTGATGGAGACTTATCCGGATTTCTATCTCAGCATGGGGCTGGCAACAGAGAACGTTGCAAAAAAGTATGAAGTCACGCGCGAGCAGCAGGACGAATTTGCGCTGCGCTCACATCAGCGCGCGATTGCGGCACTCGACACGGACAAGTTCAAAGATGAAACCGTGCCCCTAACGGTCAGCGTTGAAGAGTTGGATGCGAAAGGCAAAAAGCAACGTCGCGAAGTGACGTTCGACAAGGACGAAGGTCCGCGCCGCGATTCGACGGCGGAAGCTCTTGCAAAACTGAAACCCGCATTTCAGTTGAAGGGAACCATCACCGCCGGTAATTCATCGCAGATGTCGGATGGCGCCGCGGCAGCGATTGTGATGTCGGAAGAGAAAGCGAAGGAACTCGGCGCCGAACCTAAGGCACGGTTGGTAGCATACGCGACGGCCGGCTGTCCGCCTGAAGAGATGGGAATCGGGCCGGTCTACGCGATTCCGAAAGCGCTAAAGCTTGCCGGCCTCACGCTCGACGATATCGCGGTTATCGAGTTAAACGAAGCGTTTGCCGCGCAATCGCTCGCGGTAATCAAGATGCTCGAATTGAATCCCGATAAAGTGAATGTCAATGGGGGCGCGATCGCTTTGGGCCATCCGCTCGGATGTACCGGCGCAAAGTTGACCGCTTCGATTCTCCGCGAACTCGAACGACGGAACGCACGCTACGGTATGGTAACGATGTGCGTGGGCGGCGGCATGGGCGCGGCGGGAATTTTTGAAAGATTGTGATTTGGAGTGCGGTGACTTGTCACCGCTTTGGCTTTGACTACCGGGGAGAAAGCGGCGTCAAGCCGCCGCACTCCAAAAGAAAGGCATTCGTTATGGCAGCCGTAATGGACAAAAAGGAAATCGTCAAAGGTGGTAGCTTCCTAATCGAAGAGCGCTCGCCTTCCGAAATCTTTACGCCAGAAGATTTCAATGAAGAGCATCGGATGATCGCTGACACAACGCGTCAGTTCATGGACGCGGAGGTCCTGCCGCGCATAAACGAACTGGAAGCGAAGGACTGGAAACTGGCCCGTGAACTTGTCAAACAGGCTGCCGATCTGGGTCTCGTGGGAGCAAACATTCCGGAAGAGTATGGCGGCCTCGCGCTTGATCAAACCAGCGGTTCTTTGATCGCTGAGAACCTCGGACGTTCGGCTTCTTTCGCGACGACACTGGGCGCGCAGAGCGGCATAGGTCTTTTGCCGATCGTTTACTTCGGCACGGACGCGGCAAAACAAAAATATCTTCCCAAGATCGCCGCGGGGGAATTGATTACGGCCTACGCACTGACCGAAGCCGGTTCCGGCTCAGACGCGATGAACGCCAAAGCAAGCGCGAAACTCAGCGCCGATGGCAGCGAATATGTTCTCAACGGCGAGAAGATGTTCATTACGAACGGCGGCTTCGCCGACATTTATGTGGTGTTTGCAAAAGTCGACGGCGACAAGTTCACCGCGTTCATTGTCGAGCGGCAGGAAGGCTGCCGGCCCGGCGCCGAAGAACACAAGATGGGTATCAAAGGGTCGAGCACCACACCTCTGATTCTCGCAGACGCAAAATGCCCGGCTGAAAATCTGCTCGGCGAAGTCGGAAAAGGTCACAAGATCGCTTTCAACATTCTGAACATCGGCCGTTTCAAGCTGGGCGCGATGTGTCTCGGCGGCATGAAGCTCGCCGTCACCGAATCGGTGAAGTACGCGAACGAACGACAACAATTCGGCAAATCGATCTCTTCATTTGGCGCAATCAAATCGAAACTGGGCGAGATGGCAATTCGCACGTGGGTCGGCGAAGCGATGACCTATCGCACTCTGGGAATGATCGAAGAGGGGCTCGGCGCGGTCAAAGATTCGCATGACATGGACGCGCGGTTAAAAGCGATCGAAGAATACGCTGCCGAATGTTCGATCATCAAAGTCGCGCTGTCGGAATATTGCGACTTCGTCACCGATGAAATGGTTCAAATTTTTGGCGGTTACGGGTACTCGGCCGATTATCCGGCTGAGCGCGCTTATCGCGACACGCGCATCAATCGCATCTTCGAAGGCACGAACGAAATCAATCGCATGCTGATTCCCGGACGTTTGATGAAGGCTGCGATGAGTGGACGGCTCGCGCTACTTCCGGCGGCGCAAGGTTTGATGGATGAGATCCTCAATCCCTCGATGCCGTCTTTTGATACGGACGAGAGTTTGCTCGCGACCGAGCAGAAATTGGCCGCGAACGCTAAGAAAGTAGCGCTCATGACGCTCGGCACCGCGGCGCAGAAGTACATGATGGGGCTGGCTGATCAGCAGGAAATCTTGATGGGAGTCGCGGACATCATCATGGACGCCTACGCGATGGAGTCGGCGATCCTTCGTACTCAGAAACTCGCGGCGTCACAAGGTGAAAACGCGACCGAACGATTTCTCGACATGACGCGCGTGTTTTGCAACGACGCCGTCGAGCGTATCGAAGCGCACGCGAAGAACACCTTGGCAGCCATGGCCGACGGCGACGAGCTGCGCACTTTGCTGGCAGCACTGCGTCGCTTTACCAAGATGACGCCCATCAATACGGTCGCAGCGCGACAACGCATTGCGAACGCGATGATCGAGCTGAACAAGTATAGCTACTAGATCATTGCCGATTGCCAATTGCCGATTGCCGATTTGCGGGCGACCGCGGTTGCGATTCAATCGGCAATTGGCAATCACAAATCGGCAATGAAAATTGTTCCCATTTCCCTTCCCACTCCGTTCTACATCGGCGCGGTCAACGTCTATCTCATCAAGGAAGATCCGATCACGATCATCGATACCGGACCGAAAACACGCGAAGCGGTTGAAGCTTTGCGCGCGGGACTGCGACAAAACGGTCTGACAACAGGCGATATTCGGCGCATCGTGCTGACGCACGCACATGAAGACCATTGTGGCTTGGCGCGTTCGCTGCGTGATGAAGCAAACAATGCGGAAGTCTTCGTGCATGATTGGGAAACCGGTCATCGCACCGGCCGGCTTGAACATGAAGACAGTTTGCGGCTGCTGATGCGCGCCGGTGTTCCCGAAGACGAACTGAAAACAATGCGCGCGCTTTACGACGAAGTGCGGCAATATGCCGATTCGCTCGAGGACGATCACTGCACGGCGCTTAACGATGAAGACGAGTTGGAGTTCGAAACCGGCACGCTGCGCGTGATTCACACTCCGGGACACACACCTGGCTCGTGTTCGTTTCTCCGCGAAGCCGACCGCACAGTGATTGCTGGTGATTGCGTGCTGAAGCGGGTGACGCCTAACCCAGTCATCTCACCCGATCCAATTGATCCTTCGCGGCGGTTTCGTTCGCTGGCTGAATACCTGGTCAGCCTCGCGCGCGTTCGCAGCTTCGCGCCGACACTGGTCTATGGCGGTCACGGCGAACCGATTCACGATTACGAAGAACTCTTCAACCGTTATCTGCGCGCCATCAATGATCGTCAGGCTAACGTCCTGCGACTTGTTCCGAAAGGCGGAGCGACCGCGTGGGAAATCTCGCGCCTGATGTTTCCTGACGTCGACGATGTCCATAAATTCCTCGCTGTCTCTGAGGCGGTCGCCCATCTCGACCAGGCGTATGCCGAGAACAAGATTGCGCTCGAAATGACCGACGGACGGGAGATCTACCGGCAGCTCAGTGCCCACTAAACCGCTCTCGGTATAGAACCGCGAACGGTAGTGAGCGGAATAAAGATTCAACTGTGGTCACAAAGCCGACTATTTGACAGTGATCTTGAGCCATTTTCCCGCTCACTACCGTTCGCGGTTCTGTAACTCTCCGTTAACAATTTGGAACTCCCCCTCCCGTCCCGCGTGAAATCGGACAAAACCCTATCGGAGGACTCTGTATGACAATTCGCAAACTGCTGCTGATTCTCTCAATTGTTCTCAGTTGCGGTCTCATTATTGGCGGCATCGTGAGGGCGCAGGAAGCGCCGAAGGCTCCTGAAGCGGCAAAATCTCCAAAAGCTCCACAGGCCCCGAAAGCCGAATGGACATTCGACGACAACGCTTTTGATTTCGACTTTGATTTCGATGTCGATCCGGACGTGTGGGCGCCGCAGGCTGACCGAAATTTCACGCTCTTCTTCCAGGGCGGCACGTTCCTCGGCGTGCATGCCGAAGACGTCAGCAAAGAAAACATGGCGTCTTATGGAATGCGTGAAGTGCGTGGTGTCGGTGTGACGGAGGTGGTTAAGGACAGCCCGGCCGAAAAAGCCGGCCTGCGCAAAGGCGACGTCATCGTCGGATTCAACGGTGAAGCGGTAACGAGCACCCGCAAGCTAAACCGTCTCGTGAACGAATCCTCGCCCGATCAAAACGTGCGGTTGACGATCGCGCGCGGTGG